>JAJYPH010000165.1 GCA_021795575.1 Bacillota bacterium
CCCCCATCCTCTAAGACGCAAACTTTGGAACGAATAATCGGGGCGTATGGATTTTGCCCTTCTCGCTCCTTTATGCGATCCGGCTACCGAGAGCGAACCGCGGCGGGCGGGGCCCGGCAACGCTACAACGCTATAGGCAACTTTCGCGTCAGGTTGCACTCCAGGCTCGGATCCGGTCGCGGCTCTACACCCAGGCGGGGATCCAACCACCGACTGACCCTATGGCATGGCGAGGATGGCGTGGAAATTATTCGGAACGCGGTCCAGCACCTCGGCCGGTGCCTCAGTGCGCTGGTTGAAGCTCGCTTGCGAGACGAGGAGGCCGGGCCGAGTGCCCGCCTGCTCGTGGCCCGCTTGCGGATCAAAGCTCAGCCAGACAATGTCGCCCGGTTCGGGGACGTAGGGAGTCACCACACTTCGCGCCCCCGCGCGGGTCCCGTGTCCCACTCGTCGTGACGGGTGGTGGGACCGACCTGACTTAGAAGGGTCTTCAGCCAGAACAGGTTGCCCTCCACATCGTCAGCGGGCTCGGCGCGGCCTTCGGCGAGCACATTCATCAGCACCCCGCGGTAATACAATTCGATGGCCTCCTGCGGGATGATGGGGGCCGGCCCTCCCTGACGACGGGCGTCGCGCCACGGGTCTTCGGCGTGGGTGAGCTCGCTGAGCACCTCCGGGCTCAGGGCCCCATACCGCTCCAACACCCCCTCGATGGTTTCGCGTGGGAGCGCGTCTAAGACCGGGTCGGATCCTGGGTCCAGATCCCGAATCCACCGCTGGCCACGATGCCGGTCAAAGAGCGCCCGCACGACGGGCCCGTTCTCCCAGGCCTCAATGGGGTCTTGAAACAGAGGGTGATCGTCCCAGGTCAGGGACCACGCTTGCGCATAGTAGACGAGCTTTTGGAGTTTCATGGTGGTCATGGGCCCCGCCTTGCGCAGGATATAGCGCGCGACATCCAGCGAGGTGACCGGTGCATCGGCCATGAGGCCCCTCCTTTCCACGGTCATTGCCGTGCTTGACGTTGGTATGCCCATCATAGGCGATGGGATCGATGCCGCTGCCACGTCGGTCGCTTGCGGGGCCCACGCGCTCATCTCCTGACGTTCCCGGCCGGACTCCAGCGGCGTTGTGGCTCGGCCGTCGCGTAGACGGTATTGGCATAAGCGGCCAACCTAAGGTGTTGTCCGGCTGGGGGTAGGGGACCACGTTCAGCGCTCCCTGCGCCTGGGTCCACGGCACCGGCGGGTGCAGGTTCGCCCACAGTAGCCGGCGGACGCCCCGCGCCGTGACTGAAACCTGCGGTGGAGCGCCAGGCGATGCCGGGCGTCGGCCATGGTGCGCGCCGTCCGGATGGGACGCGTGGTGGCCCAGGCGCCGGTCGTGCCCGAGTAGGCGACGGCCAAGGCGTCGCCAGCGAAACACCCGGCCGACACCCGCGTGCGTCCTCGCTTCTCCGGCGGCGCGGGGCCCTGGCCGGTGCCTCTGGAGCGACATGACGACGGTTTACCGGTGCCGCGGCCCGATGAGGTTCTGGTGGGATCCGTGCGCGGTGTGCCCCTGGATGCGCCGAGGCACGGGAGCCGTCCCGCCGTACGCAAACAGAGAGGGCCGGTTCGCCCGGCCCTCTGCCTCGGGAACGCCTCTACCAACCGCCGCCGGAACTGCCGCTCCCGCTGCTGCTGCTGGCCGACAGTGTGGACGCCATGCTGGGGGTGGCGACGGTCCACTTGCCGAACAAGCCTTCGCCGGCCGCCTGGCCAGGGGACGTGTCGCCGCTGTACGTGTACAGTAGATGCCCGTCATACGACACCTGACTGCCATTGCCGTCCTTCACGACCGCCCACGCCTTGGTCAGGCCCGTCGGGCTTCCCAGGGACGAATGGCTGCTCAGCAGTGGGGGCCACAGCGACGCGCAGCTGCCGGTGCAGTGGCTGGTGGTGGCCGTGTCCGTCGTTTCCCAATACAGGGTCATGCCTTGGGCATTGGTCAAGACCTGAATGGACTTGCCCTTGACCGTCGCGTGGCCGATCCGAACCGACGCCGTGACGGAACTCGCGGCACTGGTCTTGGCCGGCGGTGAGCCCTTGGCACTGGCACTGGCGCTGCCGCAGCCAGCGGCCAACAGGCCAATCCCGACGGCTACGCCGACGGCAGCGATTCGCAGAGATGCTGATCCACGAAACCACACGGTGAAATCACCCCTTTCACGGTGACGCGGCGTGGCGCCTGGCCACAGCCTTCCTCTGACCCCATTAGCCTACTCGGAAGTCCGGTTGTCAAGCGACCCCTGGGCCGAATGGCCCCTCCCCCGGGGCGCCTTTCTACCGTATTTGGCAGTCGGGTCGTACACTGGGGCACAAGGGACAGGCGCGAGCGGGAGGACCGGGGGAGGAGGGCTTCGATGGCAGTGCACTGGGAACCCCAGCGGCCGGCACGGTGGGCGGAGGCGGCCATGAGGCTTGGCCGGCCTGTGCAGCTGGTCACCTGGACCGCGTCGACGGTCGCGCTCGGCGCCGTGTGGGCCCCGCGCGTGCTGCCGGGTTGGCCGCTGGCCCTGGCGGCGGTGCTGGTGGGTGGCGCGCTCCTGCAAGGCTACGTGACGCACGGACTGAACGATCTGTACGACTGGAACTCTGGGACCGACCGGCTAAATGTGGGCAACTATCTCGGCGGGTCGCAGGCTCTACGGCTGGGACTCATCACGGTGAACGAGCTGGTTCGCCTCGTGGTGATCGCGGGCGGCTTGGGCCTCGGACTCTTAATTTGGCTCGCCAGCTGGCGTGGCGCGGTGCTGGGCGGCATGGGCCTGGTGGCACTGGCGTCGGCGGTGCTGTACAGCCTGCCGCCGGCCCGCCTCTGCTATCGGCCGCTGGCCGGGGAGTGGCTGGGCATCTTTCCTCCGATGGTGCTGGGGGTGCTGGCGGCGGGGTGGGCGATGGGCGAGCGCTGGTCCCCCGCACTGGTTGCGGTGGCGCTGATCCAGGGCGTGATTTGCAACGCGTCCGTGATGCAGCACCACGTGGTGGACATTGATGCGGACTGGCGGGCCACCCCCCAGAAGCGGACCTCACCCGCCGCCTGGCAGCGCCTGTACGGGCGAAAGGGTGCGGAAGTGCCGACCGTCTATGCCGCGCTGGCCGCGGTGATGGCTGCCGGGGCCGCGCTGGCGCTGTCGCCGCGGTTTTGGTGGTCCTGCCTCGTGGCGGTGCTGTCCGGCCTGGTCGCGAGCGGAACGCGGGTGGACGACCCACGGGACCGCAATGCCCGCGACTGGTGGCTCAAGGGGTTGGCCGTGGTCCACGCCTTGGGCTACGGCTTGATGTTTTGGTGGGGCCTTGGGTGAAGCGCATTATAAAGGTTGGTGCCGAAGGCCGGACTCGAACCGGCACGTGGTGTTGCCACACGCGATTTTGAGTCGCGCGCGTCTGCCAATTCCGCCACTTCGGCAACCACGATCAGTATAGCAGGCGCGCGCGCGCGTTGCAACGCGCGGTCGCGATCCGCAGCCATGGCGCCTGGCTAGGACAACAGACAGCCCGGGCTGTCAGCGGTGGTGGAGTATTGGGGATCATGCAGGGAGGGTGGTTGACCGGCCAGGTCCGTTGACGCCGCGTCGGCAGGCCACCGATTCGACGAGGGGTGGCATCACGTTTCGTACCAGGGGACCGCGTCGTCATCACGCGAGCGGGCAAGCCCGTCGCCGTGCTGATCGACCGCGCCCGCTTCGAGGCGCTCGCCCGGCTGGACGCCGACTTTGCGCGGTTGACGGACGCGTGGGGCTCCGCCGACCGAGGTACCGAGGAGGCCGTGGCGCCCGCGCACGCCAGCCGATGCCCGTGAACCGCACGGAACGGGGGGCGGCGGAGGCTCCAGCCTCGCCGCCCCCCTAGCGGAGGGCCACTCCGGCGTCGGTCAGGCGTCAAAGTACATCTGGAACTCCAGCGGATGGGGACGGAGTTGCAGTGGTTCCACCTCGAGGGTTCGCTTGGTCTCGACCCATGTGGACAGCAGGTCCTCGGTGAACACGCCGCCGGCCAGCAGGAAGTCATGATCCTGCTCGAGCGCGCTGAGCGCCTCGGCGAGGGACCCGGGGACACTGGCAATGCCTTCCCGGTCGGTCGCCGGCAGCTCGTAGATGTTTTTGTCCACGGGCCCAAACCCCAGGGTCCTGGGGTCCAGCGACCGCCGCACGCCATCGATGCCCGCCATCATGATGGCCGAAAAGGCGAGATACGGATTGGCCGTGGGGTCGGGGGTGCGAAACTCCACCCGTTTGGCCGCCGGGGCGTTGGTGACGGGAATGCGGACGGCGGCCGACCGGTTGCCCAGCGAGTACACCAGGTTGACGGGCGCCTCGTAGCCCGGCACCAAGCGCTTGTAGCTGTTGGTCGTGGGGTTGGTGAACGCCAGCAGCGCCGGCGCATGCGCCAAGATGCCGGCCAGATACGACAGGGCCAGGGCCGACAGGCCCCCGTAGCCCTCGGCGTCATGAAACAGCGGCTCACCGGCGCGCCACAGCGACTGATGCACGTGCATCCCGCTGCCGTTGTCGCCATAAAGCGGCTTCGGCATAAACGTCGCGGTTTTGCCATGGCGGGCGGCGGTGTTTTTGACCGTGTACTTGTACAGCATGACGGTGTCCGCCTGGCGCTTTAACGTCTGATAGCGCAGATCAATCTCCTGCTGGCCGGCGGTCGCCACCTCGTGGTGGTGCATCTCCACGCGGATGCCCTGGCGCAGGAGCCACTGGACGATTTCCGTTCGCACCGGATAGGTGCTGTCCGTGGGGGGCAGCGGCGCGTAGCCCCCTTTGGGCCGCACCTCGTAACCCTGGCGGCGCCCCTCGCGACTGCTCCACGACCCCTCGGCCGACTCCAGCTCGTAGAACGATTCATGTTGGCTCGTGCCATATCGGACGCCATCGAACAGAAAAAATTCCAACTCGGGGCCCCAGTACGACAGGTCGGCGATGCCGCTCGCCTTCAGGTAGGCTTCCGCCCGGGCGGCCACGGAGCGCGGATCGCGCGTGAACGGCCGCAGCGTCGGTTCGGCCACGTCCCCGATGATCGCGAGCGTGGGCACTGGAGCGAACGGATCCATCACGGCGGTCTCCGGATCGGGCAGGATGACCATGTCGCTTTGGTCGATGGACCGGAACCCAATAAAACTGGACCCGTCAAAGGGCACGCCCTGGCGAAACACCTCGGCGTCCACTTCGGCGGCGGGCAGGGTGAAGTGGTGCCACCGTCCCAGCAAGTCGGTGATGCGCAGGTCCAGCATCTCGACCGAGTTTTTCTGCATCAGCGCCAGTACGTCTTGGGCCTTCAAACGGACACTCCCTTTCAAATATGTGACACACCCGGCGGTACGGGGCCATTATACCTGACACCGAGACGGGGTGCCACCAAAAACTCTGACATAAATTCTTTGAGACGGGATCAGTGTGTGTAGGCGGGGGGCGCTTAAGCCGGACCGTCACGGGCGGGTATGGGCCACGACGTACAGGTCGACGAAGTCCACATGCGACAGCACGTAGTCAATCGGGTTCATCCGCATCCGCCCGCGCAGGGTCTTCGGGCGGATGGGTTGTCCGACGACCAGTTGGGTGACCCCGAGCTCCTCGGCCGTCTCCGCGATCGTCTGCCCCACCTGCTCGGCGTGGGCGGTCCGGGTAAAAAAGCGCGCGTCCAGACGGTCAGACAGCTCCTGAATGCGCCCGAGGTCGTCCCGGTGCCGCCAAGTGGACTCCGGGGCCTCGACGACCAGCACCCACAACTCCCCCCGTAGCCGGTCCGCCAGCCGCCAGCCCCGCCTTATCAGCCGCTCCGCGTGCGGGCGCAGGTTGACGCAGACCAAAATCTTTTCCGGGGTGTCGCCGACGGAGCGGCGCAGGCGGAGGTCCACGTCATCCGCCACCTCCAGCAGCGCAAGCTCGCGCAGCGCGGCCAGGTTGGCGGTTTGAAAAAAATTGGCGAGCGCGCTTTCGATTTTGTCGCGGGCATAAATCTGGCCATCGACCAAGCGCTGCTGCAGGGTTTCCGACGTGACGTCGATCAGTTTGATCTGATGAGCGAGCTTCATGAACCAGTCGGGCACGCGCTCGCGCACTTTAACGCCGGTGATGTGGGCCACTTTGTCGTGCAGGCTCTCGAGATGCTGAATGTTGACGGCCGTGACCACGTCGATGCCCTGGCCCAGCAGATACACGATGTCCTGGTAGCGCTTGTCCCGGGTGCTCCCCGGGACATTGCTGTGCGCCAGCTCGTCGATCAGCACCATCTGCGGATGCCGCCGGGCCACCGCCTCGACGTCCAGCTCCTCGTAAGAGCGTCCGCCGAACTGCATGTGCATCAGGGGAATGCTGGGTAGGTCGCCGATTTCCCGGCGTGTGGCCTCCCGGCCGTGCGTGTCGATGAGCGCGGCCACCACGTCCACGCCGCGCTCTCGCCAGTCCCGCGCGTCCTGCAGCATGCGAAACGTTTTGCCTACGCCGGGGGCCGCGCCGACGTAAATCGTCAGGCGGCCGGGCAGATGGGGCTGCTCGGGTCCCATCGCCCCGGAATCCGGCGAATGGGTGACCACTTGGTCCTGTACCTTCCACCCCACAATCCGAAGGTCCGCGTAGGTGAGCTCGCGCAGGAGATGGTGGACCGGCCGCGGGGTGAGCAGGGTGGTCCAGCGGCGGTCCCGTGCGGGCTGGCCAATGACAATCTGGGTGACGTTGAGACGCTCAGCGGTGGACAGAATGACAGGGCCCAGCTTGCGGTCGTTCTGGGGTTCCAAAATCCACTCGGCCCCGTACTGGTCCGCCAGCGTATGCAGCTGTTCCAAGCGCGCCCGGTCCCGTGGGGACTGAAGGTCCTCGGCCGTGCGGGCGACCGTGAGGGCGTAGAGGTCGGCTTTCATGCGGTGGGCCATGCGCTGCCCCCGGGCCAGCAGCATGGCGGCCCGCGACGGATGGCTCACGGATACCAGGATGACCTCGCGGGCCCCGACCGGCCCGGGAATGCGTCGGCGGGCGTACGAGTGCTCCAGCCGTTCGTCCACGTCCTCCGCCACGGCCCGCAACGCGAGCTCACGCAGGCCGGACAGGTTTTCGAGCTTAAAGAAATTGTTCAAGGCATGCTGCACCTGGTTCACGGGGTACACGTCGCCATCCAGCAGGCGCTGGCGCAAGGTTTCCGGCGTCACGTCGATGACGGTCACTTCCTGTGCGCGCTTCACGAATTCGGCGGGTATGACCTCGCGCACCGGGATCCCGGTGATGGCCTCGGCGTCCCGGTGAATGCCTTCCAAGTGGTGAACGTTCACGGCCGTCAGCACCGACAAGCCGTGCCCCAGAAGATACTCGACATCCTGATAGCGCTTGGGGAACAGGGAGCCCGGCGCGTTGGCATGGGCCAGCTCGTCAATCACCACGACGGCGGGGTGGCGCGCGACGAGCCCTTCCAAGTCCACTTCGTAGAATTCGCGCCCACCCACATAAATGGACTTGGGCGGCATGACTTCGAGGCCCACCAGCTGCTGCTCGGTATCGGGGCGGCCGTGCGTGTCGACGTTGCCCACGACCACGTCGATGCCTGTCTGACGCAGGCGAAGTGCCTCACGCAGCATCGTATAGGTTTTGCCCACCCCCGGCGCGGCGCCGATAAAAAGCTTCAAGCCACCCGGGTCACGCCCAAATTCGGGCACGTGCTCCGTTGACATGCGCCACCCCCTGCCGCGCCAGCGACTCCTCGGGCGCTCCCGCACCCCCCGAAAGTATAGCCCATGGCGCCGGCCGGCCCGGACAGCGCCACGGCGCCGCCGCTCGGCCATTCCCCGAGCAGTACACTTACCGCAAGACGAGCGGCGAGAGGAGGCACAGCGTGGGCCACGAGCACGAGTCCCCGCGCCGGGCGCCGTGGCTGGGCGTCCTGCCCTGGGCGCTGGGCGCGCTGGTGGCGGCGGCGGGCGCGCTCTGG
>JAJYPH010000166.1 GCA_021795575.1 Bacillota bacterium
AGCCCGAGGCCTTTGTCGATCACCATCGTCAGGCCGCGCTGCCGGGGGCGCGCCTCGCGGTCGGCGGCTGGAAAGTCCAAGATGCCGACCCATGCCCGATCGCTGTCTGCCATCGCGACCCCTCCCTGTTCGTCCTGGGTGACGTGCCCCACGCCCCGTCGCTTCGGGGCGGCGCTTGCACGCTATGCGGCCGGGGCCCGCTTGACACTGCACGCGTGAGGCACCGGGCGCGCGGACACGTTATACCCAGGCGCAACTTGATGGGAGGAATGTCCATGTCGACCCAGACCGACGCGCCGGCTGACCCCGGCGGACAGGACCGCTCCAAACTGCTGGTCCTGTCGCTGGTGCCGTTTCTCATGGTGCTGGGGAACTCTATGCTGATCCCCGTGCTCCCCAAACTGATGGCGGTGCTGCACGTGAACCTGCTCCAGGCAGGGCTGGTCATCACCGTGTTTTCCATTCCCGCCGGTATCGTCATTCCGTTCGCGGGCGCCCTGTCGGACCGCGTCGGACGAAAAATCGTCATGGTGCCGGCTTTGGTCGTCTATGGCCTGGCGGGCCTCGGGGCGGGGTTCTCCAGCTGGTTCCTGCCTCATGCATACGGATTTATCATTGGCTTTCGCATCCTCCAGGGCATCGGGGCGGGCGGCACCTACCAGCTGGCCATGGCGCTGGCCGGGGACATGTACCGCAGCCAGCAGCGGGTCAAGGCGCTCGGGACGCTCGAAGCGTCCAACGGACTGGGCAAGGTGGTATCCCCGATCGCAGGGTCCGCCGTCGCGCTGGCCGTGTGGTTTGCGCCCTTCTTTGTGTATGGCCTGCTGAGCTTCCCGGTCGCCGCGGCGGTGTGGTGGGTGATCCGCGAGCCCCGCGACCGACCCCAAGCCGCCACCATGGGCCAGTATTGGCAAGGGCTCCGCCGGGTCTTTCAGCGCAAGGCCGCGTCACTGCTGGTCACCTTTCTCGGCGGGGCCACGGTGCTGTTCATCTTGTTCGGCGTCCTGTCCTACCTCGCGGACATTCTGGAGCGCCCGTATGGTGTGGGGGAAATGGCTCGCGGGCTTATGATTGCCGTCCCCGTTCTGTTTTCCGCCGTCGCGTCGTACGTGGCGGGCACGGTCATGCAGGCGCGCCTGGCACGGTGGGCGCGCCCGGTGGTGGCTGGGGGACTGGGCCTCATCGGCTTGGCCATGCTGGCCGAGGCCCTCATCTTCAATCCGTTTTGGGCGATGCCCGCCCTAGTCTTGCAGGGGATCGGCACGGGCGCCGCCCTCCCGGCGATCAACACGCTGGTGACCAGTGCCACGTCCACCAGCGAGCGCGGCGTGGTCACCAGCCTCTACGGGTCGGTGCGCTTCTTCGGGGTGGCGCTGGGCCCTCCGATTTTCGCCCTCGCGATGCGCGTGCGCCCGATCATTTTCTTCGGAGCCGCCGGCCTGGCGTTTGTGGTGGCGCTCTTGTCCTGGTGGCTCATCAACGAACAGGAGATGCTCCCGGGCCAAATGCTGGGGCCGGCGCGCCGGTCCGAGTCCGCCCGCCCGCGCGTGCGCGCCCGCCGCCGTCAGCCCACGTGACCACCGAGTGGCAGCGACCGCCATCGGTGCCAGACGGCTCCACGGCCGAGGCGCCATGCTCGGGCATATTCATCGGGACCCACGGGACACTAG
Source organism: Bacillota bacterium (assembly GCA_021795575.1). Taxonomy (GTDB): domain Bacteria; phylum Bacillota; class Sulfobacillia; order Sulfobacillales; family JAIMBI01; genus JAJZWV01. The sequence goes on from JAJYPH010000166.1 coordinate 1,671, forward strand.
CACCAGCATAAGTTTGGGAGGTGACAGACATGGCACGAGGCAGCAACACGGGCAACCGGGCCCTGGTGCGCAGCGCGGAGAGTGCGTTGGACAACTTCAAATACGAGGCGGCGCGCGACATTGGCGTGCAGATTCCCGACGACAACTACTGGGGCGACCTGCCGGCCCGCCAGTGCGGGGCCGTCGGCGGACACATGGTCCGCAAGATGATTGAAATGGCCGAGGAGTCGCTCGCGGGCCGAACGGGCGCGCGCCGCGCGGGCCGCTGAGCCACAAATTCGGGTGGATGAAACGTCAACGGTTTCCGCGGGTAGCGGCGGGACGTTCGGAAACACTAGCATCGTAGGAGGTGAGCAACAATGGCGCAAGGAAGCAACACCGGCAACCGTGCGTTGGTGCGGGGAGCGGAGAAGGCGCTGGACCAGTTCAAGTACGAACTGGCTCACGAGCTGGGCATCTCTGGCGCGGACGACGGCTACTGGGGCGATGTCCCGGCCCGCCAGTGTGGGGCGGTCGGCGGCCACATGGTGCGCAAGATGATCGAGATGGCGGAGCAGCAGTTGGCTGGTCGCAGCCACTAAACCGCTTCCGACGTCCGATCCCGACTGGGCTCCTTCAGGACTTCTCCCAATGGACGGCGCAAGCCGTCCATTGTAATGTGCCCACATGCGCCCTCATGTGCCTTCATGTGCCGTAAGTTTCCGCCATTAGGCCGAACTGTTCGCGCCCAGGCCAGGAGATCCTTCGGGCCCCCGGCTTCGCGCTCCAGGCTGGTCAGGGCGGCGACCGTCTCATTGCGGGTGTACAAGAGCCAAACCAGGATCATGCGGCTCGTGGTCGAGCGCCGGCCGCGGCACGAGGGTCAGGCCGGCGCAGGGGCGGGCACTTGCCCGAACGCGCCAGGACCCGCCGCTGGTGCTGCGGCCACCGCCCTGGGGCCACCTTCTACCTACGCAGGACGGTCAGCCCTTGACGCTTCCGGCCGTCAGGCCGGACGCGATACGGCGCTGCAGGAACAGCACCACCAGTGCAATGGGCAGGGAGGCGACGATGACGCCGGCATAAACCTGACCGTAATGGACGTAGTACGCATTACGGAAGTTCACCAACGCCAGCGGCACCGTGTACATGTTGGGACTGTTCATGAATGACAGGGCAAACAGCAGGTCATTCCACGACAACAGGAAATCCAGGATGGCCGCGGTAAAGAGACCGGGAATGGCCACCGGCGCGAATACCGACCACAGCGTGCGCCACAGTCCGGCGCCATCCACCATGGCCGCTTCCTCCAGTTCACGGGGTATCTGCGCGAAAAACGCCGTGAGAATCCACGTGGTGATCGGCAGGGATAGGATCAAGTAGGGGACCACCAACGCCTGATACGTGTCAAGCCACTGCAGGTGGCGGAACACCAGGAACAACGGCCCCACCATGGCGATTTGGGGAAAGAAAGACACCAACAGCACGGATCCGAGCACGATGGCCTTGCCCCGCATTGGCAGGCGCGCCAGCGCGTAGGCGGCGAGAGCGCCCAGCACCACCGCCAGAACCGTGGTGGATCCGGCCACGATGGTGCTGTTCAACAACGGCTGGCCAAATCCCCCTTGGACAAAAATGGCTTGATAGTGGGTTAGCGTGGGATGCCCGGGCCACAGGCCCTTCACGGCGCCGATTACGGAGCTCGTGGGCTCCAACGAAGACTTGAGGATCCAGAAGAACGGAAAAAGAGAGTACAAGACAATGGCCGCGGTGAGGATCCATAGTCCGGCCCGCCTCACGTCAGATCCCCCCTCGTGTGCAGGATGCGGACATACACCGCCGCCAGCGCCAAGGCCAGCAACGTGATGACCAGAGCCACGGCTGCGCCATAGCCGAAGTTCAAGGACACCATAAATTTGTACCAGTTATAGTACGATATCACCTCAGTGCTGGTCCCCGGGCCACCTCCCGTCATCACGTAGACAACGTCGAACACCAGGAACGCGCTCAACGTGCGGAAAATCAGCGCTACCAAAATCGCGGGTCGAAGCAGGGGCAGCGTGATGCGCCAAAAGGACTGCCACGCACGGGCACCGTCGCACTGCGCACTTTCGTACAGCTCACGGGGAATGGTTTGAAGTCCAGCCAACAGGATGAGCGCGACGAACGGCGTGTTTTTCCACACATCGCTCACGATGATGGGCACCCACGCCAGCAGGGGGGAGTTGAACCACACGAGGTGACTGCCGGGCAGGCCGAGGTGCGTCAGTGCGAAGTCCACAAAGCCGCTTTGCTGCTGAAAGAAAGCCTTCCACAGGAGAGCGGACACGGCCGTCGGCACAGCCCACGGGATCAAAATCGACGCGCGGATTAATCCACGCCCACGAAACGATTGGTGCACCACCAGCGCCAAGCCCAAGCCTGCCGCAAACTCCACGGCCACGGACACCCCCGTGAACCCTAGGGTGCGAACCAGGTCTCCGAGAAATGCCGGGTCCGTGGCCAGTGCGACATAATTCGCAAACCCCACCACGGCGTTGGTGCCCGGCTCCGTGAGCACATGATGCTGGAACGACAGGACGAGATTGTAAAGCAGGGGATAGAGCGCCACGGCTCCCAGCGCCAATAGGGCCGGCACGACCAGGCCGTAGCCCAGCGCGGCTCGCTTGCGCTCGACAGACCGTCGACGCCCCCAAAGGGGGGGGCGGTTGCCCTGTGCAGCCGCCCCCGGCTGCTCACTTGCCACTGATGATGGCCTGCACTTGGGTCTGGGCCTGATTCAGCGCCTGCCGCGGGGTCAGCTGACCCGAATACACGGCCGACAGCGCCGTCTGGATCCGTGCCGAGATGCGCGGGTACAGTGGGGTGACGGGTCGCGGCGTGGCATCGACGTACACCTTTTCCTCTTGGGCAAACCAGGGCGCCTGCTTCAACAGCGACCCCGTGTAGGCATCCTGACGCGCCGGGGGGTCTCCGGAGATCAGCGCCCGCTGGACCATGGTCGTGGCCGAGGTCAAGTAATTGACCAGTTCCCACGACTGCTTGGGATAGCGCGTGTTTTTGTTGATGACCAGCATGTCGCCGCCGAGCGAGGCCGTCGACCGGCCGCCCGGCTGCGCCGGCGGCGGGGCAAAGCCAATCTTCCCCTTCACGGCGGATCCCTTCTGCTCAGCCAGCGGAAACAGGTACGGCCAGTTGGTGGCAAAGACCGCCTTGCCCGAAAGGAACGCGTCCTGCACGTTGCCCTCTTCCCACCCGGTCACCGCGGCCGGTGACAATCCGCTCTTGATCGCATTGTCCAGCCAGGTGAGTGCAGCAATGTTTTGGGGCGAATTCAGCACGGGCTTGCCTTGGGCATTCAGGAACTGACCACCGAATCCCCCCGAGACATCCTGGAACACCGTGACCGCGCCTTCATACTTGTTCCCCTCAAACGCGAGGCCAATGCGACCGTGGCCCATGGCACTCTTGGCTTCCTTGACCAACTGGGTGAATGTCTTGGGTGGCGTCTTGACCAAGTCCGTCCGGTAGTACAGCCCCTCAACATTGATGAACCACGGCATCGCATACAGCTGTCCGTGGTACTGACCCGCCTTTACCATGCCGGGAAAGAAGCTCGAGAGCGACGGGTGAAACCGGTTCAAGGGCATGATCCAGCCCGCTGAGGCAAAGGCCGCTGGCCAGATCACGTCGGCCGTGATGACGTCCGGTGTTGGCGCGTTGGACCCAAAGTCCGTCACGAGTGACTGGTAGGCCGTGTTGGAGGACGCCGACAAAGTGTTCGTGGTCACGTGGATGTGTGGATGGAGCTTCTCAAATCCTTTGATCGCTGCTTGCGTGGCCTTGGCCTCCGCCCCCAAGCCCTGGGTCGCGAATACGATGGTGACGGTCTTCGATCCCGTGCTGCTGGGTGTGCTACCGCAGGCCGCCAGAGTGGCGGTAAACGCTGCGACACCCACCATCGCCATCAGGCGGCGCCATCGCGGCGCGCGCGGCTTGCTGTCTTGTGCTCGCGTGAACAATTGCGGTTGCTCCTTTCCGGGAGTCGTGCCGCCCTAGAAGGTCGAGCCATACACGCTACACTTGGCCAGTGGTTGCACTCACCTCACTTTCTTTCGCCCGTTAGCGCAGCTTAACCATTAGACCTTCCAGGGAATCTCCGAGTCTTCTGCCATTGCCGACTATACGCCACGTTGTGCGGCGGGGCAACCGGCCCACCGCGCGGGACCCGCGGGAGGCCGTCTCCCGCCCAGCAGGCGGCATGGCCCGGTGCCGGATGGACGCCCGGGTCTGCGACCGGTATGCATGGGGCCCAACCCCGCTAGGCGCCGAGTCGGGACTCCCCGAGAACCTCCATGGTCCGTCGGGATCACCTCCCGGACGACGTCGCCACCGGGCCACCAGAATCCCTTAAGGTCGCGCGTTCCCTGACACGTGAGTGCCTATGGGGGCATGCGCCTCTGGTGGGGGGGACCCAACGACCTCCGGGGGTGATTTTCGCCACCGCCCCCCGCCCTCGGCTTTCCAAGCCATCCCCCCGCCCCAATCTCAGCCTACCGCTAGGCCCATTCCGCACGGTCCAAATCAGGCTGCAGGGCGCGGTTCAAGGCATCGGCCAACACCTCGGCCATGTCGTTCACCAGGACATCGATTTCTTTGGGCGTCACCATCAACGTCCCCAGCTCAGGGCCCATCACTTCATCCACCAACTGCCGCTGGTCGTCCTGCTCCATCTCCGCCAAGGCTCGGTGAAACGCCGCGTCGTCCTTCAGCGTGGCCGCCAGCCGTCTCACCACCTCCCACACCATGCCGGCCGCCAGCACCACCGTGGGGACGCCAATGGCGATCACGGGAACCCCCACCGTCTCCTCCGTGATGCCTTCCCGCCGATTGCCCACCCCGGATCCCGGATGGATGCCCGTGTCGGCCACCTGCAGCGACGCCAACAGGCGGGAGGGACTGCGTGCGGCCAACGCGTCGACCGCCACCACGCGATCCGGCTGGGCCTCCCGGACGATGCCGCGAATGATGTCCACGGTTTCAATACCGGTGGTGCCCAGCACGCCTGGCGCGACCGCCGACACGCGCCGCATGCGCCCCCGAATGTCGGTGGGCACCACCGCTTCCAGATGCCGCGTGACCAAGAGCCGGTCCACGACGCGCGGACCCAGCGCGTCCGGCGTGGCGTTCCAGTTGCCCAGGCCCACCACCAGGACGTGTTCTCCCAAGGGCCGGGCCAACAGCGGGGTGAGCACCTCCGCCATGGCCTCCGTGACGCGGTCCCGCAAGTCGCTGTCCCGCTCTTTGAAGCGGGGGACGTCGAGCGTGATGTAGTGGCCCACGGGCTTGGCCATCAGCCGCGCGGCCTCGTCGCTCACCACGTGCACGCGGGTCACCAGCATGCCGTCGCGTCGGTCTTCCTGCACGCGCACCCCGGGGATGTCGCGACGGGCCCCGCCTCGGACCAGCTCCCGGGCCTCCACGGCCATGTCGGTCTGCACGTTCACTGCCTGAAATGCCACGAGCACCGTCTCCCAAACATGACTGTATGTCCCAGCATTCCCGGGAGGGCGCCGTGCATACGCCATCGGGCGCGCGGGGCGCTCAGGGGTGCGGCCGCACCAGATGCAGGGGCATCCGAAAAATTTGGTGGGCGCGGCTCTGGGTCAAGTCGTGCACCGCGACAAGGTTTTCCAACACGGCCCACTCCCGCCGGCGCGCGGCTTGGCGGTGCACCAGCGGATCCAGAGCCGATGGCGCCTGCGGCAGGCCGGCCAGCACCGCGGCCTGCGCAGGCGACAGGCGGCGGGCGGGCATACCGAAGTAGCCGCGCGCGGCGCGGCCCACCCCCCAGTAGCCGTTGCCCAGGTAAACTTGGTTCACATACAAATCCAAGATTTCCGGCTTGGGATACCGCGCCGTCACAGCCAGCGCGATCAGGGCCTCAGACAATTTCCGGCGAAAGGTTTTCTGGGTGGTCAGCAGCTGGTCACGCACGAGCTGCTGCGTAAGCGTGCTGCCGCCCTGAACATAGGCCCCCTCCAGCAGGTCCACCCAAAAGGACCGCACGACGCCCTGAAACGATACCCCGAGATTCGTGTAAAACGTACGGTCCTCCGTCGCGATCAGGGCCTTCAGGAACCACGGAGACACCGCCGGCAGGGCCAGCGGCTGCGCATCGTGGC
>JAJYPH010000167.1 GCA_021795575.1 Bacillota bacterium
CGGCGTCGCGGTCCAGTCGGGCCTCCGCGGCATCGGGCGTGGCGAGGCGGCGCGGCCGCCGCCGGCGCCCGTGCCGGACCACGTACACCACGACGGCGACGAGCACCAGGGCCCCCACCAGCAGCACGAGCCATGGCACCACGGGGGCGCTGTGAGCCAGATGGGCCTTACCCTTGCCCACAAGGAACTTCTTCTTAAAGAGCTTCTTCTTCGGAAACGGCAGCGCCGTGATAAACCCAAACAGGTAAAAGGTCGCCAACGCCAGCTCCGCCAGCAGCCGGACCGCGAGGGTCCAGGGCGCGAACACCACGACGGCCAGCACCACGAGCCCGCCGACCGCCCCCGCCAGCGCGAGGACGCCCGCCAAGCGGAGCTGCATGCGACGGGGGGTCCCGGGGTCGCGGTGCACCTCCAGCGTGGTCCCAAGCCCAAACACCAGGGCCGCGGGCAGGGTCCAGGCCCAAGTCCGGTCCACGTAGGTGAGGGCGGCGGTGCCGACCATCGCCAGCTCGAGGCGCTCGTACACGGCCGGGTGCTCAAGATTGGGGGGCGAGGCTCCGCGCCACATCGCATACAGCAGGAGGATGCCGCCCAGCCACTGGCCGGTGAGGATGCCGGCCAGGGCCCCCAGCGCCCACATCGGCACGGCCAACGTCCGCTGCGGCCGAAGCACCCCCGCCCCCAGGGCGGAGGGCACCATCAGGGCGACGGGCACCCAGCCCACGCCCAAGTGCAGGGCCCAGGCGGCGGCCCATCCCACCTCGAGGATCCACACCATGACTCGGGCGGTCATCGCTTCAGCACCCCAGGCGTCCAGGGCCGCACCTGGACCCCCGCCACCGCCGGCGCGCCGCCGTACGGTCCCACCGGGATGTAGGTGATGCGCACCCCGCGCTGGGCCAGGATGCGCAGGGGGACGTCCCACTCGGCACGGTGAAAGCAGGCGGCATACACCAGGTGGGCCCCCGGCCTCAGCCGCCGCACCAATCCCCCCAGCGACGGCAGCAGGTCGAGGGTGCGATCCCCGCTGGGCGTGACCCAAGCCAGCGCGGTCATGACCCGGGCCCACTGGTCGGCCCCCCGGCCCGGCGGCAGCGCCACCCCCTGGGGCCACCGGTGCACCGCGCCCACCACGGCGCACCCCACGCTCGTGCCGCGCCGAATGTACAGGTGGGCCACCGATGCCGCGGCGGACACCAAGGCCTCAAACAGGTCGGGTGCGGTACCCTGCCCGGGGTGACGGGTCGTGGAGGCCAGGACCAGCAACTCGACCTGGTCGCTGCCCTCGGGCTCGAGGCGCTTCACCTGCAAGGTGCCGGTGCGCGCGGTCGCATACGGGTGAATCAGGCGCACCGGGTCGCCCGGTTCATACGGCCGCACGCCCACCACGCGCAGCGGGTCCGGCGGATGCCACGGGGGCCCCCGTCGATCCCCCTCCGGGTGCGTAGTCGTCAGGATCCCCGGCGGCACCCGGTACAGGCGGGGGTAGACGGTCAGGACCGGCTGGTCCTCGGTTTGGCGTTCAAACAGCGACCACCCCAGCGGGTCGCGGCTCCACACCCGCGCTGGGCCTATGACCCAGCGGCCCCGCAGACGGGCGGTCAGGCGGAGGTGGTGGCGCACCCGCTCATGGGGGCCGATGTGAAAGGCGTCCCACACCCGGGTCTCGCGGAACACCCGCTGATACCCGCGAGGCACCGGCGCCGCCACGTCTGCGCCATCAGGGACCACGTCCTCAAAGTGCACCGTGGGCAGAGGCCAGGGTGCCGGGTTCTCCACCGTGAGCCACACTTCGACGTCGTCGTCGATCGCGACGCCGGTCCGGCTTAGGCGATGCGTCACCTGCACCACCGCGTGCGAGCGGCGCGCCATCCCGTCGGCCGCCAGGCCCAAGATGAGCAGGAAGGCGGCCGCCGCCGACAGGAGAGGCAGCCCCAGCACCAGTCCGGCCACGGCTACCAGAATGAACACCTCGACGGAGGAGCGCCGATGCGGGATCACTGGGCCAGCTCCGCCGGGCACGGCCCGGCTCGCCACGTCGCCACGCCAGCACTCAGTCGGGGCCCCCGACCGTCCCTCCGCGACGAGGCATGGTCTGGCCGCCACCGCCTGATGCGCGCGCGTCCTGTGGGCGGCATGGCGCTCCTCCCCCCGGATGTCGTTCACGTCCATCAGCCGGACCCGCCACACTGCCTACAACGCGAGACCCGTCTCCCAAGTTTCGTGTGGCTTCCGATTCATTCCACTGGGCCTCCCTCCCCAAGAACGCCGCCGGCTGCGCAGGGGACCCAGGCGGGGGTCGATGGGCGGTCCTGACCGCGGCCGATGCCATCACCCCTGCCGGCCGTCGTCGGTGGCGCACACCGATCTCGGGGGTGCGCCCTGCCAGAGCGGGCCTCCCCCGTCCAGCCAAGCGGCGCCGGCGACGAGAGGGGTGACGTAGCGCGCCGCGGCGCCAGGTGGGTGTGCTGGACCCGGCTCCGCGCGCGGCCATTGGACCCAGCGCACCCCAAGGGACCAGCGGTCATCCGCCGGTCCGTCCCTGATCTCGCGGGAATCGCCATCACCGGCGAGACGGCAACGGAGCCGGCGCCTTGCTGGGCCGTGGCTCGGCAGGCACGCGCCTCCAGCTCGGCCAGCGCCTCCGCAATCGCCCGGTCACGTTGCGGGTCCTCGCCGGCGCGGTAAGCCTCCGGCGGATACTCCACTACGATGTCTGGGTCGGTGCCGTAGTTCTTCACACCCCAGCCCACGTCCTGGAACCAAAAGGCGACCGTGGGCTCGGTGACGCTGGTGCCGTCCACGTTTGTGGCCCGCGTAACGCGTTCCCTGGTGGTGAGGTCGTACGCCACGAGCGTCCCGCTGCGCCCTCGGCGCGGGGACCGCGACCGGGACAGGGTGCCCTCGGGTTCAAACAGGCTCCACAGCACCTTGTGGGCGAGCGCCAGGATCTGACCGTACTGCCCCTCCTCCACCGGGAACGGCACCAGTCTGTCTTCCATGCCGTCGAAATCGATCCGGACCGGCGGGCGGTCGCCCTCGGCGGCGCCCCCAAAAACGGCGGCGGCTCATCGGCGGTGAGCGTACGAAGATACGGGTGCCTCGCCCGAGGGAATCCCAGGTCGAAGGTGATTTGGTCGTACACCGGGTCCAAGACGCGGGCCCCCAGGACGTACAGGTACCGTCCCGCGGGGTCCCACGCGGGGTCCCCGTCGCCGAACCCGTTTTGCTCCACCCGCGTGGCCCGCCGGGTGGCCACCTGAAGCAGCCACAACTCCATCCGATGGTTCGTGTAGGCCACGTAGGTGCCCGGGCGGTTGGCCTCCAGCCCCGTCAGCGCCCCGATGTCGTCGGCCCACAGCACCTCCGGGGTCCCGCCGTGTGCTGGCGCGACGACGATCCGGTCTTCGCCGCCCGCGTCGTCGCAGTGCACGACCCGGTCCGCCGTGAGCCACCGGGGCAGGCGCGCGCGCACCCCGCTTTCGGCCGCGACGCCCATGACCGGGCCCTCGAACGGGGGCAGGTCGAACAGTTCGCCGCGCGAAACGACCAGCAGCCTTTCGGACGTCGGGTGCGGCGCATACTCGGTGAGGAACCGGCCCGCGTCAACAAAGCGCCGGGCCCGCCCGGTCCGCGGACTCTTCAGATCTACGGGGATCTGCCGGGTACGGCGCGCCGCCGGGTCGTAGAGATACAGATCGCCCCCCGCGGGGTACGCGATGCGCCGCCCACCCGTCCGCGCATTGCGCGCGTGGTAGTCGGCGTGGTCCGTGCCGGGTAAGGTCCGACCCGTCCGGCCGGATAGAGTACACGTTGCCGACGCCCTCGCAGTCGGACAGAAAGTAGATCCGGTCCCCGATCCACATGGGCACGGTGAGGTTGCCGTGGTTCGGCGCTCGGTACGGGGCGAAGCGGCCGGGTCGATCCACAGCTCCCCGGCCGTGCCACCTCGATACCGCTGGGCGGTCGGGGACAAGGCGCCCTTGGACCCCATGTCCGGCGTCTTGCGGCCGAGCACCACGCCGCCGTCGGGACCGTAGGCGATGGCGAGCGCCGGGCCCCACTCCACCGGCACCAGCGGTCCGCCGGCCAGCGGCACCCGATGCAGGCCGGCCATCCGGGGAAACGGCAGCTTGTGGTTCATGGACGGCCATGGGCGTGCCGTCCCGGTCAAACCCGGCCAGCGCCACCACCCCGCCCGCAATCGTGAGCCGGGTCACGGGCCCGCCCTCCGAGGGCATGCGGTACAGGTCGCTTTCGCCCTCTTCATGGCCGAGGAACACCACCGTCTCGTCATCGGGCGTGAAGCGGGACTCCGTGGCGGGGCCCCTCGGTGGGGCCCCCTTGCCTCCTCCCACTCACCTGCTGGCCAGAGAGCACTCGGGTGATGTACGTGGGACCACTCCGTAGCCTTCGCCGCCGGCCACACGATGCCTCCGTCCGCGGCCCAACACGGCGGGCGGGCGGTCGCCCTTCGCCCAGCCCCCGTGTGCCACGCCGGCCCGCCGATGGCTTATCCGCCCTCAGCCACTGTGGCGCAGAGCGTCAATGGGGTGCAGATGGGACGCCTTGACGGCGGGATACAAGCCAAACACAAGACCCACCAGCGTGCTGAACACGAAGGCCAGCACCACGGCGGAGGGCGTGAAGACGGCGGGGGTTTTCAAAAACAGCGGAGCCAAATGCACCATCACCAGCCCCGCGCCGACGCCCAGTGCGCCCCCGGTGAGGCTCAGCACCATGGCCTCCAGCAGGAACTGCAGAACCACATCCTCCGGCACCGCGCCCACGGCGCGGCGCACGCCGATCTCGCGCGTGCGCTCCGTGACAGACACCAGCATGATGTTCATGATGCCGATGCCGCCCACCACCAGCGAGATGAGCGCGGTACCGGCCAAGAGATTGGTGAAGGTGGCGCGGGTGGCGGACAGCGTAGCCAGCACCTGGTCCTCGGACGCCACGGTGACCGACGACGCCGAGCCAAACCGGTTCGTGTAGAGGTTCGTCAGCAGATCCTGCGCTTGTGACGCCGCCGTGGGGGAGGAAGCGCCCACCAGCACCGCCGAGAGGTTCTGCGTGCTCAGCAAAAACTGCGCCACCGGCAGCGGGATGAACACCGAATTGTCCTGACTGGTTCCGGGTCCCTGTCCCACCGGCTGCAGCACCCCCACCACCGTGAACCGCTGACCCAGCAGGGATACGTGTGCACCCACGGGATTGCCCGCGCCGAAGAGGGCCTGGCTCACGTTGGCTCCCAGCACCACCGCGTCCCGATTGAACGTGATGTCGGCGGGCACCAGGAATCGTCCCGCGGCCAGATGGATGGCGCCCAACGCCTGGTACCCGGGCGTGGTGCCCACCACCGGGGCGGCGAGCGTGCTGGTCCCCACCGACAGCTGGCCGCCGCTGTTCAGCAGCGGCACCACCACCCGTGCCACGGGCGTGTTGTCGCGAATATACGCCACCTGCCGCGTGGTGAAGGGGGTCCCGGGTCCGGGGGTCACAAACAGCACGTTGGTGCCCAGCGTTTCGATGCGGGACGCCACCGCCTGAGACGCACCGTTGCCGATGGCCACCAGCGTGATGACCGCCGCCACCCCGATGATGACCCCCAGCATCGTGAGGAGCGCGCGCAGCTTGCTGCTCCACATGCCCGCCCAGGCGGTGCGGAGGCTGTCCGCCCAAGTCATGCGCCACCCCCGGCCGCGGCTGGCAGCATTCGGCCGTCCCGCATCCGCAGCACCAGCTGACAGCGGGCAGCCACCTCGGCGGAGTGCGTCACAATCACGATGGTGCGGCCCTGCCGGTTCAAGGCCGCCAGCAGGTTCAGGATCTCGTCGCCTGTCTCCGCGTCCAGGTTGCCCGTGGGCTCATCGGCCAGCAAGAGGGGCGGGTCCCCCACCAGCGCCCGCGCAATGGCCACGCGCTGCTGCTGGCCCCCGGACAGCTCGGTGGGTCGGTGGTGGGCGCGGTGGGCGAGGCCCATCGCCTCCAGCGCGGCCTGGGCCCGCTCGCGCCGCTGGCGCGGCGGCACGCGCCGATACACCAGGGGCAGCTCCACATTGCCCAGCGCGGACATGCTGGGCAGCAGGTTGAACGCCTGAAACACAAATCCAATCGTCCGATTGCGCTCCCGCGACCACTCCACCACCCCGAAGGCACTCACGTCGCGGCCATTCAGCCAGTAACGGCCCGCCGTCGGCCCATCGAGGCCGGCAAGCAGGTTCAAGAGCGTCGTTTTACCCGACCCCGACTGCCCCATGATGGCCGCGAGCGACCCCGTAGGAATCTCAAAGGTCACCTCGTGCAGGGCGCGCACGGTGTCGCCCGCCATGGGATAGTCTTTCACTAGGCCCTCCACCCGGATCATGGCTTGCCCCCTGCGTGGCCGCCCTTGCGTGTCCCGTGGCCATGCACGGCGCGCCCCTTGGCCCGGAGCTTCTTGGCCCCCGCCGCCGACGTCGGTTGAGCAATGACCACTCGCGCGCCCACCGCGAGCTGGGAGGAGGTCACGGCCGCGGCTGACGTCGACTCCAGCACCACCTTCACGGGAATCACGTGGACCTGGGTGCCCTGCAAGACCCGCACCACCGTGTGGCCCTTGCGTGTGCCCAGCGCCGCCAGTGGCACGACCAGCTGGCCATGCACCGCCCGAAGCCCGATCACGACGTTGGCACTGAGTCCGTAGTACGCCACGTGAGGCATGCTGGACACCGTCACCTGGACCGCAAACGACGAGACGCCGTTCGCGTAGGTGCCGACGGGCGCTACGCTGCTGACCGCACCAGAAAATTTCTGTCCGGGGTAGGCGGGCAGCGTGACCACCACGGGTTGCCCGGTGTGTAGCGCTGACAATTCCGTTTCAGGCACCGGCACCGTGATTTGCCGGCCGAGCGAGTCCACCGCGACCACCTTCGCCGCGGCTCCCGACGACGAGGCAAACACCACCTCGCCCGCAAAGGGCGCGGTGGCGTCCAGAGCCGTCACGGCCTGGCGCAGCGACGCCACGGTGGCCTGGTCCGCCGACACGGTGGCCTGGGCCACCGCCAGCGCGGCGGCCTGGGTGGCGCTGCCGCCCGCCGCCTGGGCGCTGGTCACCGCGACGCGGTCCTGAATCACGGTGGCCTGATCCGCCGCCAACTTCGCCAAGAGAGACGGGTCGCTGATCGTCGCGATCGGCTGACCCGCACTGACCCGGGCTCCCGAGGATACATGCACCGACCCCACGGTGCCCGCCACGGGACTCGTATAGCTGGTGCCCCCCTCCGTGGCCACCGGCTGAGCGGCCGCCACGGTTTGGCCGGGCGACACCAGCAGCGTCACCGTGCCGGCGGCCGTGCTGGTGACCGTCAGCGCGCTCACGGCCGCCTGATCCGAAGCCACCGCCGCGCTGGCCACCGCCAGGGCGGCGTCCGCCACTTGGACAGCGCTGCTGGCGGCGGCGGTGTGCGTGGGTGCCTGCAGTGCGGCGAGCTGGCTCTCGGCGGTCAACAAGCTGGCGTTGGCCCCAGCGACCTTGGCTGCCAGGCCCGGGTCGGCGAAGGTCGCCAGCACCTGGCCGGAACTGACCGCCTCGCCGGTGTGCACCGGGAGCGTTGACAGCGTAGCATTGGCGGGCACATCAAAGGTGGCCGCCTGGGCAGGGATCAAGTCTCCCGTGGCTTGATAGGTGAGCGCGACCGAACCGCGCCGCACCGGTGCCGTGAGATACGGACTGCTGCTGGGGGGACGGCCGGCCGCCACCACGACATACACCAAGCCGGCCAGCACCACCGTCGTGCCGCCCGCCAAGGCCACCACG
>JAJYPH010000168.1 GCA_021795575.1 Bacillota bacterium
TGGTGATTGGCGGCATCATTGGCGTGCTGGTGTCTCTTTACCTGTTTTACGCGCTGCTGTATCCCGAACGCCTCTAGTGCCCGGCGCCGCGCTTGAGACGTGGGCCGTTGTCGCCGCCGTGTGGGCCGTGGCAGCGCGTCCCTTGGGGCGCTATGTGGTGCGCGTGGTGAATCGCGAGCCGACGATGCTCGACCCTTGGCTGACGAGGGCCGAGCATTGGTTTGTGGGGCGGTTCGGGGGGGATGCCCTCGAAAGCTCTCCCAGCTTCTGGCGGTACGGCGCCAGCGCGCTAGCGGTGGCGCTGGGGTGCGGGTGGGCCGCGCGGCTGGCGGGGACCGCCGTCGGATCCGCGCCGCCGGCGGACGCCGCGCTGGCGGTGGCGGCACTGTTGGGCGGGACGGCAGCGCAGCTGGCGGTGGTGTTGGTGGGCCTGGCCGCGCTCGGGGGACGCGCACCCGGACGGATGGCGGTGGACTGGCTGCGCCTCGTCCTGCGTGTGCTGGTGCCGCTGGTCTTGGTGATGGACGTGGTCCTGACGGCGGCGGGCGTCGGGGCGGCCGCGGCGCTCTGGGACGCCGCGCGTTTGGTGTCTGGCCACAGCGTGGCGGCGTCCAGCCTGGTGTTCTCGGGATCGGCCAACGTCCTTGCGGCGGCGTGCCTGGGACTGCTGCCTTTGGCCGTGTTTTACGCGGCCGGGCCGCTCACCGGGCGTCCCGCGCTGGGGCGGGCCCTGCCGCTGGTGCTGGTCATCTGGTTTGGCATGGTCGGTGCCGCGGTGGAGTGGACCAGCGGGTCGAGCCTCGCGGGCGTCCCTGCAGCCTGGGGCCCTGCGGGCGCGGCCCTGCACGCAACGGCCGGCGCGGCCCTGGGCACCGGTCCTGGCCCGGTGCTGACCGGGGTGTGGCCCGCGACGCTGGCCACCGCGGGCCAATTGGCCCAGGTGATCGGGGGCCCGGCGGGCGTAGGCCTCCTGCCGCTGATGGGCCTTGCGATTCTGACGGCGGTGGTGGTTAACCTGATGCAGGGGCGCTCCCCCGTGTTTCTCGGGCGGCGCGTGGGGCGGGGGGCCATCCTGGCCGGCGCGGTCCTGTACGGTACGCGGCCCGTGTTGGTGTTGGGGACGCTCGGAGTGCTGGCGGTCGCCGGACCCCGGCAGGGGTCCCTGGCGACACGCCTCACCACCGTGGTCGCAACGGTGGCCAGTCCCCACTTTGGAGGGACAGGGGCGTTGGGCGTGGTCAGTCTGGTCGCCACCTATGTCCCGTGGGTGGTCTGGCTGCGGTGGGCGGAGACCGGGGTCCGGGTGGAACCCCGCCTGCGGTTCGGGGGGGGGCTGGTGGGCGAGCGCGCCTGGCTCGCCGCGCTGCTCGCCGCCAGTGTGGCGATGACCGCGCTGTTGTTTCTGCCGGTGCTGGCCTTGGCGCCCGTGGTGGGGGCCGCGCCGTGACGGGGCGACAGCGGCGGCGGTGCACCTCCCGGCTTCATCCGGTGGTGGCGGTGCTGGCGGCGGGGACGGCGGTGGCCTGGGCCTGGGCCGTCGCCGGCCCGCCACCCGAACGCGCCTACGCGGCCGTCGTGGGCGGTTTGTCGCTCCTGACCGTGGTCGTGGCGCTGGGGACCGATGCCGTGGTGGAGGGGCTGGGGCGCAAGGTTGCGCACGCGCGGGTGGCCGAGGACCATACCCCCGCGCGCGTGCTCAACCCGTCGGGGACGGTGCGTCCCGTGGCGGCCGAGGCGCTCCGGCGCGGCCACCGGGTGCGCATTTTGGCTGGCGAGGCGATTCCCGGCGACGCGGTGGTGGTGGCGGGCGGGGGCACGGTGGACGAAAGCGCCATGACGGGGGAGTCCGCGCCCGTGCTAAAGGAACCCGGCGACCTCGTGACCGCGGGTACAACCCTGGTGATGGGGGAACTGGAGGCCACTGTGCGGTCGGACCCGGCCGAGTGGCATCCGCGCCGACTGGTCCGTGCGACGATTGACACGCGCCGCCCGGTGTCGGCGACCGAGCGGACGCTGTCGTGGTTCTTGGGCGTGTTCTCCGTGTTTATGCTGGTGGTGGCGCTTTCCCTCGCGCCCATCACGGCACGCTGGGTGCCCGGCGTCGGCAATCCGGCCGTGTGGCTGGGCCTGGCCTTGGCGCTGGTTCCCACCACGGCCGGGGCGCTCCTGCCCGCCATCGGGCTGGCGGAGCGGCGCCACCTGGCGCGCCTCGGGGTGGTGCCCCGCGGCGGCCGGGCGTTGGAGCGCGCCGGCGACGTCGAC
Organism: Bacillota bacterium; assembly: GCA_021795575.1. Lineage (GTDB taxonomy): Bacteria > Bacillota > Sulfobacillia > Sulfobacillales > JAIMBI01 > JAJZWV01. Next base: position 2,263 of record JAJYPH010000168.1, read on the forward strand.
ACGGTGGTGGTGGACAAGACGGGCACCATCACGGAGGGACACCGCACGGCGACCGACCTGATGGCACTGCCCGGCACCTTGCCCGAGACGCTCGCGTGGTGCGCGTACCTGGCGTCCGCCCAGGATCGGACGCCCGAGGGTCGCACGGTGGCGGCCTTTGCGGCCGCCCGATTGGCCGGGGCCCTGCCGGAGGTGGTGGGGATGCCGGTGCCGTTCTCGGCCCGCACACGGGTCTCGGGTGTGGACCTGCCGGACGGACGTCAGATTCGCAAAGGAGCCATCTCGTCGATTCGGCTGCTGACCGACACGGGGCTGGCGCCGCTGGAAGAACTGGCCGATGCGGTCGCGTGGAGTGGGTCCACGCCGCTGGCGGTGGTGTTGGACGGGGAGCCCCTGGGCATCGTGCGGCTGGACGACCGGGTGCACCGGGCCGCACCGGAGTGGATGGCCCAATTTCGCGCGCTGGGACTCCATACGGTGCTGGTGACGGGCGACCATCCCCTCACCGCCGCGGTGATTGCCAACGCGCTGTCGGTGGATGAATTTCGCGCTGAAGCCACGCCCGAGGACAAGCGGGCTCTCATTCGCGAACTGCAGGCCCAAGGGCGGGTGGTGGCCATGACGGGGGACGGCGTGAACGACGCCCCGGCGTTGGCCCAGGCGGACGTGGGCCTGGCGCTGGCTGCGGGCGCGCCCAGTGCCCAGGACAGCGCCAATCTGGTGGATCTGGACTCCGAGGCGGGAAAGCTGGCGGCCGTCGTCCGCATCGGGCGCGAGCTGGCCATCACCCGAGGAGCGCTCATCACGTTTTCGGTGGCGACGGACCTATCCAAGTACTTTGTGGTGGTATCTGGCATTTTGGCCAGCCTGGGGCTCGGCTTGCTGCCGGGGTTTGCCGCGCTGGGTCTGGGGAGCCCGGGGCGGACGGTGCTGGCCGCGCTGGTGTTCAATCTATTGTCCATTCTCGCGCTGCTGCCGGTCGCGGTGCGCGGGACGCGCCGACCCGCCGCTCCCTGGGCGCGGCAGCTGTTGGTGTGGGGGGGCGCCGGACTGGTGTCGGCGCTCGTGGGCATCGTGGCGATCGCGGCGGGCCTGGGCTGGATGGCCCGGGTGTTCGGGTGAGTGCGCTGCGCGCGGCCGTGGCCGGGCTGGCCGCGCTGCTGCTGGCCGCGGCGGTCCTCACCAGCGTGTCCCTGGCCGCATCGGCGGTGGTTAGCCGGATCGCTCCCCCCGTGCGGATGGGGGCGCCGCCGGGAACGCCGTTGGGTCGCTTCTGGGAGCGACCCATCCTGGAGACGCTGCAGCCCGGGGCGGTGGCCCAGGTGGCGCGGCGGCGTGCGCGTGAGCTCGGCCGGGCCATGCCCGGCCCGCGACGAGCCCCGCCCGCCTCACTCGTGACGCCGGTGGGGCGGGTGGCGGACCCCGCCATCGCGTTGGGCGCGGCGCTGTTTCAGGTGCCGCGTGTGGCGCGGGCCACCGGGCTCAGCCCCGCGTATCTGCGCGGCCTGGTGGGACTGGCCAGTGCGCGGGGGCTGTTCAACCTCGGGGGACCGCGCTACGTCAATGTGCCCTGGCTGAATCGTCAAGTCGCCGCCGCGGTGTCTCGGCGTCCCTGAAGGGGCCGCATCCCAAACGGGTCCCGCCTGCCTCCCCGCGAGGCAGGGGAGAGGGGGACGGCTCCGCCGGGCCGCCGCGCATCCGGGCAAGCCCAAAGCTCTTCAGCAACTAGGGCAGACTCAGTGGTTGCGAAAGGCTTCGGCCAGCCACCACGAGGGCTCCCCGCGGGTTACTTTGGCGTCGACGAGCATGGGGCGGTCGCGGGGCCCGGCCAGCCACGCGGCGACGGCAGCCAGATCGTCCGACCGTTGGATGGTCACGCCGACGCACCCGAAGCCGGTGGCCATTTGGGCGATGTCTGCGGCCGGGAACGTGACATGGTCGAGAGGATGGCCTCCCGGGCCGAAGTGGTGCACCTCCGCGCCGTAAGCCTCGTCGTTGTACACCAGCACCAGGAGGTCAAGGCCGAGACGGACCGCGGTCTCGAGATCGGCGATGCCCATCAGGGCGCCGCCGTCCCCCAGGGCGGCCACCGTGAGCCGCTCCGGCCGGGCGATGGCGGCGCCGATGGCCGTCGCCAGCCCGAGGCCGACAGACTGGAATGCCTGGGTGAAGACGAAGCCCTCGGCATCGGGCACGTCGAGAAACATGGACGGGTACCCCATGAAGTTCCCTGAATCCACCGCGACGGTCCGGTCGGCCGGCAACAGCCGGTCAAGGGCAATGGACAGGGTGCGGGGGTCGATTCGGCCGTCTTCCGCCCGGTCGGCATAGGGCACGTCCCGCCAGCGGCCCTCCCGCGCGAGGCGCGCGGCGACCGCCTCGGAGCGGTAGCCGGACACCGGTTTGGCGCCACGGCGGTCCAGCTCCCTTAAGACGGCCCGGGCGGTTGCCGCGGTGTCGCCCACAATGCCGAGGTCGACACGATGGTATGCGCCCAGCGCGTCCGGGTCCACGTCGACTTGGACGACGGTGGTACCATCGCTCACGAGGGTGCCGTGCCGCAGGGTCCACATGTTTAGCGCGCACCCCCAGCCGCACAGAAGGTCAGCCTGTTGAATCAGATCAGCCGCGATGGGGGTGGCGAAGCCGCCGCTGACGTCGAGGTTGAAGGCCGCGTCGCGAAACAGCCCGCGAGCGACGGCGGAGGTGGCCAGCAGCGCCCCCACCCGCTCGGCCAGCTTCACGAGCTCGGCTTTCGCGCCCCGGGCTCCACGGCCCGCGAGGAAGACGGGCGTGCGAGCAGCCAGCAGGGCGTCCGTCAGCGCCGAGACCGCCTCAGGCGTGGTCTCGGCGCGCGGCACGGGGTCGCCCGCGTCGAGTGTGAACGGCGTGGCCGCCTCAGTCTGCACCTCGAGCGGCAGGCTCAGGATGACGGTCCGGCGCTCCGCCACGGCGGTGTGGTACGCGCGGGCCAGGTCGGCGGCCGCCGTGGCCGAGGAGCTCACACGCACCAGATTCGCACCCACAGCGGCTGCTAGAGCCGCGTCATCCAGATAGAAGTTCGAACGGGGGCTGGTGGCGATGGGCGCCAGCACCAGCAGCGGCGTACGGCTCTTGGCCGCTTCGGCGATCCCGGTCAGGGCGTTGGTCAGACCCGGGCCCTGGTGTACCGACAGCACGCCCAGTTCCCCGGTGACCCGCGCGTACGCATCCGCCATGACCGCCGCGCCGCCCTCGTGCCGGGCCGCGATGAACCGGGCACCGCCCGCGGTTAGGGCGTTGGTGAGGTGGAAGTTCCCACTGCCCACCAAACCGAACACGGTGCGGACCCCCGCTCGTGCCAGCGCGGCCCCGACGGCGCTGGCGACAGTGGTCATCTTTCTACGAGCGCCAGCACCCGCGCCGGCGAACCGGAGCCGGTGACGATGGGCAGGGGCGCGGCGATAACCACCGCGCCGGTCACCGGAAGCCGGTCCAGGTTGCGGAGCTGGGTGAGGCCGCACTTGCCCGCGCCCAGCACCGCCGCGTGGCAGGGGAATGCGGGCTCGAAGCCAAAAGCCTGCCCCGCGTCGGTGCCGACGGTTTCCACCCCCACGCCCAAGAGGTCGGTCGCGGCCAGGTACGTGGCGGCGGCCGGCGTCATGCCCGGCGTGTGCGAGCCATGGTCGTCGGCGTTGGCGTATCGCTCCGGATCGTCGCCTCGAGCGGACCAGCCGGTGCGAAACAAGAGCCAGCCGGTTTTGGGCAGCGGGCCGTGCTGCTGCTGCCAGTCCTCCAGGTCGGGGACGTCCAGCAGGTAGTCCGGGTTCGCCGTGGCCGCGGCGACTCGGTCGATGACGACCGCGGGGCCGATGAGTCGGTACGGCGGGATCTGGGACACGTCCCCCCGGTCCCTGCCGGTGACCCAGTGGTTCGGCGCGTCTACGTGCGTGCCGGTGTGCTCGCCGGTGCTGAAGTTGTTCCAGTACCAGGCGGGGCCGCGGCCGTCGTACCGGCTGATTTCCTCAAGCTGGAAGGGCCGCGTCTGTCCCCATGCCGGCGGCAGCTGCAGGATGGGCGTCCTGGAATGCAACGGAGACGTGAGGTCTATCACCTCGATGGATCTGTCGATAATGCGCTCTGCGAGCGAAGTGAGGTCGTTCATAGCGTGACCTTAGCGGGGCGGGCGCGCGTCGTCAATGACTTTACTCTATCCAGAAACTTCTCACCCCAATTGTGTCTTGGCACGGGTCCACCCCTCCGAGGACGACGTGGCCCGGGCGGGCCGTCGCGCCCGGTCTCCCGTGAACACGTGGAGCAGGTCATCGGACCACACGAGACGCCCCCGCCGGCCGCCACCCACGGGTCCGCGCGGCGTCCGGCCCGTTCGGCGGGATTATCCCAAAGTGGGTGTTCGGTGTGGTAGACCGGATCGATTACGGCACGGTGCCGTGGCCGGTCCAATCCGTGGCCATAGGGGCCGGAACCGGGTATCTCCATGACAGAATTGGCAGGGGTGCTGACTGTAGGTCGGCCTACATCCTAAGCCGCGGACCAGACGACACCGCGTCCGGCGGGTCTGTGAACGGGGTGGCTCTCGGTTTCGTGAAGTGCGGCCGTCGCACGCCGGCCACGGACACGCCGGCGCGACGACCATAAGCGGGATGGCAGTGTGGGGGCAGAGGGCTGGGCCTGGACGCACGCACGCATTCGGGTTGTCCGGCCGTCAGCCGAGATTCGACGGACGACGCCAACGGGGAGTTGATGGCCAATTTTGTCCTGACGGTCGTCCCATTCCGTTGAGACCTGCTTAATCAGGACCTAAACATCCCACCGGTTTCGCAGGGGTGCCATGCCCTCGTACTAACTAAGTGGTCGTGTCGCCAGTGGGGCACGGCGAACACGCCGCTGGAGCCACTATCTGACCGACGCCGGGGCTTCACCCCATCAGCCACGCCTACTGTACTGCAAAATGTGGGCGCACGTCCCCATCCCCAGGACCCGTACCCAGGTCGGCCCTTGGGGGTCCTTTCTAGCCGTCCCGCCGGGGCCACCACCCTCGGCAGTTCGGAGACACCGGACCTCAACCCGTTGCGATCAGACCGGGGGGCTCCGGGGCCCGTCCCCACCGAGCGGCACCTCGGTGAACTTCTGTAGTCCTGTCGACTGGTGGCGGCTGCCTCCCATGCCGCGGAGCACGGCCGTTGACCTCCGCGCGGTGCTGTCGAATCGCGCGGCGGCCGGCCAAGTGCGACAGGAGAGGTGGCCGTGGTCCGCGGCATGCTGAACGCGGGCTGGAGGAGCCGCCGCCGAGGTGACGATGCCGCACCCGGAGGCGGCTGTGGGCCCAGGGACTGACCAGGACAGAGCGGCTGCGCGGCCAGTGGGGATCGTTTGAAGGAGGCTGGGAGGTTGGCAATCGTGGTGGAAGCGTGGCGCTGGATTCAGCGGACGTGGCTCGGACGGCTCAGGCCTCGCCACGGCAACGTGTTCAT
>JAJYPH010000021.1 GCA_021795575.1 Bacillota bacterium
GCGCCCAGAAGCGCCAGCCGCAGACGCAGTGCTCCTCACAGCGCTGGCACCCGGCGCAAAAATGGGCGCCACAGCGGTCGTCGCCGCACTGTCGGCACTGGTGCTCGGCCGGGCTGCCACACTGGCACGCCGGGCTGAAGGCTCCGGGTCCGGGACCAAAATCGGTGGGGCTCATAGCCACCCTCCCCTGGTCGGTCGATTGCGACTAGCATGTCGACCAGGAGCGGGGGCTATGCGGACAAAAGCTGAGCCAGCACCGACGGTGCGACATTGCCGCCCGACAGCACGGCGACCGCCCGGGTGCCCGCGAGGGGGCTCGGCCTCTGCCACGCGTAGGCGGCGGCGGCCGCGCCCGACGGCTCGACCACGGTTTTGACATGCGTCAGCAAGAGGGTCAGGGCCTGAACGATGGCCGCGTCCGACACGGTCACCAAGTCGTCCACCAGCCGCTCGATAATGGGATAGGTGAGTTCGCCGGGGACCACCGTGCGGAGCCCGTCCGCAATGGTAACGCCGGCCGGAATGGCGAGCCGGCGGCCGGCCTGGCGGGACAGGAACGCTGCCGCCGACCCTTCCGGTTCGACGCCAATCACGCGCACGCTCGGGCGGGCCGCCTTGACGGCGGTGGCCATGCCGCTGATGAGACCCCCGCCCCCGATGGGGACCAGAATCACCTCGACGTCGGGCACCTGCTGAAGAATTTCCAGGCCCACCGTGGCCTGTCCCGCCAGCACCTCGCCATGGTCATACGGCGGAACATAATCCCATCCGTCCTCCGCCGCCAGCTGCTCCGCCCGCAGGAGTCGCTCGGCGCTTTTGGGGCCGACGCGCTCCACCGTCGCGCCGTACGCTTCGGCGGCCGCGACCTTGGCTGGACTCACGTCACTGGGCACCACGATGTGCGCGGCTAGACCGGTCATCCGCGCCGCCAGCGCGACCGCTCCCCCGTGGTTGCCACTCGACGCCGTCACCACGCCGCGGCGCACGCCGCGCGCCGCCAGCTGGGACACCAGGTTGTAGGCGCCCCGAAACTTAAAGGCGCCTGCCCGCTGAAGGTTCTCCGCCTTCAACCCCAGGCGGAGGCCATAGCGCTCGTCCAAGAGCCGGCTGGTCAGAATGGGCGTCACGTGGGCCACTCCCGCCAGGCGGACGCGTGCCGCTTCGATGCGTTCGGCGGTCAAGGCCTCGGCGCTCAAAACTGCAGTTCCCACTGCACGGGCGGGCTGTCCACCGGGTGCGCGCTGGCCACGCGGTCCACCGGCACTCGGCGGCGCTTGGCCCCCGTCTTGACGCCCACCGAAAAGGCGCGCGTATCGTAGACGATGGACTTCGGGTGATACTCGGTCCAGATGGTCCGCAGCACCTCGACCAAGTCCGGCCCGGCCAGAGCCCAGTCGCTCGCCGTCAGCTGCGTGAAGTACCTTCGGCGCCACATCGTGAGGCGCACGGTAAACTTGTCCAGCCAGACAACCGTCTGCGAGCGCTCGCCAAATCCGTGGGCGGTCAGCGCCCGGGTGAGCGGCACGGCATCCGGATGGGCGGGCCGCCAAACGACCAAATCCACCGAAAGGCTAGCCGCTTGCGGCGCCACCGTTGGTTTCTCATCATGCAGACGCACGGTTCATCCCCTCGCGGCCCGTGGGCCAAAAGTGCGCGAAACGATCTGGGTACGGTGCCACCACTCCCCGGGGAGGGGTCCCGGACCCTTTCGGCTTCAGTATACTCCGGGACAGCGGCCATGACGGAAGGTGTGCCGCCCGGCGGAAAGCGCCGGCGGGCAGGTCGTGGCGTTCCACATCCGGACGACCGCCGCCCACGCCCTACAGATTTGACGGCGCCGTTCGCGCACAGGCAGCCCGCCTCGGGAAGACACGGGCCATGGTCGCCGTCGCGCCTGCGGGGCTCGTGAGCGGGTACGACAGGCGGCGCAGGCAGCCGCCCTACGCCATGGGGGTTGCCGCCTGCTGCTGCCGGTGGTACTGTGGCGTCCCGCCCATCCGATTAGGAGGACGATCCAATGCGTGAGCACGGCAATTCCCAGGAGTTCGGATCCGCCCAGCTGCGGCTGATGCAGGGATTGGCCCAAGAAGTCACCGTCCTGCGGCCCGATGTCCTGGTGGGCGGCGGCACCGTCGGGGAACTGGCCTGGAACTTCGGCAAGGACCGGGTGGCGGTCGGCAGCACGTGGCGTCACCGCCTGTGGCCCCGCGCCGACGGCAGCGGCCGCGTGGACGCTTGGGCTTGGGCCCAGCTCCCCTTTTCCGTGACGCGGACCAACGGGTCCGTCGGCACAGCCCACAGCGCGAACCTGACATGGCAGGTCCATCCGGACCGCCCAGATCTCTTGGACGAGATCCTTCTCTGGTACGCCGAGCAGGCAGAGGGCATCGACCGGTGCGTCATCCCGCAGGACGCGGATGCGGACATGCGGGCCCGCCTGCCCGCGCATGGCTACACGCTCGACGAGGAGGAGGCCGGGGACGACGGCGACTGGCACCTGTGGAACGCGCGGCCGCTCGCCAACCTGTCGGACCCGGTCCTGCCGCCGGGCTGCCGCTTCCGCTCCGCGGCGGATGTCGGGCCCCAGGCCGCCACCCGTGCACATCAGGACGCCTGGCATCCCTCATCGTTCCAATCCAACGCCATGGGCGGCGTGCAGGCCGTCTGGCCCTACCGCGACGACCTGCACGTGCTGGTCGAAGCCCCGGATGGCACGCTCGTGGCCACCGCCATCATCTGGTTCGACCCGGTAAGCCGCACCGCCGAGTTTGAACCGGTGGGGACGCATCGGGACTATCGCCGGCAGGGGCTGGCCACGGCGCTGATGTGGCACGGGATGCACCAGGCCCGCGCGGCCGGCGCCGACACGATGCTGGTCGCCTGTGTCGGGAGCAACGCGCGCCCCGCCGCGCGCGAGCTGTATTTCGGGGTCGGCTTTACGCCGTTAAGCCGTGACGTCCCGTACATCCAGCGTGCGCCCAAGGGCGTTTGATGAGGCGGCCCGCAGGGGCGCCTCTGTCAGGCCGGCCGCGATGGCGGCGCCGAGGCCTAAAGACGCCCATGGCCTCCTTGCGGACACGGGGGATGGCTCAAGTAGGCTGCGCGGGGGGCCGGTGGTCCACTCGGGGCGAGGACACCACGCGGCTGTAGGGGGGGACGCTGTCGGTCAGCCATACGTTGCCGCCCACTTCCGAATGGTGGCCGACGACGGTGTGTCCGCCCAAAATCGTGGCCTCGGCGTAGACGGTCACATGGTCTTCCAACGTCGGATGGCGCTTGGGCTCCCGCACGACGTGGCCGTCCGCGTCGCGGGGAAAGCTGAGCGCGCCCAGCGTCACCCCCTGGTACACGGTGACGCCCGCTCCCACCGTGGTGGTTTCCCCAATGACGACGCCGGTGCCGTGGTCGATGAAGAAGCGCGGGCCAATCGTCGCCGCCGGATGAATGTCGATGCCGGTTTGGCTGTGGGCCCACTCGGACAGCGTGCGCGGCAGGAGCGGCACCCCAAGCTCCCACAGACGGTGGGCCGCGCGATACACCAGCGTGGCGAGAAAGCCGGGATAGGTGGTGATCACCTCCGCGACGCTGTCCGTGGCCGGATCGCCATGCACGGCCGCCTCGGCGTCCTGCATCAGCGTATCGCGCAGGGCCGGCAGATCGCCCAGGAACTGCTGGGTCGTGTCCACCGCGCGGGGGAGCTGGGGACAAGGTGCATCGGCCGGGCAGGCGTGTGGCGTCAGGTCGTGCACCAAGTGCGCGAGGGTCCAGCCGGCCCGCCCCAACACCCAGAGCCGATGGCGTGCCCCCAGGCTGCCGTGGCCGCCCAGCCGGTCGGCGAACTGCTCGGGAAACAACAGGTGCGCCACGTCGGCAATCAGATCGCCGGCCACGGTCCGGTCCAACACCGGACGGTGCCCCGTGCCCGGGTCGCCACCCAGCGCCCGGGCCACCGCATCCAGATGGGCGATCCAGCCGCCCGCCGAGCCCTCCGGCGCCGCGTGGGGCGCCGTCATCGCGCGGCGCCTCCGCTCTGCCAGGACGCTCCTGCCCCATCCCTCTGTATCCGCATCGCGCCCTCTCCCTTCGGTTGGCCTCGGGCGGCCCCCGGGGTCAGCATGCCTAAATTGTGCCACGGCGGGCGAGCGCTGGCCGCCTCATGCGCAATCGACATCGTGATGGCCGGCGGCTACAGCCAGGCGGCGGCGGCCAGCGCCAGGAACACCGCCGCCAACGCCACCCACAGGAGCCGCTGCCACGGCTGATTGGCGAGCCGCCCCACCAGCGACTCGTCGTTGGTCAAACTGCCCAGAAACACCAGAGCGATCGGCATCAGCAGCGCGGCCAGCGCCTGGGCGAACAGCGCCAGAAACCCCTGATGCCACCCGGGCAGCACCACCAGGGCGGCCGCGGCCAGTAGCGAGCCCGCCTGAATGGCGCTCCGGCGCTGCCGTTGGGTGGCCGGCTCGGCGGGGAACGCCTCGGTGACCATCCAACTTGACGAAAAGCCAATGGTCACGGCGGCCAGGAGCCCTGCGTCAAACAGCCCCACGGCAAACAGGTCGGCCACCCGCGCCCCGGCGTTGGCCCCCATCCACTGGAGGGGATTGAACACGTTCCCGGGGCTGCCATGCAAGGAGGCACCGATCCAAAGCACCACGGTGGCCATGGCCATCTGCACCAGCACGCCCACCAGCAGGTCAAAGCGGCCGCGGCGCAGCTCCCACACCTTCATGCCGCGGGCGACGACGGCGTTTTCCTGCCAGTACACCATCCAGGGCGCCACCGCATTGCCCGCCAGGGCCAGCAGAAGAAAGTTCGTGTCGGCGGCGGGCGGTGCCAGCTGCCAGGGGCTTTCGACGCCGTGCCCCGCCGGCAGCCAGAACAACGCGGCGACGAACGCCAGGTTCAAGACGCCTACCACCAGCAACAGCCGCTCCAGCGACTGGTAGCGGCCCCGCATCGCAATGGCGGCGGTGATGGCCACCGCGACGCCCACGGCCGCGGTGAACGGCATGCCGGCCCACTGCAGCGCCAGCCCCATGCCGGACACTTCGGTGGCCAGCACGATGGTGTTGAGGGCGTGCAGCAGCAGGGCCTGCAACTGGGCGGCCCCACTGCCGAGCCGCTCGCGCACGAGGCGCTGAAACGGGAGCCGGGTCGCCAGTGCGAGGCGGAGCGCCATGTCCTGAATGAACACCGTGGCCGCCCCCATCGCCAGCAGCGCCGGGATGAACAACCGGAGCTCGTGTTGAGCTCCGGTCAGCAGGTACGACATCATCCCCCCGGCGTCGTTGTCGGCCATCAGACCCAGAATGCCCGGGCCCAGCGCCGCGAGCGCGACCATCACCGAGCGTGAGAGCCGGGACGGCCGGGGCGGGGGGATCGGCGCATTCAATCGCACGCCCCCCTTCGGGCGCATGGTATGGCGTTCGAGGGGGGGCGGTGCGGCCTCGCCCCGGCCCGCCAATCTGCTAGGATGCGAAGACTGATGACGGGCGGGTGCGAGCCGGAGGGGGAGATGGGCATGGAGGGCAGCGCCGAGAGCGGGCCGGGGTTGCCCGGGACGGTGTGGCTGCCGGACTGGCTCTACGCGGACGGCGCGATGCGTGCCGGGTGGGCCGTGGCCCTGGCCGGCGGACAGCTGGCGGCCGTGGGCCCGGCCCCCGAGGTGCTGGCCGCGCATGCCGGTTGGCGGCTGGAGCGGCTGGGGGAGCGCCTCCTGCTCCCGGGCAGCATCAACGGACACAATCACAGTTTTCAGATCCTCATGCGCGGCATGGGAGAGGATGACGATTTCTTCGGGTGGCGGTCCGGGGTGCTGTACCCGGTGTCCCAGAGCCTGTCGTGCGAGGAGATTGGCTGGGCGGCGGAGTTGGCCTATGCTGACATGCTGCGCCATGGCGTGACGACCGTGGCCGACTTCTTTTATCTGAACGACCAGGGCATCGAAAACGCGCTGGTCGTCGCGGAGGCCGCGCGGCGCGTCGGCATGCGGCTGGTGCTGGCGCGGACCTTCTACGACTGGGAGGGCGCCCCCGCCCGGTATCGGGAAACGCCGGCCCAGGCGCACCAGCACACCCTGGAGCTGGCCGCCGCCCTCCGGGGCGACCCGCTGGTGACAGTGCAGGTGGCGCCCCACAGCCCGCATGGCGCCTCGGCCGCGATGTTCGCGGCCGCCGTGGCCACGGCCGAGGAGCTTGACACCAAGCTCCATGTGCACGTGGCTGAGGGGGCGTATGAGCGCGAGCAGGTGCTGGCGGCGCATGGCGTGTCGCCGGTGGCCTGGCTGGACCAGGTGGGGGCGCTGGGCTCCCGCTCCGTCCTGATCCATGCGGTGTGGACCGATGAGGCCGACTGGGATCTCATGCGGGACCGGGGGGTCGCCGTCATCCACAATCCGGCCAGCAACATGATTCTGGGCGACGGGATCGCGCCGGTCCCGGCCCTGTTGGCGCGGGGCATTCGCGTGGGTCTCGGCACCGACGGCGGCTGTACCAACGACCGCTCGAGCGTGCTGGACGAGATGCGCATGGCGGCGCTGCTGCAGAAGGTGCAGGCGAGAAACGGCCAGGCGCTGGACGCGGCGACGGCGTTTCGCCTGGGGACGGAGGCGGGCGCGGACGCGCTGGGGCTCTCGGCCGGCCGGCTGGCGCCGGGATGCGCGGCGGACGCGTTTACGGTGAACCTCCGGGACCTGTCCCTGCTGCCCGGCCCGCCCACCATCGGGCACGTGGTGTACGCGCTGTCCGCCACCGCGGTGGACACGGTCTGGGTTGCCGGCCGGCCTGTGGTGGAGCACGGCCGACCAGTGCACCTGGACCCCGCGCGGGCGAAATGGGCATCGGGCTGGCAGCGCGAACGGGGGCACTGACAGGAATCGGGTACGTGCAACGCGAAGGATTGGTGGAAGGGGGCTCTACGACGCCGGAGACGGGTGGGATGTCTGAGGGAGAAAAGGTGCTGCGCGACCCGGTGTACGGGTACGTGTACATTCACGACCCCCTCGTCTGGGACGTGGTGAACACGCCCGAAGTGCAGCGGCTGCGACGCATCCGTCAGCTGGGGCCGGCGTATCTCACGTACCCCGGGGGGGAGCACAGCCGGTTCTCCCACGTGCTGGGGACCTACGAAGTGGTGCGCCGGCTTCTGCAGGCGTTTGACCGCGAGCGCCAGGGACTGGCACCCGAGCGGGCGCGGCTGGCGATGGTGGCCGGCCTGCTGCATGACGTGGGGCATGGACCGTTTTCCCATGCGCTGGAGCCGCTGTGGGGTCCCTCGCATGAAGAGTGGGGGGCCCGGCTGCTGGCAGACCCGACGACCGCGCTGCACCAGGTGCTGGCCGCGTATGAGCCGTCCCTTCCGGGCGAGGTGGCCGACGTCATCTTAAAGCGCCATCCGGATCGCCTGGTGACGTCGCTGGTGTCGGGGCAGCTGGATGCCGACCGGCTGGACTACCTCAGGCGGGATGCGCTCTATTGCGGCGTCGACTATGGCCAGTTCAACCTGGACCGCATTCTGCGGGTGGTGCATCCGCTGGACGACCGGGTCGTGGTCAAAAAAACCGGTCTGCAAACCGTGGAAGCTTACCTGCTGGCGCGCTACTTCATGTACGGGCAGGTGTACTTCCACCCCGTGTGCCGCAGCGCGGAGGTGGTGCTGCGCCAAGTGATGGCCCGGGCGCGTGCGCTGGCGGCCCGCGGGGAGGCCCCCCGGGCACCGTGGCCGCTGGACCACTGGCTCGACGGAGCCCCGCTAGGGGTCGGGGAGTACCTCGCCTTGGACGACAACCATGTGATGGTGGCCTTTGAGATGTGGCGGACCCATCCGGATCCCGTGCTGGCCGACTTGGCCCAGCGCATTCCGGACCGCCGACTGTTTCGGTACGCGGAGTGGCCCACCGGGGGCAATCCGCGCGTCTTTGGGCGTGTGGAGCAGGCGGTGGCCGACGGGGGCTTTGACCCGGAGTACTATCTCCAGGTGGATGAGGCGCTGGGGGTTTATTATGACTATTATTTGGGCGGGGAGGGCCGGGGGGGCAGCGAACCCCTCTACGTGTGGGACGGAGCGGTGCTGACCGAGATGTCGCGCCTGTCCCGGCCGGTGCAGGCCATCAGCCGGGAGCGCCAGGGCCATCGCCGCCTGTACTTCCCCGCCGAGGTGGAGCTGGCAGTGTTGCGCGAACTGGGCCACTGACCCTCGGGGCTTACGCCGTTCCCGGCGCGAGATGGGCTGGGCATGAACAGAATAGTGCGAGACCGCGAACAACAAACCCGAAAGGCGAGGTGGCCATGGACCCAGCAGCATCCCCGACCGGGGCGCCGGCGGATTCCATCCAGCCGGTTGACGGGTTTTTCGCATATGACTTGAGGGTGGGCACGGTAGTGGCCGCAGGCGTCAATGCGGGTGCGCGCGCGCCCGCCCTAGTGCTGACGCTCGATTTTGGTCCCCTGGGATCGCGCACCACCAGCGCCCAGCTGACCCGCCGCTACGCCCCCGAGACGCTGGTGGGTCGACAGGTGGTGGCCGTCGTCAACTTTCCGCCCAAGCGCATTGGCGGGGTGCGCTCGGAAGTGCTGGTGCTGGGCGGACTGCCGGGGGAGGGCGATGTGGTCCTGCTGGGGCCCGACGCCTTGGTGCCGAATGGGACGCGAATTGGCTAGCGGGCTTGCGGCTCCCTGGCGCGTGGTGCTGGTGGTGCGGGACGACACGCCGGTGGCCGGGGGCAACTGGCAGTCGGCCGCCCGACTGGCCGGCGCGCTGTGCCGCCGAGGGATCGAGGCACGCGTCGCGCGCTTGTCGGAGCGGCCCGCGGCGGATTTGGTGCATGCCTTTCATGCGTGGGCCACGGCGGAGCCGCTTTTAAACCGAGGGGTGGATCCGGCCCGGCTGGTGGTGACCTGGACCGGCACCGACCTCACGGCGCTGGACAGCCCCCTCGGCCAGGACCGGGTCGCGACCCTGTCGCGCGCCGCCCAGCACACGGTGCTGACCCGGGCGGCGCGGGACCAGCTGGCCGCCGCCGCGCCGGGCTGGCGCGTGTCCCACATTCCTCCGGGGGTGGACACGGGACAGTTTCGGCCCGGGCCGCCCGCCGACGCGCCGTCACCCCTCAGCCTGCTGCTGGTGGGGGCGGGCCGCCCGGTGAAGCGGCCGCTCTGGGCGGTGGATCTGGTGTCGGCCCTCTGGGCGGCGGGGATCGAGGCGCGCCTCACGGTGACCGGGCCTCCCCGGGATCTCGCGCTGTGGGCAGCACTCACCACCCGGGCCCAGATTCATCCCTGGCTGACCCTCGTGGAGGAGGTGGAGCCGGCCGCCATGCCGGGGTGGTACCGTCGGGCAGACGTGGTGCTGAATGTGTCTGAAACCGAAGGACTTTCCAACGCGCTGTTGGAGGGCATGGCATCGGGCGTGCCGCCCGCGGTAGTGGACATTCCCGGCAACCGTGCGCTGGTGGAGGCGGGTCACACCGGGCTAGTGTTCAGCACCCAGCAGGAATTTGTGGCAGGCATCACGGAGTTGGTACGCGATCCGGGCTTGCGGGGGCGGCTGGGCGCGGCGGCCCGCACCTACGTCATGGCGCACCACAACGTGGACCGCGAGGCCGACGCGTTCTCGGCCGTGTACCGACGGGTGGCCTCATGAAGCCACTGTTTGTGCGCTTGGACGTGGAGGACTGGCTGACCCCCGCCAGCACCTGGGCGCTGGATGGGATCTTGCGCCTGCTGGCCGAACGTGGCCTTGCGGCGCATTTTGCCCTCGTGGGGAAGAAAGCGCGGCAGCTGGCGGGCAGCGGGCGTGGCGACCTATTGGCCCGCATGGCTGCCCAGGGCGTGATGGGCAGCCACTCGTGGAGCCACAGTGAGCATCCCACGCTGGCGGAGGAATTGGAGCCGCTGCCTGCCGAAACCGCCCGGATGCGCCTGATAGAGCGCGAGCAACCCACCGTGGACCTGCTAACCCGGCTGGGCGTGGCCCCGCGCTTCTTCACCCAACCGGGGGGCAACTGGCTGCCCGACGTGTCGGGCCCGGCCGGGCGGGCCCTCGGATTTGAGGCCGTGCTGTCGGAGAGCTGGAACAGCTACTTAAAGCCTACGCCGGGGCCCATGTGGTATGGCGGCCTCCTGTACTGGGCGCCGGCCGTCGACTTGCCCAAGGGTCTCTTCTTTCGGCTCCCCGAGCCAGACGCCGTGCAGGAAGGAGCCCAGGCGATCCGCGCCGCGTGGCGGGCCGGCCGCACGGCCGTGCTGGTGGCCCACCCGACGGAGCTGGTGACCACCGCGTTTTGGGACCAGCGCAATTTCTGGGGGGGGACGGCCCACGGGCCGGCGCGCCCGGGCCCCGCACGGCCGGCGGCCGCGTGGCAGCCGGCTTTGGATGGCCTCGCGCGGATGTTGGATGCGCTCGGGGATCCCTCTGGGGGACCGGAGAGCGTGACCGTGGATAGGTGGCTCGGGACGGCCGTGGCCCCTACCCCGACCCGCGTGGACCGCTGGGAGCTTCGGGACGTGCTGCGGCGCGTGGGCGTCGGGCCGGCCCGGCTGGCCCAGGGCAGCCTCTCCGCGGCCGAAATCGCCTGGGCGCTCGCGCACTTCGAGGCAGGCGGGGGAGACGTGGCCGTGGTGCCCCCCGTGGGGGCGCCCGGCGGACGTTGGCCGGGTCCCGGCGCGGACGGCATTCTGGCGGCGCATGCCGCCTGGGGCCACTTGCCGGCGTTCGTGGGGAACCTCACGCTGGAGGACTGGGTGGCCGGCGCTGGGGCGCGCTTGGCCGGGACCGCGCCGCGTTCGACGTGGCGGGAAGCGGTGCGGGGGCCGGCGGCGGTGCATTGGGACTGGCCCATCTTTCCGCCGGGCTTCACCGCGCCGCGGCTTTTGACCGAGGCGGCGCGGCTCGCGTGGACGTTGAAGCCTCTGGTTGAGCGATCACAAGTCGGCAGGACGACGACAGGAGGATGACGATGCGGGCTATCCTCGTGGAGCAGGGGGGCGGTCCCGAAGTGCTGGTGATTCGGGAGCTCCCGGACCCGGTGCCGGAATATGGCGAGGTGCTGGTGCGGGTCCGTGCGGCGGGCGTCAACCGCCGCGATGTCTGGGTGCGGCGCGGTCAATTCGGCATTCCCGCCGCGGGCCTCGTGCCCGGCAGCGACGCGGCCGGGGACATCACGGCCGTCGGTCCGGGCGTGGTGGGCTGGCAGGTGGGCGACCGGGTGGTGGTTTACCCCGGCAGCAGCTGTGGGCGCTGCGAAGCCTGCCGGTCCGGCCGCACCAATTGCTGCCCGCAGTTTTCCCCCACGAACGGCGCCTATGCCGAGCTGATGGCCGTGCCCGTGGCCCGACTGGCGGCCATGCCGTCGGGCATCACGTTTGAGGAGGCGGCCACCGTGGGGGTTCCGTATCTGACGGCCGAAGAGGCCTGGCTCCGGACCGGGGCGCAGCCGGGGCAGGTGGCAGTCATCTGGGGCGCCACCGGCGGGCTCGGGGTGGCGGCCGTGCAGCTGGCCCGTCTTCGCGGGATGCGGGTGCTGGCGGTGACGCGCGATGAGGGCAAGGCGGAGCGCCTGCAGCGGGAAGGCGCGCCGGAAACCCTGCTGTGGGACGGCCAGCACAGTCTCGCGGCCGAGGTGGAGCGCCGCACGGCCGGCGTGGGGGCGGACGTGGTGTTCGACCCCCTGGGCGCCGCGACCTTCGCTCAGTCGGTGGCCATGACCCGCCGCGGTGGGGTGGTGGTGACGGTGGGCACCACCACGGGCAGCCGGGTGGAGTTGGAGCTGCGCGAGGTGTTCACCAAGCGGCTGACCATTCTGGGTGCATTCTTGGGAGCCGCCGGCCTTCTACCCCGCCTGCTGGGGCTGTTTTCCCGGGGGGTGCTCACGCCGGTGACCGACCGTGCGTACCCCCTGGATGAGGCCGCCGAGGCGCATCGGGCGCTCGAGGCCGGGCAGGTGTTTGGCAACGTGGTGCTGACGCCGTAGCGCCTAGGATGGCGCGGTGGCGGGCAGCCACACCGTGAACCGGGCGCCGCCGTGGGGCCGGTTGTTAGCCGTCACGTGGCCGCCGTGCGCTTCCACCAGCGCCCGAACGATGGCGAGCCCGAGGCCCATGCCACCGCGGTCGCGGCTCCGGGCGGCATCGCCGCGATAGAACCGCTCGAACAAGTGCGGCAGGACGTCCCCCGGGATGCCCGGCCCCTCGTCGTCCACCACAATGCGCGCTCCGCCACTGGCAGGCCCCACGTGGACCGTGACCGTCCCTTCGGGTGGCGTGTGGCGCAGCGCGTTGTCCACCAAATTCATTAGCACCTCCACGAGGCGGTCCGCATCAATGCTGGCCCACACGGAGGTGACGTCGAGCGTGAGGCGGCTGCCGCCGAGCGCACGCAGCGTCGGTTCGTGCTCGCCCACCCACTGGGCCAAGTCCACGCGTTCCCGGTGCAGTTCCTGGGTTGGCGCCGCATCAAGCCGCGAGAGCGTCAGCAGTTGCGTGACGAGGCGCGTCATGCGCCGCGTCTCGCGCTGCATGGCGGAGAGCGCCTGCCGGCGCTCGTCGGGTGTGCCCTCGCCCTCCTCCCACAGCTGCAAAAACCCCGACACCGCCGTGAGGGGCGTTCGCAGTTCATGGGACGCGTCAGCCAGGAACCGGCGCGTCTCGGCCTCGGCCTCGCGCTGCCGCTGAAACGACAACGCCACCGCCAGCGACATGCGGTTGACCGCGTCGCCCAAGCGCGCCAGCTCGCGGGGGGCGCGGTCCAGCACCGTCAGCTCGCCGTACTGGCCTGCGGCAATCCCCTCTGTGGTTTGGATGACGCGCTCCAGCGGGTCCAAGGTCCGGCGCACGGCGACGGCGCCCAGCCACCCCGCCGCGACGAGGAGCGCGAGGGCCAGGACGGCAAACAGCACCGTGTCTGCGGTGAGAATGTGGCTCAAGGGGGCGGTGGACACCATCAGCCACAGGGTCCCGAGAAAGTGCCCATGCTGCCGGAGGGGGCTCGCCACCACCACCCGCCCACTCCAGACCGCGTAGCTGCCCAGGGCGGGGACGGGAGGGCGGACGTTGGCCGGGAGACTGGCGGAGTTGGCGATGGAGAAGCCGCTGGCATTGGCCACCAGCACTTCGATGCCTGGACTGTGAAAGTGGCGAAATAGAACCGGCACCAGCGACGCGAACGTATTGTGCGAAATCGAGTGGTGCAGGATGGGGGCCAGCACCGCGAGCTCGCCCGTGAGCGTGCGCGCGCTTTGGTTGAGCAGCACGCGCTGCAGGACCAGATACTGCGCCACCCCCACGACCGACAGCAGGATGAAGAGCAGCCCCAGCTGCAGTCCGATGAGGGTGCGCGTCAGCGACGGGCGCCGGCGGCCGCTGGGCATGCTAGCTGCCCAACCGGTACCCGAAGCCGCGGACGGTTTGGATCACGGTTTTATCACGGTCCTGCAGCTTGTCGCGCAGACTGGACACGTGCACTTCGACGAGATTTTCGTCGGCCCCATAGTCGTGGCCCCAAACGTGCGTCAAAATCTGCGTGCGCGTCAGCACGCGGTGCGGGTTCAGCAACAGGTAGCGCAGCAGCTGGTATTCGCGCGCCGTCAGCTGCACCTCGCGCTCGCCCCACTGCACCCGGTGCGCGGGGTCGTCCATGGCGAGCGCGCCGAAGGTGAGCGAGTCGGCCGGCGAGTCCACCCGGCGGAGGCCGGCCCGGAGCCGCGCCAACAACTCATCCACCGAGAACGGCTTCACCAGATAGTCGTCGGCCCCGCCGTCGAGTCCGGCGATCCGGTCCTCCACCGTGTCCCGGGCGGTGAGCATCACAATGTAGATGTTGGGATCCTGCCGGAGGCGGCGGCACAACTCAAACCCGTCAACGCGCGGCATCATGACGTCAATCACGGCCGCCTCCGGCCGAAAGGACGGCAGCGCCGCCAGGGCCTCATCCCCATTGGCGAACGTGGCCGCCTCGTAGCCCGCTCGGCCGAGCGCCATGCGCAACAGGTCGCGTAGACTCTCCTCGTCGTCGACGACCATGACCCGGGTGGCCATGCTACGCCGGGGACCGGCTGGCCGCGTCGCCACCGGGCGGCAGGGCCGTCGGATTCACCGGGTCGTCGGCCGTCGGGTGCGCCGGCATGAAGTACTCGGCCACGTCCCAGCCGGCCCGGGACAGCACCCGGTCGCTCAGGAGGCGGTCGGCCGCCAGCCACGCCACCTCCCCCGCGAAGTCCGGCGCCGGCTCCGGCAGGCGATCCCGAAAATGGGTGTGCAGCGCCAAGCGGACCAGGAGGTGTGACGACACCTGGTTGGCCTCGTTCACCGACAGCTCGCCGAACGGCACGGACTTGCCCAGCACGGCGTCATCCACCATCAGCTCGGTCACCTGATTCGCATCCTGCACCTCGTGATAGCGGTCCAACAGCGCCTGCAGCTTCTGCTCCTGCTGGGCGGTAATGGGCCTCGCATCCGCGTAGCCCCACGACCGCAAATAGGCGGTGGTGCGCACGCTCTTCACCAGATTCATGGCCTCCTCGCCCCAGCCCCTGGCTGGGACTCCCTCCCCTCACTCGAGTGTGTCCGGCCGCGCTGTCTCTGCCGCCGACCCTTCATCCCCCAGCATACACAAATCGGGCCCCGACGGCAGAACGGCAGAAACGCTCAAGCCGAGCGGCGCGGAAACGGCAGGGCGTCATCCACGGCGGCCCACGCCGCCCAGAACCGCTCCAGTTCGCTGTCGGTGCCCATCGTCACGCGAATGTGGCGGGCTAGGCCGAACGGTTCCGTGGCGCGCACCATGACGCCCTGGTGCTCAAAGGCGGCAGCCACCTGGGGCCCCGCCGCCCCACCGCGCAGGGTGACGAAGTTGGCCTGACTCTCAAAGCCGAAGAGCCGCTGGTCGGCCACCTGATCCAAAAACCGCCGGCGCGCGCGGCGCGTGGCGTTCACGACCTTTTCCAAGTGCACCGTATCGCCCAGGGCCGCTTCGGCCGCCGCGAGGGCCAAGCGATTGACGCTGAACGGTTCACGCACGCTCGCCAGCGCGTCAATCACGGGCTTGGGGGCGGCGGCCCACCCGATGCGCAGGCCCGCGAGCCCGTAAGCCTTGGAAAAGGTGCGCAGCACCACCACGGGCAGGTTGGCGCGCACCAGCGCCAGTGAAGACGTGAACGTGTCCAGCGGATCGACAAACTCGTGGTACGCCTCGTCGACGACCGTCAGCACGGGGCGGCCCGCCAGCCGCTGGACCATCTGCTGCACGTCAGCGGCGGCCACCGCCGGCCCGGTGGGGTTGTTGGGCGTACAGACAAACACCAGGCGGGTCACCGGCGACACCGCCTGACCCAGTCGATGAGGGTCCACGGCCCCGTCGGCGGTCAGCGCCACCGGCACCGAGAGTCCGCCGGCTACCGTGATGGCCAGGCTGTATGCCTGAAAGCTGGGCCGCGGAATGACCGCCGTCTGCCCTGGTGCCACATAGGCGAGCGCCAGCAGTCGAATTAGCTGATCCGCGCCGTCGCCGAGCAAAATTTGCTCAGGATCGAGCCGGTGGCGCTCGGCCAGGCGCGCGGTGAGCTGCTCACCCCCCGGGTCCGGATACCGGTGCATGAGCGTGGCGGCCTCTTGAACGGCGTCGATGGCGGCCGGGGACGGACCCCAGACGTTTTCATTGGAGGCCAACAGCGCTGGCGGCGCTCCGGGGGCCACTTCCCGACTCCGGCCGGGCTGGTACCGCGGCAGCTTCCACAGTTCGGGTCGGGGATCCAACAGCGGCATCGTCTTCCGCCTTTCTGGCCACGCCCGCAGGCGGACCGCCACACTTTTCCCCAGCATAACAAACAATGGTGCGGGTGGCTTCGGTGCAACAGCCGGGATCAGGTCCCTTGCCCCGCGTTCACCACCCGGGCGCCGCCCTCGTGAGGTCGCCGTGACCAGTCGGCGCAGCCACGCTGATCCCCAGACGCGTGGCGCTTGTGTGCCCACTCTGTGGTGCGCAGGATCGACGAAGGGCACCGGAGCCCCCGGGTTGCGCTGCACCGAACCACACGTCGCCGGACATACACCCCACTACACCCCACGTTTCACAGGGCGGGTCGGCTTGGCCGCGTTGCCCGGACGGCCGTTCAACGCCTGGGGCCGGGTTGTCCCCGGCCCCACGACGGCGGTGGCCGCGCACACCCCCGGGGTGGCGGCTTCCCCGGGGCGCCGCGTGGTGCCGCCGCTGCCCAGCCAAGCCACTGGTCTCAGGCACTCGCCGGGGTGTCTCTTGGAGGAGTGGGGGGACCGAGCCCGCCCGCCACGGGGTCTCGCTGGCCGCCAGAACCCCTGGGGGGCCCGAGCTGCCAGGGTGTGGAGAGCGATGGGGCTTCTCGTCAGTGATCGGACGCCGCTCCTGATACCGCTCTCAGCGCCTACCGCGGCACATCCGTGACGTCAGCGTCGGCGCGCGGCCCCGGATCCGCGCGGCGCGACGTGTGGACGCCTCCCTCAGCGACGACCGGCGGCAGCACCCACTTTAGGGGATCGGTGTGGAGGTCCGCCCGGCCAGGGGGACGGCGGTGAGGCACGGATGGCGGATGAGCCAACGGGCCGGTTGGCAGCGGGGCTCGACCGGAGGCCGTTAGCCGGGCTGGGGCCGACGGGCTGGCCCGGGGGGAAGGGTCTGCATTCCGGGTGGGCAAGGCCGAACCGTCTTGCACCGGTGCCTCTCGCACCGGGCGGGAGGGCGGCGGTCCGACTTGGTGGAGCAGGATCAAGGGCTGTACCGAGGACGGTTCGACCGCCGGTCGGGCCGACGGCGTCCAGACCAGGGTGAGCCCCCGTGACAATTCCATGGGTCCGTCGGGGAGTCGGAGCGTTCCCGCCCCGTTCAGGACCAAGATTCGGTGTTCGCGTTTGGGGGCGAAGTCCATCACCGCCGCTCGGAGCACTCGCAAGATTTCCGTCCCGTCCCACACGAGCTGGCGGTCCACGCGGTCCAGGGTTTTGGGCATCAAGGCTCCTCGACCGACCTCTGCTGAAGAATCCACCGCACCATCCACCTTTCATCGTTCCGGCACGCTGTGAGCCCTGGTCTGGCCGGAGACACCCCAGGGAGCCATGGTCATCCATCGACCGGGTGGCGGGTGGACGGGCGGCCCCTTCGCGTGTCCCGGCCGGCGGACGCCTGGCCCGCCGAAGGCTGCCAGCACCGAGGCGAAAGCGTGAACCGGTGCCCGCAGCGCACTGGTCCACGCCTCGGATGGGTCCTTGGGGGCCACGTCCGTACTAGTCCCGGACCTTGCTCAACAGCTCCTGCAACTCGCGGACGGTTTTATGGCGGTCGCCGTCCTTGTCCAGAGCCAGCAGAAGAACCAGCACCTGCACTTGGAACTGCCACTGCGTCTGCCACTGTGCTTCCCACTGGCTTTGGTGCTGGCGTTGATCCTGGTACTGCCCCTGCTGCTCATGCACGAGCTGCAACATGAACTGATGCAGCTCCTGCCACTGGGCCTGGGCTTGGGCTTGCCACTGGCTCATCCACTGCAGCTGATCCTGCATTTGCCGCTGCGACTCGGCCTGGGCCTGCAAGTTGACTTGGATGGCTCCGTGATGCCCGGGCGGTGGCTTGACACAGATGTGGCGGGAACCCGACCGGTCGGACTCAGCATCGTCCCCCAAGGCTACGCTGCCCACCTCGACGTCGTCTTCACTCACGCGTTATGCCTCCTCACATCACTTACCAGAACGCCGTGCGCGTCATGAGAGCTCTTGCAGCACGGGCGTCGTTTGCGATCGGGGCATCCTATGGGAACCTTCGACGGGGGTGACACCCTGTGATTACAAAATATTCCATTTCTCGGTTGATCCAGCCGAGGCATCTACGGGGAAGCGGCGGCCAGCGTTCCGGGCTGTGGGCCTGGTCTCGCCGCTCCTCCGGAGGCGCCCGTCCGTTTGTCACAATGTCCCCTCCCGGCGCTCTGGGCGATGGGGCATTGTTCGTGATCAGCCGGGAAAATCAGACGCCCGACGATCGAGTCTGGGCTCTGGGGCCGCGAAGTCCCCAGCTCGTCCCGGCGCCGTGCCCGACTGGGTACCGCCCCTGCCCACCGGGGGTGCACCGGGCTGCGTGCCCGACTGGTCTGCGGTCGCCTCGGTGCCGACGGTCAGCACAGACCGCCGACGGCTGCTCCCCACACGGAGGCGGAATGGACGGCGTCTCTACATGGGATCGGCTTCATAGCCAAACGCGCTGGGCCAGCCCGAGGTACACTCGGAGTTCCGCGTGCTCTGGCCAAGCTGGGCGGCGCTGGATATACTGCATCCAGGGTCGGTGGCCCTAGGGGGGAGCCGGGCAGCAGAAGTGGAGGAGGGCAACATATGGCGGACAAGCGAGACTTTCGGGACCTGAAGCAGGCGTGCCTGTCGATGGACGGCATCAGCCAGGCGGAGATGGACCAGCACTACGGGATTCTCTACAAGGGCTACGTGACCAAGCTGAATGAGATTCGCTCCAAGCTGGAGGCCGTGGACCTCACGACCGCCAACCAGACCTACAGTGACCTGCGCGGCTTGAAGACCGAAGAAATTTTCGCTCTGAACGGCAGCAAGCTGCACGAGTGGTACTTCGACAATCTGGGCGGCAAGGGGGGCAAGGCGCACGGGCGGGCCTTGGAGCTGATCGAGCGCGACTTTGGGTCTTATGAGAAGTGGGAGGCGGAGTTCAAGGCGATTGGGCTCGCGGTGCGGGGCTGGGTGGTCTTGTCGTACGACCTGGACGACCAGAAGCTGCACAACTACGGTCAGGATGCCCACAACGTGGGGGTGCCGTGGGGCGCGTACCCGCTGCTGATTTTGGATGTGTACGAGCACGCCTACGGCATTGACTACGGCGTGAAGCGCGCTCCCTACCTGGAGGCGTTCATGAAGAACCTGGATTGGGCGGAGGTCAACGAGCGGCTGGCCAAGTACCACCTTTAGCCCGAGGCGACCAGACTTCGGCGAGCGGCGCGGGGGCGTGTCCCCGCGCCGCCGCGTGCGTTAGGGGCGCGGCCGCGGGGCACGCTACCGGCGGAGGTGGCGCATGGCCAAGACGGCTGGCGCCGTGCTGCTGGACGTCCTGGTGGCACACGGCGTCGAGTATCTGTTTGGGATTCCCGGCGATTCCATCGACCCGTTGATGGAGCCTTTGCGCCGCGACCGGCGGCTCACGTTCGTGCAGGTGCGGCACGAGGAGGCCGGAGCGTTCATGGCGTCCGCCGTGGGAAAGAAAACCGGCGGACTGGGCGTGGCGCTGGGCACCGCCGGACCCGGAGCCATTCACCTGCTGAACGGGCTCTACGATGCCAAGATGGACCATGCGCCGGTGCTGGCGCTCACCGGGCAGGTGTCCACCGACTATCTGGGCACGGATTACTTCCAAGAGGTCAACCTGCTGCAGCTGTTTGCCGACGTGGCGGTATACAACCACCAGGTCACGGACCCCAACCAAATGGCCATCATGGCGGACAACGCCTGCCGCGCGGCGCTGGCCAAGCGCGGTGTCGCGCACCTGAACCTCCCGTTCAACGCGCTCTCAGGCTCTGTCGAGGAGCCGCTGCACCATTACGGCGTCCGTGCGGCCCAGCCCGCCGCGCTGGAGACGATCCCCACCGACGACGTGCTGGAGCGGGCCGCTCAGCTGGTCGACCGTGCGGAGCGCCCGGTGCTGTTCTGTGGGCGGGGCGCCCGCGGCGCGCGGCAGGCGGTGGTGGATCTGGCCGAGCGCATCCACGCCCCCATCGTGCACACGCTGCCCGGCAAGGGGATCGTCCCCGACGACCATCCGCTCGTGCTGGGGGGCTTGGGGCTCCTGGGTGCCAAGCCCGCCCACTCCGCCATGGAGCAGTGCGACCTATGCCTGATGGTGGGCGCGTCGTACCCGTACCTGCAGTTTCTGCCCACCAGCGCCAAGCTCCTGCAGATCGACTGGGAGGTGTCCCAGGTGGGCAAGCGGGTCCAGGTGGACCTGGGGTTGGTGGGCCACGCCGGGCCCACGCTCGAGGCCCTGTCCGACCGGGTGCGCACGCGCCACGACCCCAGTGCCTTCGTGTCCAACCTGCAGCATGCGCGGCGGGAGTGGCTCAAATGGGTCGACGGGCTCTCGCGGGACGAGAAGGCGCCCCTCAACCCGCAGCGCGTGGTCAACGTGCTGTCCGGGCTGGTGGATCCCGATGCCAACATCGCGGTGGATGTGGGCAACTCCCTGGTGTGGATGGCGCGCGGGTTTCGCATGCAGGACCAGGGCTGGCTGGTGTCGGCCTGGCTGGGGTCCATGGGCTTTGGACTGCCCGCGGCCATGGCGGCCCGTCTGGTGGATCCCCACCGGCAGTCCGTGGCGGTGGTGGGGGACGGCGGGTTTGCCATGCTCATGGCCGACTTTGTGACCGCGGTCAAGTACCAGCTGCCTGTCAAGATCGTCATCCTGGACAACGGCCGGCTGGCGATGATCAAGTTCGAGCAGGAAGTGGAGGGCTACCCCGAGTTTGGCACCCACCTCACGAACCCCGACTTTGCGGCCTATGCCGAGGCGGCGGGAGGGCGGGGAATCCGCGTGCAAGAGCCTGACGACCTCGAACCCGCGTTGAAGCAGGCGCTGGACGACCCGGGCCCGGTGGTGGTGGATGTGCTGTGCGACCCCAACGAGCGGCCGCTGCCGCCGCGCATCACGCTGGGTCAGGCCAAGGGGTACGCCACCGCGCTGTTTCGCGAGACGTTCGGCCTATGAGCGCGGCACCCTGGGATCCCGTGGGGGGCGAAATGCTCCCGTATCGGATTGTGGCCCGCTCGAGCACGGGCGACCGGCGGGTGTTTTACGCGCGGAAGCTTCGGCTGTTGGACGGCTGGGTCGAGGCCGAGGGCAGCTTTCGCGGCGCCACGCGTCCCCGGCTCAAAATTCGCCTGCCGATGACCTCGGTGCTTTACATCGAGGAAACCAGTCCGGGCCCCTTGCGCCATGGCTGGGTCAAACCCCGGTTGGACACCACAGAGCCCGGACCCGAGGCCATCGCGGTCACGCGGCGCCGTCCCCCGACCCGCCGACTGCGGCGCCACCCGCCCTAGTGGCCCCTTCGCCGTTGAGCCCGCGCCACACGAGGCGCCATGTGCGGAGCGGGGTGGCGGGTGGGGTGTTGGGGGCGCCCCGAGGACGGGTCCCCCCGTCAACAGGCTGGGGGAGAGCCCGCGCGCGCGCCCTGTGCCACGCACGCCGGGCCAGCGGGTGGCTGAATGCGCTCCCGCCACGAAGGAGGGAGCACCACGTTTCTCGGGGCCGCGATGGCGCCGCGGAGTTCCTGACGGCCGGTTCACACCATGCGGGCGTTGCCTGAACCCCGTCCGGCTTCGCGGCCGCTCCGGGAAGCCCCAGCACGTGGTGAGCGGCGCGGCCCAGCGGGCGTGGCCGCGCCGCTACCCGGATGCCCGCTCATAGACGCTCACATGCCGCTGGCTGTCTTGCGTAAAGGGCTCTTGGTCCCAACCGCCCCACCGGTGCCGCAGGCGCAGGCCAGCCAGGCGCGCCATGAGATCAAATTCCGGCGGGGCAGCGAGACGCACGCGGATCGGTCCGAGCGTGATGCCGCTCGGGCTAATGCGCACGTGGCTTTCGTCCAGAATTTGCGAGACGGGATCGTAGCGACACACGTCCAGCACCACGTAGTCGACGCCCACCTGCTCGGCGTCGACAAACTGCCGGCCGCCACGTGCCGCCGCAGTCGGCACGTGGCATTCCACGACGAAGACACCGTCTGCGGCCAGATGGCGCGCGGCGTTTTCGAAGCAGCGGATCTGGTCGTCCTGGGTCAGCAAGTTGCCAATCGTGTTGTACACCAGGTACACGAGCCCATAGGTGCGCCCGGTGCCGACCTGCGACATGTCTCCCATGGTCACCGGGATGCGATCGCCGCCAGGCTTCTCCCTCAAACGCTCCACCATGTGCGGCGACATCTCGATGCCATCCACCGACACGCCGGCCGCCGCGAGGGGCAGGGCGATCCGGCCTGTGCCCACGGCGAACTCCAAGGCGTCCCCCCCGCCGGCCAGCTGAGCCAGGAACGCGACCGTTTGAGCCTCGTCCCCGCGGGTGTCCTCGGCATCGTAGCGCAACGATTCGTCACGACCGAAGCTGGTCATCGGGGTGTAATTGTCCAAGGGGCCTCTCCTTTCGGGCTAGCTACGGCTGCCCAGCGACCAAGACGACCTCGCTCGTCGTGCCGTCTGTGTCGGCCTGTGTCACCAAGCTGGCAGACCGGCACGAGCCCGTCAACCCGTCGTGAGCCGCCGAAGCCCCTCACCAGTTGTGACCTCCGCGGGGGCTTCGTCGGGTAGAAACAGCGCCAGCAATTCTTGCGCCGTCCCCCGATGCTGACCGTCCGGGCTGATGGACCGCCGCACGGCAAATCGGTCGACGTGGGCGCCCGCATAAAGCGCGCGGGACTCGGGCGTGCCGTGGTTGGACACCAGGACCGGAATACGCCGCGCGGCCAGCGGGCGGGCCCAGGTGGGCCAGATCCCCCTAGTCCTGGGCGCTAAAGCCACCGCCGGCGTAGTCCGTGAAGTTGGCCGTGGGGGACAGCGGGACGTAAGGGGGGTCGCAGTACACCACGTCCCCAGGCACGGCGGCGCCCATGGCGGCGCGAAAGTCCTGCACCGCCAGTTGGGCGCGGGCCGCGGCGGCGATGAAGCCGGCAAGTTCGGCCTCGGGGAAGTAGGGGCGGACGTATCACCCAAACGGCACGTTGAACAGCCCCGCGGCGTTGTAGCGGCAAAGGCCGTTGTAGCCATGGCGGTTCAGATAGAGAAACCGCACGGCGCGCTCCCAGGGGTCGCTAACCGGTTGAAGCGCGCACGGTAGGCATAGGCGCGGTTGTGCTCGGGCGTGCACAGTGCGCGGGCGGATGTCACGAATGCGTGGCTCTCGCTCTGCAGCGCGCGGTACAGGTTGATGAGGTCGGGGTTGACGTCGGTCAGCCAGGCGGTCGCATACTCGGCATTCAAAAACACCGCCGCTGACTCGACAAACGGCCGGAAGGCGCGCCGCAATGCGGTCCAGCACCCGTGGCTGGCCGCCCGGCCACTTCAAAAACGGCCTCATCGCCGTGGACATACGGCCACACCCTCTCTGAACCACAACCACGCGGCCGGTGGACTCACGCTACCACATGCTCCGGCGGTTGGGAGCCCGTGGGCAGGAGTGCGGGGCCCGCCGCCGAATTCCATCACCGAGGCGGCCCCGGGAGGAAGGATCAGGAATGTCTCGAGTGGTGGACATTGGGCCCGCCGTCCCTGCGGACGCCGGGGGCCTGTGCCTGCTCACCGCAGAGGTGGCGGGCGAAGGCGAGTTCATTGTGCCGGACCGGCTGTTTTTCTCGGAGGCCCAGCAGGCGGCGGTGCTGGCCCAGCGGGACCCGGCCTACCATCAGATTTGGGTAGGACGCGACGGCCCGCGGGTGGTGTGTGAGCTGGAGGTGGTGCGGGGCGTGTGGCCCAAGACGCAGCACACGGCGACGCTGGCGGTGGTGGTGGCGAGAAGCCACCGGGGCGCGGGCCTGTTCAGCCGCTGCCTGGAGGCCGCCCAGGCGTGGGCCCGGGCCCAGCACGTGGAGAAGCTTTGCCTCACGGTGTTTGCTACCAATGCGGGGGCGCGAAGCGCCTACCGGCGGCGGGGGTTCGTGGAGGAGGGCGTGCGCCGCGGGCAGTATCGCATGGGCGGCGCACTGGTGGACGAGGTACTGATGGCGCATTGGCTCCAGCCGTCAGGGGGTGTCATGGATGGCCGCCAGCATGGGCCATAAGTCGTCTCCCCGATCCGGGGGCTTCACCACCTCGGCCAGTGTGGCCACGGCGGCGTCCGCCATGGACTGGGTGTAGAAGAAATACGTTTCCTGGTCCTCCATGGCAAAGGACGCGGGCATGACCACGTCGAGGTGGTCATCCGGAGCCGGATCCCCCTGCCGCAGGGCGGCATAGGCAAACGCGCCCCACACCGTGCGCAGCTGGTCCAGCCGGGCATCCCACGCCGAGTTGATCACTTCGTCCACGATGGCTTGAGCGTTGCCCGCCACCGGGACGCCTTCGGCCAATCCGTGGGCGGCCTGGTGCAAAATGGCGTCGCGGAAGCGAAACAGATGCTGGTCCCACCGGACCGTGGCCTGGGGGCCGATGAGCACGGTTTGGTCAAGGTACTCCCGCACCGTCCAGCCGCTGTCCTCCAGGTCCCGCTGCTGTTCCAGCTCTAAGGCGTGGCCGGGCACCGCACCAAACAGCGGGCCCTGCCGGATGTAGTGGTCGTCAATCTGCCTTTTCAGTTGGGGGGCCATCAGTTGTATTGCCATAGGCGTCTCCTTCCCCCGGAACCGCCGGGTACGCTGCCGCCATTATAGGGTCTCCGACGCGCGCTTCTCCATGGCTCGCCGCGGACGCGCCGGCCAAGAGACCGGCCGCGGCCAGTACCATCGCGCCACCCGCCACCTGCACCGCGTTTAGCGGCACGTGCAGGAACACGTGCGCCGACACGCCCGCCGCCACCGGTTCGACCGCGGCCAGCCAGGCCGCGGTGGTGGGGGCGATGTGCGACAGGCTTGCCAGGAACAGGCCGAACGCCAACAGCGTCCCACCCAGCGCCACCGTCGCCACCAGGCCCACGACGGGCCAGCTCCAAGCCGTCGCGCCGAGCGTGGGCAGACGGACCAGCGACAGGGCCGCCGCGCCTACCAGCATGCTCCACGCCATGACCGCGACGGTTCCGTGCTGCCGCAGCAGGGGCGGAGCTGTCCAGGTGTACAGGGCGAGCGTGCCCGCCGCCAACAGGCCCCACACCAATCCGGCGGGGCTCACGACGAGGGAGGTGCCACGGCCGCCGGACACCAACAGCCAGGTGCCCAGCGCGGCCGCCGCCATCAGGGCCCCCTGCCGCAGGGCGATGGGGCTCCGCGCGGCCAACGCGGCGACCCCCACCAGGAGGACCGGCGCGAGGTACTGCAGCAGTGTGGCGGTGGCGGCGTTGCTGGCCGCAATGGCGGCCAGGTAGGTGAACTGCACGCCGGTGAGCCCCACCAGGCTGAAGAACAGAAAGCGCGGCAACGCGGCCCGGCTGCGCCAGATGCCCCACCATGCCCGGGGACCGGACCGGACGCGCAGCACCCCCAGCAGTACGAGACCGGTCACGCCCATGCGGACCGTGGTGAGCCAGAACGGACTCACGCCGTCCGCGTGCATCAGCCACTCGGCCGCGGTGCCGGATAAACCCCAAAGGCAGGCGGCCGTGGCCACCATCACCGCATGGGTCCAAGACCACCGCCCCACTGGCTGCCTCCTTGCTGCGACTTCGCCGCCGATTGTAGCGCAGGCGCTGGGACTCGGTGGAGTCGCGATCGCACGGCGGCCCGTGCGGGGGACGTGGGGCCGGAGCCACCCTCCGGGGCCGCCACAGGCCCGTGGCGGCCCCGGTCGACCGCGTGCGCCCCACGGATCGGTGGACGAGTCGGCGGCGCCACGCTCTGCGGTCCGCACTCAGAGCCCACTGGGCGGCCGGTCGCGGCCGGCGGGCACGCGCAGGCCACGGTGGGCGTCATAGGACTGGCAGTGCGATCGGTCAACCTGGTAGCCGGCTTCGGATCCCCTGTCGACGGACGCTGTGGGCGCGGGGCAGAACCGTCCGCGGCCACGGACAACGTGACCCATCGCTATTCAGCTGGAGGATCGGCGCCGGCCCTGGAGCACCGGGTCGGTGACCCGTTCCGTCGCGGACGTGGGGTGGATGACTCAAGCCGGCCGCCTCGACGCTTCCACGGCCGCGCTGGCACACTCAGGCCTGCGGCCGCGTCCGTGGCGGCATGACCACGTACCACGCCGCAATCCCGCCGTTCTGCCCGTCCACGTAAACCGCATAGGTCAAGGGGCCGCCCCACGGACTGGGTCGGGTGCCCTTTAGGGTCAAAAGCCAATCGCGGTGCCACGGACCGCCACCCCGTGTTCGCCCTCCACCAGCGTCCACACTACACGTTGCTGCACCCCCGCGATGCGGCCCCACTCGGGTCGCATCAGGGTTTCCACGATCCGGCGCACCGGGGACGGATTCACCACCCGATACTTATTGTAGTAAACGGCGTTGCCCTCCACCCCGACTATATAGGTGCGCGTCATGAACGGTATCTTAGGCACAGAGCCGACTCCGAACTTCCTCCGGGACCGTGGCCACATGGGCCAGGAATTTCTCAACGCTCGTGGCGATGGCGGCGACGTCCGGATGCAAGGCATTGCAGATGACCGTCTGCTTGAGCCATTTCCAGAGCCGTTCCGTCGGATTCAGATGGGGCGAGTAGGCCGGCAAGTACCACACCTCCACCCGGTCCCCATACTGCGCCCAACAGGGGGCCAGGCCTTTGGCGTGGTGAATCTTCGCGTGGTCGCAGATCACGACCAGGGGCTGCGTCGGGTACTGGGCGAACCATCGCGTGAGAAAGGCCTGAAACGTTTGCGCGGTGAGGTCCGCCGCCTGCTCGACCACGGCGGTCCCGCTGCCGATATCCACGGCGCCGAAGAGGGCCACGCTCGCATGATGGCCATAGGTGGGGACCTGCTTTGGTTGGCCGCGCCGGAACCCGGTGGCACAGATCGCCTGATACGCGCGGACGGGGCTCTCGTCCTCGAACCGGATTCCGGTGCCCGCCGCGGCGTTTTTTTTAGCGTCGCCCGGCGCTCGGCGAACGCCGCTGGCTCCGCCGGCCGGGCTCGTTGGAGGACGTACGTCGGCCGGGTCCCACGGAACCCGTGCTGAGGGAGCCCCTTGCGCAGGTGCCCGCGGGAGAAGCGGACCCCGTACTGATCGTCCATGTAGGCTTGCAGGATCTTGGAGTCCCCGTTCACCGCGGGCCCAAACCCGACCGTCGCCGGACGTTGTGCGACGGCGGCGATCATCGCGGCCGTCTGGGCCTCGCTCAGCTTGGGGCGGCCCCCCGGCGCAGGGCCCATCACCAACCCCGCAGGCCCCCGCGCGTTCCACGCCCGCACGTACCGCCGGATCACCCCGGGGTGGCGTCCCACGATGGCGCTGACCTCCGCGGTCGGGTATCCCTGCCAGACCCACCGCACGGCATGCAACCGTTCGGCCACCCGGGGCGGGGCATGCCGCGCCTCCTCGACGAACGCCTCGGGGGTCCACCCCCACGTCTGGGTAATGCGTAACACCCGCCTGCCACCCCTCCTGGCGGGGGCTATACGCCATCGGCCCAGCCAAATCCTTTGAGGAGCCCGCACGCGAACATTCGCCGACTCCCGGTTCCGCTGACCCTCTCAGTCATTCGACACACTCATCACGCGCACCTATATAGCAAATCAGGACACTAGTTCGTCTGTTCACCGAAGATTCGCTTGCAGCCCCGTTTCCCCAGCCGCTTTGAGGAGTGCCTTGTCCCAAGCCAAAAAACGAACGTCTTCTTGGGTGCGTTGGAGAAGAAAGACCGACGATGCCAGGTGAATCGCGTCAAACCCACGCAGCCCATGGGTCTCCGCGAGCTCAGCCGCGAACTCCACCAGCGGCTGAGTCACGTTTACGATGGAAAACAGACGCCACTCCGCGCGAAACACTGAAGCGGCCGTGGCGCGGTCGGCGTCATCAATACGTCTCATCCTGGCCGCCATCGCCAGCGCGGCTCGGGTCTCCGCGTACGCGACGCGCGAGGTTGCGACCGTGTCGGCTGCGCCGACGGCCGTGCGTACCACGTCAGAGCCGTCCTCCGCCACGTACAGTTTGACCAACGCACTGGTGTCCAGATAAAGGATCATCGTCGGCCTTGGATCACGAGGTCGGCGACCGTCCCCTCACGGACCTGGGGTGGACGAGTCAAGCCGGATGGCTTGCCCTGGCTCCATTCCATCAGGCCCTCGGCCGCGAGCAACGCACGGCGCTCCGACTGTTCGGTCACCGGGGACAGGCGGGCCACGGGCAAGCCGCGGTCAGTGATTAGGAGCGACTGTCCCGAGCGGACGCGCCGGACGTAGCCGGCTAAACCGTTTCGCAGATGACGAAGCCCGATGTGTTCCACTTCTATCGCTCCTTGTGTACACAGTGTACGCGACTGCGGCGGCCAGTGGCAAGCGGCAACCTTCAAAGGACGGGGTGAGGAATCCCACGGTCGAGGCCTGTGGGTGCGGAGGCGCGTGGCGGGCTGTGCTCGCTCCCGCAGGAGTTGACGAATCGGGGGGTGGGCGAGAAAATGAACCATGGTTCACGTGAACCGTGGTTCATTTTGGGGGATGGCGAGCCAGTCGGCTTCAGGAGGTGGTGTCATGGAGTGGGAAGCGTTCAGCCCGGAGACGCCGTATCAGGACATTAAGTTTGAGCGACGGGGGGCAGTGGCCAAAATCACGATCAATCGGCCGGAGGTCCGCAACGCCTTTCGGCCCAAGACGCTGTTTGAGATGCAGGAGGCGTTCCGTCGGGTGGCGGAGGACCCGACGGTGGGGGTGGCCATCCTCACCGGGGAGGGCCCGCTGGCCTTTTGTTCCGGCGGCGACCAGCGCATCCGGGGCGACGCCGGCTATGTCGACGATGCTGGTGTGCCCCGGCTGAACGTGCTGGAGCTGCAGCGGCAGATTCGCCAGCTGCCCAAGCCCGTGGTGGCCATGGTGGCCGGCTACGCGATTGGCGGCGGCCATGTGCTGCATCTGGTGTGCGACCTCACCATAGCGGCCGACAACGCCGTGTTTGGTCAGACGGGGCCCAAAGTGGGCAGCTTTGACGGGGGGTTTGGGGCGAGCCTGCTGGCACGCACCATCGGGTGGAAGCGGGCGCGCGAAGTGTGGTACCTCTGCCGCCAGTACTCGGCCCAGGAGGCGTTGGACATGGGCCTCATCAACACGGTGGTGCCGCTGGGCCAGCTGGAGGCCGAAACCCTCAAGTGGTGCGACGAGATGCTGCAGAAAAGTCCCATGGCGCTTCGCTTCCTGAAAATCTCGTTCAACGCGGCGGAGGATGGACTGGTCGGACTGCAGCAGATGGCCGGCGATATGACCATGCTGTACTACATGACCGAGGAGGCCCAGGAGGGCCGCAACGCCTATCAGCAGAAGCGCACGCCGGACTTCACCCGCTTTGGGCGTCTGCCGTAAATGACGCCGACGGGCGGCGAGGGACGCGGGCGCGCCGGGTCGTGGGACTGGCTGGGGCGCCGCGCCGCCATCCATCCGGAGCGGGAGTACTGGCGGTCGGACGCGGCCAGTTTCACAGTGGGCGCGCTGGATGCCCGAGTGGACCGCGTGGTGGGCTGCCTGGCCGACCGAGACGTGAAGCCGGGCGACCGCGTCGTGAGCTTCCTGCCCCCCGACTATCAGCATGTGGAGCTTCTGTTTGCGGCCATCCGGATGGGGGCCATCCTGGTCCCCTTGAACGCGGCGCTCTCTTCCGAGGAACGCGCGGAGCGGATCCGCCGCGCGGACCCGCGCCTCGTGGTCGCCCCCGCCGTCTTGGACGACTGGGCCCCGCGCGACTGGCTGGTGGTGCCGGCGGCGGCGGCGTCGGACGATGTGCTGGCCCAGGGTCCCCCGGCATGGGTGCGATACAAGCCCTCGGCCGACAGCGTCCAGGGTCTGATGTTCACGTCGGGCACCAGCGGCCGGCCCAAGGGCGCGGCCCTCACGCTGGGGCAGCACGGGTGGGCGGCACTCGGCTCCGAACGAGCGCTCGGACATGACCCCGAGGACGTCTGGCTGCTGACGCTGCCGTTGTTTCACGTGGGCGGCCAAGCCATTTTGCTGCGCGCCATCTTGGCGGGTGCACGGGTAGTGGCGCTGCCGCGCTTCGACGCGGCGCGCACGGCTGGCCTCCTGCGGGATGGGACCGTCACGCTGGCGTCGCTGGTCCCCACGATGCTCCAGCGAGTGCTGGACGTCGAGGCAGGCCCGTTTTCGCCGAGGCTCCGGGCGGTGCTCATTGGCGGCGGCCGGGCGGACCCCAGCCTCCTTGAGCGCGCGCACGCGGCGGGGATGCCCGTACGCTCCACGTACGGCATGACGGAGACGGCGTCTCAGGCTGCGACGCTGGAGGCCGGACACGCGCCGCACGGGTTCCACACGAGCGGGACTCCGCTTTGGGGAGTCGACGTGCGCATCGTCGACCCCGGGCCGGACGGTGTGGGGGACATCCGGGTCCGAGGTCCCCAGGTGGTTCCGGGCTATTGGGGCGAGCCGCCGCGTGGGGAGGACGAATGGTTTGCCACCGGGGATCTGGGCCGGATGGACGACCAGGGCCGACTGGTGGTGGTGGACCGTCGGACCGATCTCATCGTCTCCGGCGGGGAAAACGTGTACCCGGCCGAGATTGAGCGGGTGGTCGCGCGCCATCCGGGGGTCCGCGCGGTGGCCGTGGTGGGTGTGTCGGATGCCGCGTGGGGTCAGTCCGCCGTGGCGGTGGTGGTGCCCGCCGCCGGCGCCATGCTTACGGCGGCGGCGCTGGCCGTCTTTGCCCAGGACCATCTGGCGCGCTACAAGGTGCCCCGCCGGTGGATCGTCGCGGAGTCGATCCCGCTGACGGCCAATGGGAAAGTGTGGCGTGCGCGGCTTCGGGCGCTGGTGGAGCAGGGGGAGCTCCGGTGACGCTCAGAGAGTGGTGGGTGCTGGCGCGCCCCCCCACGCTGCCGGCGTCGGTGGCGCCGGTGGCCGTGGGCGTGGCCGCTGGGGCGTTGGCCGGGTCGGTGAGCTGGGTCCTGAGCGGAGTGATGCTGGCGGTGGCGCTCCTGTTGCAGATTGGAACCAACATGGCCAACGAATACGCGGACTTTCGGCGCGGTGTGGACCAGGCCGACTCGGTGGGGATCGCCGGTTTCTTGGTGACCGGCCACATGACGGCGCCCCAGATTCGGCGGTGGGCGGCCGGTACGTTTTTGGCCGCGTTCCTGTTGGGGATGGTGCTGGTGGCGGCCCGAGGCTTTTGGCTGCTGGGACTGGGAGCGCTGGGCGCGGCAGCGGCCGGCCTGTACAACGCCGGGCCGCGCCCGCTGTCGGCTACCCCCTTCGGGGAGGCCGTGGTGTTTCTCATCATGGGGCCTATCGAGGTAGTGGCTTCGGAGTTGGCGGCAGTGGGGCGCTTCACGCCCGCGGGGGTGCTGGCGTCGCTGGCGGTGGGCTCTACGGTGGCGTCCATCTTGATGGCCAACAACCTGCGCGACCGGCTGCCGGATAGAGATCGGGGCCGCCGCACGGTGGCGGTCCTGCTGGGCCCGCAGGCCGCCCGCTGGGGACTCGACGCGCTGGTGGCCGTCGGGTTGGTGCTGCCGTTGATTTTCGGCGCCGCGTCGCTGCTGCCCATCACGGCCGGCGTGCCGGTGCTGCTGTTACCGTGGGCGTGGGCGCGGCTTCGCACCGTGGCGCGGCCCGACGGGCTGGCGCAAAGTGTCCTGGTGGCCGGGCGCATTCATTTGTGGTCCGGTTTGCTGTTGGCGCTGGGGTTGGCGGCAGGCGCGTGGGTGCGCTGAGGCCACCGGAAACGAAAGGCGGGAAGCGGATGAACCGGTCGCTGGTGGTGGGGCGGGTGGAGAGCCTCAGCGAGGTGTCCACCTGGGTGGATCGGGTGCTGGACGAGGCCCGGCGCTCGGCCGTTCGGCGCGGAGAGGCGGTCTGGGTCTCCGCGCGCGTGGCGATGGGAGAGCCGGCCGCGGTGGACGCGCTGTCGGTAGCCAGCCCCGCGCTGACCTGGGCATTTCGCGAGCCCGACGGCCGGGTGACCCTGGGGTGGGGCGAGGCGCTCGGGGTGCGCGCCGACGGGGCAGGGGCACTCGGGGCGGCCGCGAGCCGCCTGCAGGCACTGGCCGCGACGGCCAACCTGCCGACCGACCTGTGGGTGGGGGGCGGAGCGGCGTTCCAGGCGGGACGGTCCTGGCGGGGCTTTCCGGATGCCAGTCTGGTGTTGCCTGAACTGGCGGTGCGGCGCGAGCCGGACGGTTCGGGGTGGTGGCAGTTGGTGGCGCGGGTGCCGCCCTCGGGAGCCCTCCGGCCGCCACGGCCGGTGCCGCGCGTGCCGGCGACGGCCGAGTCCCTGCCGGGCGCGACGCTCCTCACGACCCGCTTTGTCCCGCGTCCCGAACGGTGGCGGGACCAGGTGGCGGTGGTGGTGCGCGCCCTGGACCGTGGCCGCGTGGGCAAGGTGGTGCTGGCGCGGGCCGTGGACCTGGGGTTGGCC
>JAJYPH010000169.1 GCA_021795575.1 Bacillota bacterium
AGAAGCTCACCCGAGAGCATCCTACGGAAGAATTCTCCTGCGGACAGGAAGCACTCGATCGCTTCTTGCATCGGTTTGCCCTGACCAACCAGCAGGCCAACGCCTCGCAGACCTACGTGGCGCTGGCTGGCGCACACGTGTGTGGTTATTATACCTTCGTTGTTGGTGCCGTGGCTTGTGACGATGCGCCGGAACGGCTGACGAAGGGCCTGGCTCGCCACCCCGTCCCTCTTATGCTGCTGGCGCGCTTGGCGGTCCATTCGGGGTGGCTGGGCCAGAACCTGGGGGCGGGGCTGCTCAAGGATGCGATGCAGCGCACCCTCCAGGCTGCGGACATCGCGGGCATCCGAGCGCTGGCCGTGCAGGCAAAGGATGAGGCGGCGCGCGCCTTTTACACGCACTTCGACTTTGTCCCGTCGCCGACCGACCCGCTGCATCTCTTCGTGCTCTTAAAAGACGTACGCAAAGCGGGAGAGACCCACGCGTAAGGCGTCCCTCCCGCTTGTGCACACGCTCGGAGCCTTACCCGGTGGCGCTGAACGTGGTGGCGGTGGTCCCGCTGCTGGGCGAGCCCCACACCCAGCGATACTGGGCCGCCGTCGACACCTCGACGGTCACGTCGCCCGTCACGGTGGCTCCGGACGGGATATACGCGGGGTGGGCGGCCGGGTCCGACGTGCTGATGGGCCAAAACAGGGAATTCGCGCTGGTGAGGGCGCCGGCGGCACTGTCATTGTACGAATCGGTGCCGGTGACTCCGCTGGGCACCACGGTGAAGTCGTTTAAGACCAATGGAACCAGGGCCGTGGTGGGGTTGGTGATCGAGAGGCGCACCAGCCACACCGGCAAGCGGTTGCCCGATGTCGTCGCGGTGCCCACCTGGGTCATGCTGACCACCTGGACCGTCAACGAGGAATAGGAACCCGGCCCGGGCGGGGCTTGGCTGCTCCCCGTGCCACTGCCGGTCCCGTTGCCCGCGCCATATCCGGTTCCGTTGCCCGTCCCGTTGCCCGTCCCGTTGCTCGTGCCATTGCCGGTCCCGGTGCCGTTGCCGGTCCCGGTTCCATTGCCGGTGGAGTTGGATGGGCTTTTGGTGTGGTGGTGTCCGGATTTCTTCGCGGGTCCCGTGCTGTGGTGGTGTGGTGGCGGCGCGGACGAAAACAGTCCGCACCCCGCCAGCAGTACCGACCCGGCCATCAGCGAGCCGGCCATGGTTCCCGTGATCCCCCGTGTGCGCTGTCGTGCTGCCGTTTTGCCCATGGTCGACCTCCTCGTTCATCCGCCGTCGCTCAGCCGCCCTGCTTGATGGCGGACCCTACGGACTCGAAGCCCAGCCAATAGTTCTCGGTTTCAAACCCCAGCCGCCACATGGCCACACCTCCCAGATGGTCCGCCGCCGAAAGGGCAACGCGGTCCCGGGTCGACCGGCCCGTGTCGGTCCAGTACACCGTGGCGCCAATGTGCCACTGCGAGATCAACGCCGACAGGGCCGCTGCGGTGGCAGCGTTGTACACGCCGACCGAGCCGCTGGTGGTCGCCACGTTGAAGTCCTGCTGGAACAGGGCCACGGCGCTTTCGGTCACCGGCCCGTAGTAGCCGTCGGTGATCATGAGGGGCGGCTCGGTCTGGCCATTGGCGGCCGCGTAACGAATCAGGACGTAGTCGAGGAGGCTCTGCAGGCTCCGCACGGCATTGGACGGCCCAGGCGTGCTGGTGGAAAGCCCCGACGGAGGCGCCACGGCGGCGGGCCCGGCGGTGAACACCTCTTCCTTCTGCCACGGGTCCCACGTGGGCGTGATGCCGTTCGCCTGGATCAGGTTCTGCGCCTCGAAGTTCGAGAGGTAGCCCTGACAGCTGGGGTAGCCGGCCTGGCCGCAGATGTATCCGCTGGACGTGTAGGTCCACCCGTGCCCATAGGGGGCGAGACCCAAAATGAGCTGGTGCGGGTTGACGCCGGTGGACAGGTCCCCCGACAAGAGGCCCTGCAGCCAGGGAAATCCGGCGGTGGGCCCGGGATACGGGGCGCTGGCCGAAGGGTACCCCGTGTTGTGCTCCGGGTAGCCCATGACGTTCAGATAGTTGGCCGAGGCGGCCAGTGCCGGGTAGTCATAGATGGTGTACGGGTAGGCGCTCGGGTAGACCGCCACCATCAGGGTTTTGTTCACGTGGTGCAGGGACGCCGCCAGCGCGGCCACAAAGTTGTTGAACACCTGGTAGGCGGGCGTGGGATCGGTGGGCGTGGTGGCGGACGGGCTCCCCATCCCCTCAAAGTCGATGGTGAGTCCCTGGTAGTTGTTGGACACCGCCAGGTTGGTCATGCCGCTCACGATGGCCGACACGTTGGCCGCACTTCGGAGGGCGTCGAGGTTGCCGGGAGCGGCCCAGCCAATGGACGGCCACATCATGACGTGGTGGGAGGCGGCCTGGCCGCTCACCTGGGCAATCATGCTGGCGGGGGGGTACGTGTCCAGGACGGGCGTGCCCACGGTCCCCGAGGAGTTGAGGTTCAGGTAGTACCAATCGGGGACAATGGCCGTGAGGTCGGCGTAGTGGTGCGTCAGGTCATAGTAGCCCCCGGGAAAGTTTTGGGGGTAGAAATAGCCCCACCCCACGGAAATCAGGGGGTAGGTGGCGGTGACGGTGGCCTGCCCATACGAGACGGTCGCGGCCACGCCCGGGCCGCCGTTGGCGGTGAGGTTTTCCGCCGTGACGGTGTAGGTGCCCACGTTGGCGGAGGGGAGCGCCAGGGTCAGCGTACCGCTGCCGCCGCTGATGCTCACCGTCGCCGAGGACGACGTCCCGTCGTTAAACAGGAGCCCACTGCCGGCCGACAGGGCCACCTGGCCCGAAAACTGCGTGATGGTTTGGCCCGAGGCGTTCGCCACGGTGACGGTCAGCTGGTCGGCGCCACTGCCGTTGGCGGCAAACCGGGCCGTGGCCGCCGCGACGGACACCGACGCGGCCGCTCCCAGCGCCGACGCGGTCCCCAGCGAACTCATGAGTGCGCCGCTGGCGTCGTTGGCTGCCACCGGGCTTTTCGCAAAGGCCACGTAGTGATAGGACCCCGGCACGGGGGGGGTGAACGTGTAGCGGCTGCTGGTTCCGTAGGGACCACTCTGGCTCCAGGTGCCCGACGGGGACTCCACCCAAAACTGATACAGCGGGTCGTAGATGTTCTGGGCCACGGCCGACAGGGTGACGGGCTGGCCAGCGGTTTCCCCGCTCACCGTCGCGGACACGGTGCTGTTCACAAAGACGCCGTCGGGGGCGGTGGACTGTGCCTGGGACCAGTCGTGCTGCGCGACGGCCTGCTGGTCCAGCACATCGACCACCACCACGTAGTCGCCCGCACTGGGGGTGCTGAGATGAAACGTGGCGTCCGTGGAATAGTTCTGGCCGATGGCCCAGTGGCCGTTGGGTTCCTCCACCCACCACTGGTACGCGGGCGTGCCGCCCGGATCGCTGGCGTTGGCCGTAAACGTCACGCTGCCGCCGATGGGCGCCGTGTGGGCCGTGGCGGTCATGGTGACCGACCCCGCCTCCACCTGGGCGGCCGGGGTGGCGGCCCACGCGGCGGCCGGGACGAGCAGGGTCCACAAGAGGGACGATGCGAGCCCCAGCGCGCCCCGGGCCGCGAAGCGGCGAGACGGCACGCGGGCAGCGCGCGGGGCGGCGGATGTGGCCGATGTGGCCGAGGTCGACGTTGGCTTGTCCATGGGGTTCATGCGGTGAGACCCTCCGTTCGATCAACTCTGAGGCTGCTTTTAAACAACTTGGTGGTGGCACGGCGCCCGTGAGGCACGCTGCATCGCGCCGGGGTTGACGTATGGGTGGAAACGGCACGCCGGAAGCAGAATACAGGAAGCAGGGGAAATCCCAACGCGTTCCCGGGCCGCCCAGAAACGGCACGGGGACCATCTGCTTGTCCTGTTGGGGGTATACGGGCCTCGGCGCGGAAATCCTCTTTTTTCAGAGGGGAAAATGGTCAGATCCGCGGAGGGAATTCTGGGGACCCGGGGAGGACGGGGGCGTGCGGACGCGAAGGACGGACCATCGCGGGCTGCCGGACACCGGTCATGCCGCCGGTACAGGCCCGGTTGGCAGGCCACCGCCCCCCGGGTACACTCTCCTCATGGCCAACGACTCGCGCCCCAGCCCCGCCATCACGGTGGTCATCCCCACCATGAACCAGGCAGGACTGTTGCAGCGCGCACTCGGGGCGCTCGCTCGGCAGACGGACCGCGCCTTTTCCGTGGTGGTGGTCAACGACGGCTCGACGGACGACACGGAGAGCTCGGTGGCCGGCCTCGCCCTGCCGTTTGCCGTGACGCTGGTGTCCACACCCAATGGGGGGCCCGCGCGGGCCAGAAACCTCGGCATCGCGGTGGCGGATGACCGCGACGAGGCGGCGGGTCCCGCTGTGGGGCGCTGGGTCGCCTTCCTGGACGACGACGTGGTGCCGGCCGTGGGCTGGATGGCCGCCCTCCGGCGGGCGGCGTCCCATCCGTCCGCCGAAGTGCTGGTGGGGAAGACCACCTCCACCCTGATGGCGACGCCCAGCGTGTTCAGCCACCAGCTGACGGTGCTGGCCAAGCCCTCGGGGCCGTTTCCCACGTGCAACCTGGCGGTGCGCCGCGACGTGTTCGACCGCCATGGGGGGTTTGACCGCCGGTTCCCGTATCCGGCGTATGAGGACACGGACTGGTCGCTCCACGTCCGCCACGCCGGCGTCGATCCGGTGTTTGTGGCGGACATGGCGGTCGACCATCCCCCGCGGCCGTCAAGCCTCCGGGGACATCTGGGGCGCGTGCGGTACCAGGCCGCCGCCGTGCGGCTGGCACGCAAGCATCGGCTGCCCGCCGTCATGGTGGGGGCCACGGACGTCATGCAGTACGTGGGGCTGGTGGGGACCCTGGTGTGGCTGGATCAGCCGTGGATGTGGCCGTTTTTGGCCGCGTGGGCGCTGGGCGTGTATGTGCGCGCCGCCAGCTTCCTGATGATGCGGGCGTACCGGCCGCGCGAAGCGGTGTACGCGCTGGTGGTGCCCATCGTCACGCCCTGGTACAAGCTCCTGATTTATGCGCGGACGGTGGGCATGCGCTGGGTGTGGGCGCCCCCGGACACCCGCATCGGGGGACCCCTGCCGGCGGGAGCGCGCATCAGTCAGCTGCCGGCCCGCGAGGGCGGGGCGGGGGCTTGATGAGCCCCAGCCACTGGTGGTAGCTTTCGACCGGCACCAGCGCGAGCGACACGACGAGCACCGTCAAATAATCCTGGTACGAATAGGACCGGCCGTCCAACCAGGCCAGCACGCGTTTCGGCAGGCCCACCACCAGGCAGGCGAGGCCGAGCGACGTGACGGTCCATCCGGCATGGACGAGCCCGAACAGCACCAGGAGCTCGCCCAACACCACCAGGGGCCCGGTGGGCTGGAGGCGGTGCACGTACTGCGGCGCCACGGTGGGGTGGCGCCGCAGCAGCCCGCCTTCGTACCGCCGGCGGTTGGCCACGCGAAAATAAAAGGCCAGGCTCTCCTCCCGGGGAGGATGCTCCACCACGGCGCGGGGCGCGAAGACAATGCGGCCGTGCCGCTCCAGCACGCTGAACGCCAGGTCCGAATCTTCGCGGTGGCGGGTCTGGAACCCTCCCACGTCGGCAATCACCGCTCGCCGGTAAATCATGTTGGCGGTCATGAACTGGCCGCCAAACAAATTCTTGACCTGGTGGGTCCAAATCGTGGGGGCACGGTCGCTCTCGGCCGTCACGCGTCCCTCCACCGCGGCCACGCTCGGGTCGGCGAAATAGGGCAACGCCGCCTCCAGCCAGCCCCGGTGCGGCATCGCGTCGGAATCGGTGTAGGCGATGAGACTGCCGGTCGCGGTCCGCCAGCCCAGGTCGCGGGCGGGGCCGGGACCGGCGTTGGCCTGGCGCCGCACCACGAGCGGCAGCGGGTAATCGCGCGCGATGTCGGCCAGTATCGCCGGCGTATGGTCGGTGGACCCGTCGTCCACCACCACCACCTCGTGGGGCGGCACCGACTGCGCGGCCACGGCGGCCAGCGTCGCGGGCAGGGTGTCCGCCTGGTTGTATGTCGGGATCACGACGCTCACCGTCAGCGGGAGCGAAGCATCGCTGGCCACGGGCACCTCCTGGACGTGTGTCGCGCGCGTGTCGTTCAAGCCGTCAGCGGCCGACGCTGTAGTATTCGACGCCCAACCGCCGCAAAACGTCGGGGGACCAGAGGTTCCGCCCGTCCAGCACCAGCGAGCGCTCCATGGCTTCGTGCGCACGCGCCCAGTCCAGCGCCGCATACTCCGGCCAAGCGGTCACCAGCAGGACGGCCTCTGCCCCAGCGATGGCGTCGTCGACGCGGCTCACGTAGTCCACCGGATACGACCACGCCTTGGCGGCCGCCTCCGTCGCAACGGGGTCGTGCGCCACCACGCGTGCACCGAGCCGCGTCAAATCGGCAATCACGGTTTCGGCGGGACTGTCGCGCAGGTCGTCCGTGCCGGGCTTGAAGGTCAGCCCCAGCACCGCGACCCGCCGCCCCTTCAAGGT
This sequence comes from Bacillota bacterium, assembly GCA_021795575.1. Lineage (GTDB taxonomy): Bacteria > Bacillota > Sulfobacillia > Sulfobacillales > JAIMBI01 > JAJZWV01. The sequence goes on from JAJYPH010000169.1 coordinate 6,562, forward strand.
TTTCAGGGTGGCCTGCAGCCGTTGCACCAGCCAGCGCCGCTGGCGCCGGTTGACCTCGACGGCGGCGGCCGCCAGCACCGGCTCCAAACCGTATTCGCGCGCGGTATGCATGAGGGCCGACAGATCCTTGCCGAAGCAGCTGCCGCCCCAGCCCACCCCCGCGTCCAAAAACTGTGGCCCGATGCGGGGGTCCTGACCCACGGCCGCCATCACCTGGGTCACATCGGCCCCCACCCGCTCGCAGATGGCGGCCATCTCGTTGGCAAAAGAAATTTTGGTGGCCAGAAACGCGTTGGACGCGTACTTGACCAGTTCCGCCGACACGCGGTCGGTGGCCGCCACGGGGACGGGGGCCAAAAACCCCGCGGGCCGGGGCAGGGAGGCCGGGGCGGGGAACGACTGGGCAATGAGGGGCGCATACAAGGCCCGCAGGCGCTCCATGGCCCACGCGACGTCGGTGCCCAGCACGATGCGGCTCGGGTAGAGACTGTCGGACAGCGCCTGACCCTCCCGTAAGAATTCCGGATTGGACGCGACGGTGAACGTCCCGTTGGCCGGTGTGCCGGGATGCGTAGCGTGCAGACCGTCTTCCACCCAGCTTTTTACCAGGTTGGCCGACCCAATGGGAACGGTGGACTTGTTGACGATGACCACGGGGTGCGCCGGATCCAGCTGTTGGCCCAGCGACACCGCGGCGGCCCGCACAAACGTCATGTTGGCGTCCCCCGACGCATCCGGGGGGGTGTTGACCGCGATGAAGACGACGTCGGACGTCGCCACCGCGGGCCCCGGCTCGGTGGTGGCGGTGAGCCGCCCGCTGGCCCGCACCTCCGCCAGCAGTGCGTCCATGCCGGGCTCCAGGATGGGAGACTGAGCCGCAAGAATCGCGGCCACCCGTTCCGGCTTGATGTCCACCAGCACCACGTCGTGTCCCAAGTAGGCCAGCGTAGCCCCGGTGGCCATCCCCACATACCCTGCACCCAGCACCAATACCCGCACGCACTCTACCCCTCTGCTGTTCCCGGTTGCCACCGACAGGCTCCCCGGCGGGTCGCACCTCGCACCGA
>JAJYPH010000170.1 GCA_021795575.1 Bacillota bacterium
CGGTTTGCGAGCCGGATAAGGGCCCCCGCCCGCCCCAAAACGCGGGCGGGGGCCCCCCGGGCGGCACCGCGCGGCCGCTCCCCACCCGGACCGCCCCCCGCGGCGGTCTTGTTCCGGTCCTCCCGGGGTCGCGGCGTCTCCTCATCCCTCGGAACCGCCCCCCCGGCCCCGTTTATGGACAACCTCCTAGCCAGGAACGCCCTCAGGCGGACCGGAGGGAGGAACACGGAAATCCCGACGCATCCATCCGGCGTCCGTCTGCTGTTTCAGTACCGTGATTACGGAATATACTGGGCCGCGCGCACCCTCAAGGCCTTTGGCGATCAAATTGGCTGGATTGCCCTCATCTGGCTGGCCCTCAAGGTCGGCGGCGGGGCGCCCGCTGTGGGCGTCATCACCTTTCTGTACCTCGTGCCGCAAGCGGCATTTGCCCCACTCGCGGGGGTACGGATGGACCGGGTCCCCAAGGCGCGGGCCATGGCAGTAGCCAACGCCGCCGTGGGGGTGCTGTTCGTCGCCATACCGCTCGCCGCGGCCCACGGTGGTCCTAACCGCTTGATACTGGTTTATGTCCGGATCGTCCTGGCCGGCAGCCTGCTCCCCTTTGACTCGACCGGCAGCTCTCCCCTCATCGGGGAGCTGGTCCCCGAAGCCGCATGGCCCCAGGCCTACACATTCAGCCAAACGCAACGCAACCTAGCCACTCTCGTGGGACCGGCCGTCGGGGGGCTTTTGATCCCCTTGATTGGCACGCCGACGCTGCTGTACGCGGACGGCGCCACCTTTTTCCTGCTCGCCGTGCTTCTGTGGTCCATCCGGCCGACCACCCCTCGACCGGATCCGCGACCCGCGTCCACCATCCGGGGCGAGCTGGCCGAAGGCTTCGATCGGCTGCGCCGATACCGCTCCCTCTTGGCGCTGTCGGTGATTGCCTTCTTGTTCCATCTCCTCTACGGTCCCTATGACGTCGTCCTCCCGGTGCTGGCCGAGCTGCGCTACGGAGGCTCTCGGGCCTTCGGCTTGCTGTGGACCGCTTTTGCCGCCGGATCGCGGGGAGGCACCGTCCTGTTTTCCAGCTTCGCGTGGAAGCCACGCTTGTCCACCACACTCGCGGCCATCATTGCGCTGTGGGGCGTGGTGACGCTGCTGCTGGCAATGGTGCACTCCTTGCCGGCCGCGTTGGCCCTCATGGCCCTCGGCGGCTTGGAATACACTCCATGGAACGGTCTGGTCATTACGGCACGCCAGAAATTGGTCCCCCGGCGCATGCAGGGCATCACCCAGCTCCTCACCCGCCGGGGGAGCCCCTGGGAGCACGGGCCGCCGGTCTCGCCCTGCATGAGGTTGGGACCGTCTGGACAATGCTGGGTGCGGCCCTCGCGACGCTGACCGTGGCATCGGGCGCGATCGCGTGGCGCGCGTTTCGCCAGATCGATCGGGACACGGCGCGCGATCGCCGAGAACGCGCGCGTCTCTGAACCGACGCCCGGCGGGTGCGCCCCAACCCGGACGGGCGTGGGGCACACGGCCCCCGCCGCTAGCCACGGCGCCCTGTGTCCGGCGCGTCCGCCGATGCCGTCCTCGCCACCGGCCCCGGGCAGCAAATGTGGAATAATGGGGCGGATTCAGCGGGGGGTGGCGGGATGGCGGCGGAGTCGGGCGACTGGCGTGCCCGCGACCTGATGTGGGCCGCCACCCTGATCAGCACCGCCACCATCGTGTCGCGGCTGTTGGGCTTCTTTCGCAATTCTCTTATTGCCGCCTTCTACGGCCAGACGGCCATCGTCGACCAGTACAACGCGGCGTACGTGGTGCCCGACACGATTTACCTGCTGCTCATCGGTGGGGCGATCAGTTCCGCCTTTGTGCCAGTGCTGTCGGCGTATCTGACGCGCCATCAGCACGAGGAAGCGGCGCGCATTGTCAACAGCGCGCTGTCGCTGGTGCTGGTCGTGTTTGTGCCGCTGCTGCTGGTCGGGGAGCTGTTGGCGCCGGAGCTGGTACGCGTGGTGGCGGTGGGCTTTGCCGGCCATCCCGCCGCCATCGCCGCCACCGCGTACCTGACCCGGATTATGCTGGCGGCCGTGCTGTTCCACGCCCTCAACGGCGTGCTGGTGGGCCAGCAGTATGCCAAGAAGACGTTTTGGGCCACCGCTATTGGCCCGCTGGGGTACAACGTGGCCATCATTGCCTGCGGGTGGCTGTGGGGCCACCAGATTGGGATTGCGGCCTTTGCCTGGGGGGTGCTCGCCGGGGCTTTTGTGAACTTCGTCATCCAGGTGGTGGGGGTCGCGGCGTATGGCCACCCGTTCCAGTGGGTCCACGACTGGGCCCACCCGGGGTTAAAGCGCGTGGGCCAGCTCATGATCCCCGTCGCCGTGGGGGTGGGGCTGGGGCAGATCAATCTGGTGCTGAACCAGACGGCCCTGGCCTCGCTGCTGCCGGTGGGCAGCATCAACGCCCTACAGCTGGCGAGCCGCATCATGATGACCCCGGAAAGCCTGGCCGCGTCGCTCGCCATCGCACTCCTGCCCAGCTTGTCCGAAATGGTCCAGCAGCGGGACTTTCAGAGCTTTCGCCGGTATCTCTCGCGGGGCTTTCGGGTGGTGATGGCCCTCACGGTGCCGGCGTCGGTGCTGCTCATGCTGCTGGCGTACCCGCTGGTGGCGCTCCTCTTTCTGCACGGCCGGTTCGATTTGCAGAACGCGGCGGTCACCGCCGGCGCCCTGGTGTTCTACGCCATCGGGATCGTGGCGTGGGGCGGCATCGAGGTGGTGTCGCGGGGCTTTTATGCCCTGCACGACACCAAAAGTCCCGTCCTGGTGTCGGCGGTCACCATTGTGGTGGGCTTCGTCCTGGACCTGTGGCTGCTGCATACCATGAAGCAGGATGGCCTCGCCCTGGCGTATTCGCTGACCGGGTTCATCAACCTGGGGCTGCTGTTCTGGGTGCTGCACTTCAAAGTGCACTATCTCGATGGGCGGCAGATGGCGCGCACCGCCGTGCGCACGGGAATTATCACGGTCCTCATGGCGGGCGGGGTGCTGCTGGCCCGCGCTCCCCTGGGGGCCTGGCTCGAGGCGCCGCGCGTGCCCTTCGCGGAGCGGGCCGTCGCCCTCCTTTTGGTCACGGCCGTGGCCGCGGCCGTCTACCTGTGGGCGGCCGAACGCTTTCACTTAGAAGAGTGGCACTGGATCGTCAACCGCTTGTGGCGGCGGCGGGCCGCCTCCTCGGGCTAAACCGAGCGCTCCATCTCGTACCGCACCGTGCGGTAGCCCAGCTGCTCATACAGCGCCACCGCCTGGCGGTTGGCGACCGTCACGTACAGGCGCGCGTAGGGCACCGAGGCTTCCTCAAGATAGTCGTGCGCGGCCCGCATCAAAAGCGCGCCCACGCCCTGACCCCGATAGGGGGCGGTCACATACACCTGATCCACCGACCCAAACAAGCCCTGCAGGTCCATGCGCAAAGCCACCCAAATGAACCCCACCGCCCCCTGGCCGTTGTCGGCCACCAGCAGATGGTGTTCATAGGGCCGCCGGGCGGCCTGCCGAATGCGCACCGCCTGCTCCGCCCGAAACTCCGCCGTGGCCGTGAACCGCGGAAAGTTGAGCTCGTACAGGTCTCCCTGACTGTCCAGCACCATGCGAAAGTCCGTACTGGCGCGATACGGGCGCACCACGACGCCCGGCTCCACCGCTTCCGCCACATCCCCACCTCCATAATGGAAGAGCCGAGACCGCTCTCGGCTCTTCCATTGTGCTACAGCCAACGCGGCCGCTCTACCCCGTGGCCCCTGATCCGACGACCGGGGTTTCGCCGGCCGCCGCGCGTCGTCCCAGAATCCAGTACAGGGCGCCGGCCACCACGAAGCTCACGTAGTACGACAGGTCGCCCAGCTGCGGGTTGTGCAGGGCAATAACGCCCGTGTACAGGCTCTGGTTGAAGAACGGCACCGACGCCGCCACCCCCACCAGCCAGGCCCAAAAGCCCGGCCGCAGCATTCGCCGCGGATCGTACAGCCGGTCGATGTCGTACCGCCCGCGGTGAAGCGCAAAGTAGTCCACCAGCACGATGGCCACCCAGGGCGCAATCCAGTAGCCCAGGAGAAACAGGAAGTTTTCGTAGTTGAGATAGTACGCCGTGTGGCCAAGCCACGCCACCACCGCGCCGAGGAGGCCCACCAACACCGCCGCCATCCAGCGCTTGAGCGGCACCTTGACCACCAGCGCGGACAGCGAGCTGGAGTAGATGTTCAGCACGTTCGCCGTGATGGTGCCCAGGGCCACCGCCACCAGCGCCACGATCACCAGCCAGTGCGGCGACATGCCGTTTAAGACGCCCACCGGATTGGCGCCCGCGGCCGCCTTCGGAAATTCGGAGGCGAGCGCCACCCCCACCAGCTCCAGCCACAGCGATGCGACGAAGTTGGCGCCACCCGCGAGGCCCGCCACCCGACGGGGCGCCGTGCCCGTCGGCAGGTACCGGGTGTAGTCGGAGGCAAACGCGGTCCAGCCCAGGATGTAGGAAAAGGCCAGGCCCACGGCCTCGATCATGCCGCCGCTCACGCCCTCGAAGCCCAGAAACGCCTTGGGGTTGAACGCCGCCGCATAAGGCGCGTGCGCGAAGGCGTACAGCGACACCCCCAAAAATACCAGGGTCAGAACGCCCACCAGCCAGCGCTCCAGCGCATGAATCATGTTGTGGCCGTACACCGCCACCGCCACCTGAATGGCGGCCATAATCACCAGCCCCACGATGAACGGCATGCCCGTCAGCTCCACCAGGGCGAATACCCCCAACACCGTGTTGACGGCGAACCACATCACACCGGCAATCGTATTGAGCCCCCCGGGTACGAAGTTGCCGAAGAAGCCAAACGCCGACCGTGACTGGACCATCTGCGGCACCCCCAGGCGGGGCCCGTACGTGGAGAGCGCGCCAATCACCACCGCACCCAGAAGATTGCCAATCACCAGGCCGATCGCGGCCTCGGTGAAGTTCAAGCCAAACAACACGACGGCGGCCACCCCGGTCGAGAGCGTGGCCAGCTCCACATTGGCGCCAAACCACAAACTAAAGACCGATCCGGGACGGCCATGCCGCTCCGCATCCTGCACCCGCTCAATGCCCTTGGGCTCAATCTTCACCACTTCGTCGCGGTATTCCAGCCGCTCCGTTGCCACGGCACGCCTCCTTGCGTCACTCTGTGCCACTCTCGCCCGCTGTGGGGTGTCAGGGGAATCCGACTTCGGGCCACGTGGCCCGTCTCGACGGAGGGGTCCACGTCGGTCGGGTGCCATACGCCCCTTTTTGCAAGGTACGAACAATCCAACACCATGATCCCTTGCTTGTTCGGGTCGTGTCAAGCGTGTGGGGCGATCTTGGCGGGGCCTGGGCAAAAATCTAGTACACTGACTCCCATCATGACCGAGAAGGTGGCCGGCGATGAATCCGAGCGTGTTTCGCGAGTATGACATCCGTGGAGTGGCGGGCACTGACATCAACGCGGCGGACGCCCGGCGCCTGGCGCAGGCGTTCGCCACGTATGTGCATCGGCAGCATCCCAACCAGAGAGAGTGCGTGCTGGGGTACGACACCCGGGCCTCGTCCCCCGAGTTCCGGGACGCGGTGGCCGAGGGCCTCATGGCCAGCGGGTTCAATGTGATTGACATTGGGCAGGTGGTGACGCCCATCTTCTATTGGGCCCGCGTGCACTATGCCTGTGACGCGGGCATGATGATCACCGCCAGCCACAACCCCGCGGAATACAACGGGTTCAAGCTGGCACTGGGTCCGGCCACGCTGTACGGCGAAGACATTCAGCGCGTGCGCCGCTTGATGGACCAGGGCCAGTTCGAAACGGGGTCGGGTCGGCTGGTGAAGCAGGACCCGGTGCCGGCCTACCTCGCCATGCTGCGCGAGAAAATCAAGCTGGGCCCCCGGCCCTTGAAAGTGGTGGTGGACGCCGGCAACGGGACGGCGGCGCTGTTTGCCGAAGATGTGATGCGCGGGCTGGGCGTGGAGACCGTACCGCTGTTTTGCACCCCCGACCCTACGTTTCCGAACCACCACCCCGACCCGGTGGTGGCCAAGAACCTGCAGGACCTCATCCGCGCCGTGAAGCAGGAACACGCGGACATTGGCATTGCCTTTGACGGCGACGGCGACCGCATCGGCATTGTCGACGAGGCCGGTGGCATCGTGTGGGGCGACCGCCTCATGATCCTGTACTGGCGAGAAATCTTAAAGCGCCATCCCGGCGCCCGCGCCATCGTCGAGGTGAAGTGCTCCGAAAGCCTGGTGGACGAATTAAAGCGTCTCGGCGCGCGGCCCGAGTTTTACAAAACCGGACACTCGTTGATCAAAGCGCGCATGCGCGAGGTGGGGGCCGTGTTTACCGGCGAAATGTCGGGCCACATGTTTTTCGCCGATGAGTACTACGGCTTTGACGATGCCTTTTATGCCGCCGGCCGCATTCTGCGCATCCTGTCCCACGCCGAAGGTCCCCTGTCCGGCTTGTGGGATGGCGTCCCCGAACGGCCCAGCACCCCCGAGGTGCGCATCGACTGCCCCGACGACAAGAAATTTCAGGTCGTGCAGGATCTGACCGCGCATTTCCGCCAGCAGTACGACGTCATCGACGTCGACGGGGTGCGCATCCAGCATCCCCATGGCTGGGGCCTGGTGCGGGCCTCCAACACCCAGCCGGCGCTGGTCGTGCGCGCCGAGGCCGATACCGCGGAACATCTCACCGCGCTCACCACGGAGATGGACCAGGCGCTGGCCCGGTACCCGTATCTGTCCCCGGCGGTGTGGAGCGGAGAATAGCGGCCCCGCCCGCTCCCGCCGCAGAGCCGCTCGGCCCGGCCAGAGACGAGCCCAGCCATCTCGAGGTGCCTGCTGACCGTCGGAAAAAAGGAAGAACGGCCCTTCACCGCGAATAGCGCCGCATGAACAGCGTACGCCGACATCCGGAGGCTCTGCCAGCGGCCCGCCGTCCGGCGGGCCGCTGGTGGTGGCTGGTGCACCCGGCGTGGCGTCCCGCCGGGGTGGGCGTGGCTCTGTGTGTGGCCCTGGTCTCGCTGGCGGCCGGGGCGTGGCAGGTGCTGCACCCGCTGGCGCCCGCGCCGTGGCACTGGGGGACCGCGCTGGCCGTGACCGTGCTGGTCGCGCTGATGGCCCGGGGCTCACCCTACGCCCTGCCCGTGCTGCTGGTGTGGTGGCCGGTGTGGTGGCCCTCGGGGCTTTTGCTGGCGTTGGGGGCGGCCGGGATGCTCGGCCGGAGGTACTGGCCTGCGCGCGGCGGGCGCCAGATCCTGCTGGGGCGGACCGTCTGGGGCCGCCCGCTCACCGTGGCGGAGGCCGACCGCCTGATGCACGTGCACGTCTTGGGGCCGACCGGGAGCGGCAAGTCCACCACGGTGCTGGCTCCCCTGATTCGCCAGGACATTCTGGCTGGGGTCCCCTTCACCCTGATCGAGCCCAAGGGGGATTTGGCCGACGCCGTGCGGCGCGATTTGCTCTACGCCCGCCGGGCCGTGATTCCCTTCAACCCCACGGACGCGGCGGTTCCC
>JAJYPH010000171.1 GCA_021795575.1 Bacillota bacterium
GCTTCCTCCACCAGCACGTCCAGGACGGATCGCATCCCCCGCACCTCCTTGAGTGATTCTAGCACCGCCACCGCCACCGCGGCCGGCGCCGTCCCCAGGACACACGCCAGCGCCGGCGCCGCCCAGGCCGCCGGCAGCGCCAGCGCCATCTCGGCCGCCTGCCGCACCCGCTGCTCCACCGGCACGTCCCACCCCGCCATGTGCGGCCAGAAGCTACGTCCAACACATCCGCCCCGGTCCAGGCCGGGGCGGGGCTGGCCCGCTTCGCCGCCAGCCGCGCGCCCGTGGCCACGGCGTCCCGCGCTCCGACATACTCCCGTCGGAGGCCGTACGGGAGGACGCCGCCGTCCACGCGGTCGGCCCGGACGGCGGGGGGGCCCAGATGCAGCACCAGGGTCCGGAGCCGCCGGTGGTGCCGCACCCACAGCCGCGTCGCATACAGGAGAAACCGGTCCAGCGATGCGTCGTGGCCGCTTTCGATTTCCAAGTCCAAGATCCAGTCGTCCGCGGTGAGGAACACGCGGTCGGCCTGCCGGTCGGACGCCTCGACGGCGGGCAGATCCGTGGGCAGCGGGCCGACAATGGGGGGCAGGTCCCCCAGCCAGGCGGGCAGATGCGCTCCCAGCGCCTCGGTGAACGCTCGCTGGGCAATGTCCTTGTGATGGTGTGACCACCCTGATGGCACGTGACACCCCTTCCCGGGTTCCCCACGACCGCACGCACTCCATATGGCGAGCCCATAATGCGAGCCAATCGGGCAGGGAGCCCGGAATATAGGGGAGGGTATATGGTGTACGGAGCATATGGAGAAAGGGGATCCGCGAGGACAAGGCGCCTCTCGGGCCAGAGAATAACACAGATTTTTGGGGTGCCAGCGCCGATCGGCAAATTATTTCCGACAGAGTTCGGTGGGTAGGGGAAGGAAGTACCAGTGGGCGGGGGTACTCGCGCGTGATGCTCCAGGGTGGCCCAGCGGGTCGCGCAACCGTCGCCGACCCGGCCGCTGCGCGGGGCCGGGCGTGGTCCAGGCACTTGGGAACGGGGCGCAAATTCAGTGGGGTGCGTGTTCCCGCTGGTGCTCGGGGCGCGGGGACCGTTCCCAGGGTTCCACCCGCGGGCGGTGGTCCACGAGGCTCGAGACGCCTGCCAGCCGCGCGGTCCACGGGTCAAGGGCGACGACGTCCTCGGGGCCGACGTCGGCGACGCGTGTCAGCCCCAGCGCCTCCACGCCAAACGCCATCTCCGCGGTACAGCTTTTCAAAAAGTGGGTCAGCGCCTGCGCGGCTCGGCCAATCTGCATGCGCTGACGCGAGGGACCGGACGCGTAGAACAAGGCTTCCGGAGGGGCCCACGGCATCACCTGCGGGGCTTCGACGGCCGCCATAGCCATGAGCGCCGCATAGCCGATGTACACCGCGTCCGCCCCCAGCGCCATGGCCTTGAGAAAGTCGCCCGGGGTGCGAAGCCCGCCGGCGGCGATGATGGACACGCGGTGCCGGAGTCCTCGGTCCTGGAGATAGTGGTGCGTCCATGAGAGGGCCGCCATGAGCGGCAGGCCAAAGTCGTCCTGCAGGATGGGCGGACCCCCGTGCGTACCTCCCTCCCCTCCGTCCAGCGTGATGAAGTCCGGCTCGGCCGCCATCAGCAGGTGAAGGTCCTCCAACAGGCGGGCGGACGGTGCGAGCTTCACGCCCACCGGCACCGGGTGCCGGGCCTTCAGGTCGGCAATCCGCTCGGCGACATCTTCGGGGTGGTGAATGTTTTTGAGCCGGGTTTCAATGACCGCATCCTCGCCGGGGGCCAAGCCCATGACGGCCCGCATCTCCGGCGTCAGCCGGCGAGACGGCGTGCGGCGGGTGGCCGCGGCCTGAGCCCCCTGCCCCACCTGCACCTCGATCGCATCCGCCTGGTCCAGCCACGGCGCATAGTTCTGCGCGGATTTGGGCCACGTCCCGCGGTGGTACTGCACGATGAGGCGCTTGGCATGGTGACGCTCCGCGGGCAGATAATTCTCGCCGGTGTTGGTGGCGGTGCCGGCCGCGTCCGCCGCGTCCGCCAGGGCAATCTTCGTGCGCTCGGAGAGGGCGCCCGCAAACGACATCCCGGTGATCACGATGGGGATGTCGCACTGCAAGGGTCGCTGCGCCTTCGGCCCGAGGGTCACCCGCATGTCGATGGCCGCGGCCGTCGGAGTGGGCAGCTTGGCCACCTGGGCGGGGTTGAACACCAGCTGACCCCACGGAGACGTGCGGGTCGGACCGCCCATGGGCCGGTCCAGGGCCTGGTCCGTCCGGGTTCTCAGCAGGTTTTCCAAAAAGACTTGGGGGTCGGCCCGCCGCAACAGGTTCAGCATGGACCCCAGATTCATGGGATACCGCGCCCCCGTAAGCTCTCGCATGCCGTAGCGGTACAGCGACCCCACCATGAGCCGGGCCACCAGGCCATTAAAAAGCAGAAACCCGGCGGATCCCACGGCGAGGGCCGCGCTGACCGCCCCAAACATCGTCCACCACAGCGACACTGTCCTCACCCTCCCTAAGGATGCCCCAGCCCTGTCCCGCCGACGCGCCCAATTGTGGTACCGTGACCATCGCGAGGCGGCGTGGGAGGTCGACCGGCGAGGCGGGCTGGTAGAAAGGTGGCGCGGCATGACAGCGGCCTACAAGTATGTGGTGGTGGGCGGAGGCATGGCGGCGGATGCGGCCGTGCGGGGCATTCGCCACCAGGACCCGAACGGATCTCTCTTCATGGTGTCCCAAGAACGGTTCCCTCCGTACGATCGGCCGCCCCTGTCCAAGGCGCTGTGGAAGAAGGGCGGCCGGGTGGAAAGCCTGTGGCGCGGCTTGGACTACGACCAGATGTCGGTGGACCTCCGGCTCGGGGAGCGCGCCGTGCGCATCGACGCGGCCGCACACGAGCTATGGCTGGCGGGGGGCGCGCACGTACACTATGAGCGCCTGCTGCTGGCCACCGGGGGGGCGCCGCGAGAACTGGCGGGCCATCCCGTGGGCGTGACGTACTTCCGCACGGTGGAGGACTACTTTCGTCTGCGCCGCGCCATGTTAAGCGGTCACGAGGCGGTGGTCGTGGGTGGCGGATTCATCGGCGCAGAAATGGCGGCGGCCTTAACGCTGGCCGGCAAGCATGTGCATCTCGTCTTTCCCGAGGCGGGGGTGTTGAGCCGCCTCCTGCCCCCGCGCCTGGCGGCGGCCATCACCGAGGACTATGCCCAACGCGGGGTGACGGTGCATGCGGGGCGCCAGGTGGCGCACATCGAGGCCCGCGACAACGAGACCTGGCGTGTGATCACGGACGCGGGGGACGCGCTCGATGCGTCCGTGGTGGTGGCGGGCCTCGGCATCGTGCCGCGCGTGGACCTCATGACCGCGATGGGGGTGGACTGCCCCGACGGCATCGTGGTGGACGCGCTGGGCGCGACCGCCGTGGAGGATGTGTACGCGGCGGGCGACGTGGCCAATTTCCCATCCCCTGCGCTGGGCCGTCGGATGCGGGTGGAGCATGAGGACCATGCCAATCGGCACGGGGAATGCGTGGGCGCCAACATGGCGGGGCAGGAGCAGGCCTACGACTATCTGCCGTTGTTCTACTCGGATCTGTTTGACCTGGGCTTTGAGGCCGTCGGGCGGCTGGACAGCCGGCTCGCCACGGTGGAGGACTGGGTGGAGCCCGAAAAGCGCGGGGTCGTGTTTTATCTCGAGGATCAGCACGTGGTGGGTGTGCTGGCCGTCGACCTGTGGGATCGGATGGACGCGGCGCGCGCGCTCATCGTGGACCGGCAGCCGGTGGGCGACGGCAGCAGGCTCAGGGGGCGCCTCACCGGCTAGCGGCGGCGACGGCGGCTTAAGGCCTGCCATGCCAAGCGGGCCGCGGCCGCGGCCCAGGCCAACAAGGCCGACAGCGTCCAGCCCATGCGCGTGAGCCAAATGCCGATCGCCAGCAGGCCCACCGTATAAATGGCGCCGGCCACGGCCCCCAAGCCGCGATCCAGGCGGCCCAGCGCATCCTGGCCATCGGGCCACTGAATGTTGGCCTCCAGCTCCCCGTCCTCGATCCGGCGCAGTACGCGGGTGGCCATGGGCGGTAGGGCCAGGACCGACTGGCCCCATTCTTTCGTACGGTTCCACGCGTACCCGGCCGTGCCACCAGCCTCCTGGGTGACGAAGCGGCGGGCGTACGGGGTGAAGAGCTTCACGAGGTTCACCGACGGGTCCAAGTGCGTGGCGACGCCCACCAGCATGCTGACCGCGCGCCCGAGAAAGGCAAACTGGGCCGGAAACTGAATCGGTTCTTCCCGCACCAGCTGCTCCACGTCGGTAAGCATGGCCTCCACGTCCGTCTGGCGCATGTCCTGGAGCGTTTCGGCATAGTACCGCTCCAGCAGGTAGCCGGCCCGCGACCGGAGCCGCCGGCGGTCCGCGTCGGGGTGCAGCACACCCAGCGCAAACAGGCTGTCCACCACCACCTGTGGCCGGCGTTCGGACAACCCGACAAAAAGGCGGCGCATCTGCCGCCGGGCCGCCGGCAGGAGGTGTCCCACCATGCCGAAGTCCAAAAGCACGAGGGTGCCGTCACGCTGTACCAGGAGATTGCCCGGATGGGGGTCGGCGTGGAAGAAGCCGGAGTCCATCACCATGTGCAGATAAAGGTGAATCACGCGCTCGGCCAAGGCCTGGCGCGAAATGTCAAGGGCGTCCAGCGCGGCGACATCGGAAATTTTCATGCCGTCCAGGCGCTCCATGGTGAGCACCCGCCGGGTGGACCGGTCCCGATGCACGTGTGGAATCTTGAGGTCGGCCAGTTCCGCCGTTTCCTCCCGGATGCGGGCGGCGTTCTGCGCTTCGGCCTCGTAGTCCAACTCCTCCAGCACGGTGCGGCGAAACTCTGCCAACAGACGCGGCAGGTCAAACGTGCGGGAGAGGGTGGTCAGCCGCGTGGCCAGCAGCACCACCAGCCCCAGCGCCCGCAAATCCGCGTGCACGATGCGGTCGATGTGCGGCCGTTGCACCTTCACCGCGAGCCGGCGGCCATCCCAGTCGACGGCCCCGTACACCTGGCCCAGTGACGCCGACGCCATTGGGGTGGTTTCGAATGACAGGAAGGCTTGCTCGAGCGGCCCCAGCTCGGCCTCGAGGATCACCCGCACCTCGTCCCACGGCGCCTGTCGCACGCGATCCTGCAGAGTGGCCAGCTCCTGGATAAACACCTTCGGCAGCAGATCCAGTCGACTGGACAGGAACTGTCCCACTTTAACGACCAGGCCGCCCATGCGCTCCGCCGTCTCGCGGATTCGTATGGCTTGGCGCTGCATGGTCCGCTCGAGGCGGGCCTCGGCCGCCGTGGGACCGTAAAGGCGCAGTATCCAACGCAGGCGCCAATAGTCAACCAAAATGGATAGAAACAGCGTCAGCACCATGTAGATGCGCACCGCGGGCCGCGACGGAGGGCTCCCACGGTGGTTAGGCGAATGCGGTATACTAGACATGTTCACGGTGGACATCCGGCCGCCTCCGCGGTTTAGAGTAACACAGGCGGCCAGCGCGCCGGGACGGGACGGATTAGCGGAAAACCCGGGTGGTGCGCGATGCTTTCATTCATCACAACGATGACGTGGTCCCAATGGCTCTTGTCCGTGCTGGACATCGCCATCGTCAGCTACGGGTTTTACCGTTTGTTTCGCTTGATTCGTGGCACCCGCGCGGTGCAGCTCATCAAAGGCATCGTGCTCATCCTGTTAGCGGTGCCGGTGTCGCAGTATCTTCACCTTTATGCCACCCATGAGATTTTAGCGGCCATCCAAACCATGCTCATCGTGGCCATCCCGATCGTGTTTCAGCCGGAGCTCAGGCGGGCGCTGGAGCAGATTGGGCACGGCCGCTTCTTTTCGGAGCCGCTTTTGGGCCACGAGCCGGTGGACATGGCCCAGGTGATTGACGAGGTGGCGCGCGCCGCCGACCACCTGGCCAAGAGCCGCACCGGCGCCCTCATGGTGCTGGAGCGGCAGACGGGTCTCAATGAATACGTGGCCACCGGGGTGCCCATCGAGGCCAAAGTGTCGGCGGCCCTGCTGGAGAATTTGTTCGTGCCGAACACCCCGCTGCACGATGGCGCGGTGATCATTCGCGGCGACCGGCTCGTGGCCGCGGCGGCCTTCCTGCCGCTCACGGATGCCGCCCGGCCCGGGAGCGAACTGGGCAGCCGGCACCGGGCCGCGCTGGGCGTGAGCGAGCAGTCGGATGCGGCGGTGGTGGTGGTGTCCGAGGAAACTGGCTGGATTTCGCTGGCCGTCGAGGGCAAGCTGAACCGCCGCCTGGAGGATCGGACCCTGCGCGAGATGCTGAATCGACTGTATCGCGCACGCGCGCCCTACAACGGGTTTAAGCTCTTTACGCGAGGCAGTGCGCGATGACCGACCGGCTCCTGGAAAATGACACGGCGCTGAAAATTCTCTCCGTGCTGATTGCCATCGCCATTTGGGTGCAGGTCAACAGCGGGGTGCCCCGGCAGGTGGACCGCCGCCTGGGGCCGGTGCCCGTCACCTGGCTGGCCGCCACCAACCACTACACGGTGCTGGGGATGCACCCGGCGTCGGTGACGATTCTCATCAAGGGATCACCCACCACGGTGACCCAGTCGATTCATGCGGAGGCGTGGGTGGATCTCGCGCACATCACCAAGCCCGGCACGTATTCGCTGCCCGTGAGCGCCTCGGTGCCCCCCGGCACGAGCCTCGTCTCCGTGACGCCCGTTACCGTGACGGTCACGGTGGACAGCATCACGGCCAAGAAATTCAACATCACGACGGTGCCCCAGGGCCACGTGGCCAGCGGCTACGGCATCGTGGCCATGACGCCCGTCTCGACGGCAGCGGAGGTGTCGGGCCCGTCGCGTGACGTCGCCGCCGTGGCGCACGTGGAGGCCCGCGTGAATGTCAGCGGGCAGACAAGCAACCTGGAGGCCCAGGTGACCCTGGTGGCCGTGAATGCGGCGGGTCACACCGTGCCGCAGGTCACGGTGAGTCCCAGCCTGATGGATGTCGCGGTGACGGTGTCACCCGAAAAGACGCTGCCCGTGATCGTGAAGTATCACGGCGCGCCGGGGACCGGCTTCGTGGTGGGGCCCATCTCCGTGGACCCCAGTCGGGTCACGGTGTTTGGGCCCGCCTCGACGCTGTCTGGGATGACATCGGTGGACACCAACCCGGTGACCATTTCGGGGCGTACCGCGTCGGTCACCAAACGCGTGCATCTGGCGCTGCCGTCAGGCGTGACCGCGTCGCCGTCCAGCGTCCGCGCGACCGTGTCGATCGGTCCGTAGGTCCTTCGCCGCGGCGAGCCGCGGGCATAGTCATAAAGATCCTGAAGGGCATGGTCGCGGATCCAGCGAAACCGTGGGGG
>JAJYPH010000172.1 GCA_021795575.1 Bacillota bacterium
AATAACGTCCTTCAACAGTTCGGTCTGCTGGGCGTTGTTGCCCAAAATCATGATGCGCATGGGAATCTCCTTTCTGGAGAGGGCTGGTGGTGAATCAGGAGGCGGCGGGGGTGGCGTCGAGGTGCCCGGTGTCTCGGACATGGAGCAGCAAGTTCCGTACTTGGTAGGCCGTATCCAGTGACCACGCAGACCGGGGACTCCCGGCGGTCTTCTGGTCCACGGCGGCCTTGAGTGCCGCGCGATCCACTCGCTTGATCGCCTGAAGATATAATGCATCCACCTCCACGCAGACGTCCGTGACGGTGGTCGGCGGGACCGCCGGGTCCGGTTCGAGCGCGACAGCTCCGGATGGCTCAGGGCTCGTCACCGTGTTGACCTCAGAGGGGGGCTCTGCCGGAGACGTGGCCACGAGAGTCGGGGGCTCCGCTGTGGGGGCGTTTGGAGAGACCACCAGCACATCGGCGGCCGTCACCGGAGGGCCTGAGGGTGTGTTCGTGGTCGGATCCCGACCGTCGGTCATGGGGTCGAGTTCACTTTCATCGGGCAGTCCCGCGCCAATAATGCTGAGCGTAAGGCGCCGCTTGGCCTTGGTCATGGCCTTCATGACGGCGTTGGCGCGTTGGGCCGGAGACAGCGGGACCCCGCCAAAATCCGCCAGCGCGACGGCGCCGATTTCAACATCGTTGCGGCCATTGGGAAGCACGCCCTCCACCGTGACGGTGGCCATGTCGGCCGTCAGGTTGACATCGGCCCGCACGATTTTGACATTGTGGATCGTGCGCAACTGGTCGGTGGCGCCCTTGGTGGCATAGGCGATGACCTTGTGCTTCTTCTCCCACTTGTTCGTGACGGGATTTTGCTCCTGGGACGTCGTGGGCATGCATTGGATCGGTCCGCCGAACGGATTGAGGCCTAGGTCTTTGGCGCGGGCCTCACAATAGGCGTCCCGCTGGGCCTCAGTCAGCGCACTGAGGTCGCCGCCGTTGAGGATGGCGTGGCGGGTGGCGGCATCGATCGTGTCGGGAAAGTCGGTCACCCCCGCCGTTTTCCGGGCAGTTTCTGAAAGTTTAACCATGAGGCGCCTCCTTAATGCTGAAACTGCGAAACGCCGTTGTGGTGCGATAGCGGGCGAACAGGTCCGGGTGGTCGCGTTCCAGGGCCTTCGCGTCGAAGCCCGTGCGGGTGCGGTTGGCCCAGGTGATGGTGTGCGGCCCCGCCTGTGCCTTGGCCGCGTCGCCCATGAGCGCCTGCAGGTGGGTGGCGGCGGCGTCCTTCGCCGCTGCCGCCGCTTTTTCCTCGGCATGGGCTGCGTGCCAGGATTCCGCGAGGGCGATGGCGTCCGTCCCGAGGGTGACGGTCGTCTCGTCGGCCTGCGGGTGCAGAGACTTGACGAGCCGTGCGCTGGCGGCGGATCCGTCCAAAGGCGGGGGCTGGCGGCGCGTGACGCGCGTCCAGAAGGCGCGTTCGGCGGCAATCATCGCGGTGATGAACGCTTCGTCGCGCGCGATGGGCGTGAAGAAATAGCGCTGACCGCCGATGAGTGCGGCCAAGTACGCCCACTGATACCCCGTCACCGCGAGGTAGTGCTGAACCTGGATGAGGTAGTGGTCCGGCGCGGCCTCGTCGCGCCAGTAGGCACTTTGGCGCAAGCCGGGGGCCTTGCACTCCAGGATCCCCGGCCCGCGCTCCGGGTGCGCGGGGTCCATGAGCAGGCGATCCACATTGGCCAGCATGAAGGGGTGCTCCCGACTCCGAAGCATCTGGGGCAGCCGGTGGACCCCAAACGGCGTGAGTTCTGCGAACCGGTCGGCAACGACGGGCTCTAAGCGATTGCCCCAGAACATGGACTCAGTTTCGTCCCGCTCTTCGGCGAGTCCGAGCTTGTCCAGATAGAGGTCCATGGGGCCGTCATAGGGGTTTAACCCCAAAACCGTGGCGGCGTCGGAGCCGCCGAGCCCCTCGCGGCGCAGCTGCAGCCACGCGTCTCGCGAAAGTGTGCGGGTGTCGGCCACCACGTCGGCCGCCGGGCATTCGACCGTGGCGAGAGCGGCTACCATGCCCCCACCTCCGAAAAGGGGCCGTGCGAACGCGGGCGCATCCATCGGGTAACAGTCACGAGGACACCTCCACTGCATAACAAGCCCCGCCGCGTCCGCGTTGGAGCGGGGCGGCGGGGCAGGGGGCTACACGTCGCCAGCCGCCCGTTGCTCGTCGTCGTCGAAGGCCCAGGCGAGTTGTGGCGCAGTGATGCGCCGCGTCGGGCGCACCACGACCAATCGTGGCGGGACCCTGACGGACGCGGGCGGCGTCGGGGGTTGAGGACTGGGCAGAGACACCAGCCGCGCAGCCTCCAGGGGAGCGGGGGGAGCCGCCGTGGCCGAACCCGGCGATGCGGGCCCGGCCGCCGCGGCGGTTTGCCACACCGTCGAGATGTCGGGTTGTTCGGCGAGGCCGTAGGCCAAGGCCCGGGCGAGCCCGTTGCTGACGTCGTTGTCTTGCGCCAGTGCCTGCAGTCCCGTGAGCGACAGTTGACCTTCGAGCCCCATCGCCGTGGCGAGCTTGGCGCCCATGAGCCGGAGCGCGTCCGCTTGCAGGGTGTCCGCGTAGGCGAGGAAGACCACGCGGCAGGGCGCCGTCTGGCCGATGCGCCACGCCCGGCGGGAAGCTTGCCGGAGCCGGAAGAGGTTGTACCCGGTGCTGTACCAGACCAACGTGGGCCAGGCCAAGAGGTCCAACCCCGTCTCCACCAGCTGGGGATGCGAGAGGATCACCCGCACCCCGTCGGCGGCGGCCTGCTGGATCCAGGCTTCGCGGTCGGCGCGCTTGACGTCGGGGCGCAGGACCCGATGGGCGATCCCGGCCTGCGTGAACACGTGGCTCAGGCGGGCCAATTGGTCGTGGGTGTTGGTGAAGCTGGCATAGATCCACACGCCGCCGTCTGCTGCGCGGATCTCTTCGAGGAGCCGCTGTTCTTTGGGGTAGAGAGTATCGGGGGTCAGGGAGACCGGGGCCTCTTTCCGCAGGAGCAAATCGCCCGTCGTGGGGTCGGAGACGGTTTGGGTGGCCCACGGCTCATCGGGCAGGGTGAGGCCCGTGGCCAGGAGCCGTCCCAGGAGTTTCGTGGATCCCATGGCGAGCGCGGCTTGCGCCAGGGACCGCACCCGGCTCATGATGGCCTGGTGCCACGCCGCTTGGTCCTCGGTCATGGCGATCCAGGCGACTTCTTCGCTGTACGAGGGCAGGGCCTCCGCCCCAATGTCGGCGAGCGTCAGCACGGCGGCATGGTCCACCAGTTTGGTGGCGTACCACAGCGGAGAGATCCCCGGGAGACGCTTGGTGCGGACGGAGGCCGTCGCTTTCTTGCCGAGGACCCCGTCCGACCCGTCGCGACTCGACCGTTCGATGCGCTCGATGCGGCCGTACCGGTGCAAGGTCATATCCGGCGCGTCGTGCGGGAGGCGGTCGGCCGCCATGGCCTGCGGGTTGAGCCGCCACTGGAGATAGTGCAGGTCGTCGGCATACCCGGAACTCAAAGTGCCGGTGCCCACCAAGAGGCGCGGAACCAACCCGCGAATCCATGCCAGCACTTGGCCCTGCTCGGTCGCGCCCTTGAGTTCGTGCACTTCGTCGATGATGGCGGCATCCCAGAGCCCCCGCGTGCGGCGGCGCAGGATTTCGGCCGGGGCGAGGCGTCGCAGCGAGCCGTCGGCACTCCAGAGCGCGGTCTGGCAGTGCGGGCAGTGGCGTGTGCGGACGCGCTTGGTGATGTGTTCGCTCCAGGGGGTGCCGTCGGGGTTGATCAGCACCTGGCCGCAGTCGGGGCAGATCCACCCGCCGCGGCGGTCGGACCACCGTCCGGCAAACGCCGTGCGATACGACAGTTTGGCGCGGTCCCGTCCCAAGAGCACGTAGACGGGATGGTCGGGTCGCCGCCGGGGTTCCGCCGCTAAGGCGAGGGTGTCGCGCCAGGACCCGAGCGTGCGCACCTCGGCGCCGGGGACGGCCGCGACAATTTCGCGCCGCCACTTGGGGAGCAGGTGGTCGGGGGCGAGGACCAGCACGCGAAAGCCGGCGCGGTCGCGTCGGCGAAACAGTTCCCACGGCGTCAGCGCCATCTGGAGGGTCTTGCCGACGCCCTGCTCGCCGATGATCAATGCCCACGACTCGGTGTCGAGGGTGGTGGCCAAGGCTTGGATGACGTCGCGTTGGGCCGGAAACGGGGGCCGGGGGAGCGTCGCCCAGGCCGCGGGCGCGTCGGTGCCCGCTTGGGCGCGGGGTTGCACGACCGTCTGCATTTGGCTGCCCAGGGCGGGAGCCCAGGCGGTCAGGTAGTCGTCCACACTGGCCGTGTGGGGCACGGGGCTGGCCGGATTGGGCCCGGGGCCCTCGGGGACGGTCAGGAGGCCGCGCTGGACGGCGGCGCTCACCACGGTGCCGAGTTGATCGAGCCCCGCAAACACACTGATTTGCGGATGGGCCGTGCCCGGCGCAGCCCAACTGGGGACTCGGTATAACCCCAGCCGGTGCCCACCTTGCGCGCACAGCGCCAGCAACGGCGTCCGCCAGGAGGGATCCAGCGGAACGGTCGTCCGGGTGAGGACATCCCACTCGGCTTGGGTCCGATCCGCCTCGGACCACCCGATCACCGTCGCCGTGGAGGCGTCCGGCTCGCCGAAGGCGTCCTCGGGGATCATCACGACGTGGAGGGCCTGGGCGCCCTGGAGGCGCACCCGCTGCCGAAATTGGCGCCAGTGGCTGGGCTGTGGGCTCCAGAGGCCATTGCTGGACGACAGCCGGGGCGGCTCCTCCCCGTCGGCGGCGGGGAGGCGATAGGTCAGCGGCTGATACTGAATGATCGCGGCGACGACGCCCAGCACGGCTTGGTTGGGGCCGATGAGGCTGATGCCCGCTAGGCGCCCGTCAGCATGGCACGCGATCCAGGTGGCGTGCACCGTGACGTCCTGCGCGCTCCCGCGCCGCCACATCTGAAGGGTCACCGTCGCCAGCGTCATGCGCCCACCTCCTCATTGTCCACCGAGTCGTCCGTCGGGTCCACCACGGAGGTGGGCCCCTGCCATTCGTGTAAGGTGCCGTCCGGCGCGAGCGTCGTGACCGTCACGCGGAAACTGCGGCGGGTGATGGTCACCAACGCGTCCTCCGAATCCTGGGTTTCCACCGTGTCTACGGGGACGACGCGCCCCCGCACGAGGTGGCGCTGATCCCCGGTGCCGAGGGCGCCGGAGAGCACGCCCGCCGCGAGGAGGGTGGCCAAGTGGCCGCGGTGCAGCGGCAGGGGCGGTCGCACCGGGTGGTCGGCGGAGGGGGCGGTGGTGCGTACCGTGCGGGCTTTCAGTTGCCCGAAGGCCCCGCCCGTCTGCGCCACATGGGCGGCCAGCATTTCGGGGCGATCCGGGGCCAAGCGATAGCGCAACGGGCGGGAGCCCACTGGGACAGGGACCACAGATTGGGAGGCGAGTCGGGGCGCAAGGGGGGGCAAGCTCAGCGGATCGTTCCAATACCTCTGGTGACACCACTCCGCGAACGAGCGGTTCAGCCGGGCGGTGTGTTCGGGCACCCGATGCCCCACCACCACCACCTGACCGAAGTCGTCGTATTCCGGGTCGGGGAACCGCCACACGCCGTCCACCAGCAGGAATCGGGCGAGCGTCCCCCAGAGATCCCGCAGTTGATTCTCCGGGACAATCAGCACCAGGACGCCGTGGGGGGCCAACAGCGGCAGGGCGCGGGCGAGGAAGGTGGCTTCGGTGCGGGTGCCAGTAGCGGCATCGTAGTCATAGGGGGGATTCAGTAAGATCAGCCCAAAATGGCCGGGTGTGATCTCCGTGTCCTCGAAGGCTCCGTCCAGCACGGTGAGACGCGTTGTGGCGTCGGTCGCGCGGGCGTGGTCCAATTCCACCCCATAGCGCACCCCAGACGGTGCCAGCGACTCCAGGGCGGCACCGGTGCCGCATGACGGATCGAGGGCGACGGTGTCCGGGGGGAGGCGCAACCAGGTCGTCAAGTGATCTAAAACCGTTGGGGGCGTCGGATAATACCCCAGAAGCATTTGGCCCGCATGGCGCATAGCGACTCCTCCTATCCCAGTGACCATCCCCACGCCCCCGATGCGCGTGAGCGCACGGGGGCAGGCTCGGAGACTGGCAGCGCAGGAGGGCGCTACGGGGCAGGGCGAGAACGCACCGGGCGGGGCAGGGGGCCAAAGTTGCCGTTCCCGGTGCTGATGAGCGCGTCGCCCGTGGCCGGGACGATGACGTCGCCCAAGAGGACCGAGCCGAGGAGGGCGGCCTGGCCCGGCGTGCTGGCCTGCACCGTGTCGACCTTGCGGTAGGCGCGCGACCATTCCCCCTGGGGCGGCAACGTGTCCCAGTGGTCCTCCACCCCCAGCATGCCGTAGAGGATGCGGCGCTCCAACAGGCGCGTGCGCGGGCGATAGATGTCGTAGCACTGGAGAGGGGACATGGCCACCGTCACGTCCTTTGCTGGGCCGAATGCAGGGGTCGGTCGGCGGAGTGCAAGACCTGCGCGACGTCCTGCCGGACGGCGTCGGTAAGCGTGGCCCACAGCGGATGGGCCTCGGCGTGGAGCGCGAGCGTCGGAAGGGCGGGGGCCGAGAAACGCAAGCGCTGGTAGTCCGGCAACACGACCTCCAGACGGTAGCGGAGGACGTGACGGTCGCAGTGCTCGTCGATGGAGAGGGCGGCGAGTTGGTGGGGACCGGCAAACCGCCGCACCGCGTACCAGGGATAGGACATGGGGGGAAACCTCCTTCGGGGAGTGTCGAAAGCCCCCCCGAGGGGTCCCGGCACGCGTGCGCGTGCCGGGACAAGAAGGTGGAGGCCGCCCTGTGCGGCTTCAGCACTATGGGGTCGTCTGGCGCGCCCGGGGAGCGCCCGTCGTCAGACCCACGGACCAGGCCTCTGGGGGGCAGGGAGCCGCCACGGCGGGAATCTGGAGCCGGGCGAGCGCCGCGAGGCCGCGGCGGACTGCGTCCTCCGCCGATCCGCCCACCCACAGGGCGGGACGCGACTTCCGGGTGAGCACATCGGGCATCTGCCCGGCCAGGACATCGGCACCAAACCAGGCGAAGGCGACGGGCACGGGCTTCCCCAGGGCGGCACTCACATGCCAGCGGGGATGCGTGGGGACGGCGGCATGCAGGAGACGGCCGAGATGTTCCCGTGCGGCGAGGTCGAGGGGCGTGACCACGCTGTCGGGTTCGGTCTGGCACAACGCAGCCGGATGGGTCGCCGTGTAGGGCGTCCCCGCTTCGCTCAGGGCCAGGACGGGGCCGGACGGGGCCGGGTACCACAAGACCGCGACCCGGGGGGCTAATTCACTGGCCCGGAGTGTCAAC
>JAJYPH010000022.1 GCA_021795575.1 Bacillota bacterium
CGGAACCTACCAGCCCCAGCCCGCCCGGCGGGTGGATATTCCCAAACCCAACGGGACCCCACGGCCGCTCGGGATTCCGTGTCTGCGGGACCGCATCGTCCAGCGCGCGATGCTCATGGCGATGGACCCCATTTGGGAAAGCGACTTCCGGCCGATGTCCTACGGATTTCGGCCGGGCCGCAGCGTCCACCATGCCATCCGCGCCGTCAAGCTGGCCCTGACGGACAAAATCCAGGGATCCGCGGGGCGCTGGGTCATCGAGGGGGACCTCGCGAGCTACTTCGACACCGTCCACCACCGCCTCCTGCTGAAGGCGGTGCGCCGACGGATCCGGGACCCGCGCTTTCTGCGCCTGCTCTGGCAGATGCTGAAAGCGGGCCTGGTGGACCGGGACTTGTTCCGGGCCACCCACCAGGGGGTCCCCCAAGGCGGGGTGCTGTCCCCGCTGCTGTCGAACATCATGCTGCATGAGTTCGACCAGTGGATGGAGCAGCACTACGGCGGCACCAAGGCCAAGCGCGACCGCTGGGCGTGGAACGACGGGATTGCCCGGCAACGCCCCATTGCGGTCCGCGAGCAGCGCGCCTGGCGGCCGGCGGTGTCCTATTTCCGCTATGCCGATGATTTTGTCGTCATCGTCAAGGGGACGCGGGCCCACGCCGAGGCTGTGCGCGCGGCCTGCCGCACGTACTTGGAGGACACGTTGCAGCTGACGCTCAACATGGAGAAGACCCATATCACCCATGTGGACGACGGCTTCACGTTCCTGGGCCACCGCATCATCCGGAAACGCGGGGGGACCGGGCGAAAACGCCCGGTCACGCAGATCCCGCAGGACCGGGCGCAGCGGGTCGTGCAGCGCCTGGTCCGGGAGCTCTCGACAGGGTATGACCGCAACCGGCTGGAGGTCGTGGCCCACCTGAACCGTCAACTGGCGGGCTGGGCCGCCTTCTACCAGTACACGGACCACACGGCGTGGGTCTTTCGCCGCGTCGACCACGTGGTCTTCTGGCAGCTGGCCCGGTGGATGGCGCGCAAGTACCGGAGCGGGGTGGCTCGCGAGCTGCAACGCGCCGTCCGCGCGCCGCAGCCGGGGGCGGCCAAAACCTGGGTGGTCACCGGCCGCTGGCCGGACGGGCACGGGGGTTCAGTCGCGCTTCGCCGGTTGGCGGGCAGCCCCAAGGGGCAATTTCGCTGGCGCAACCCGCCGCGCAATCCCTATATCCTGGACCCCGAGACCCCCCCGCTCCTCCTGACATCGCACTATCGTGACGTGGCCTTTGCGTTGCAACACTGAAATGGAGAGCCGGATGCGCTGAGAGGTGCAAGTCCGGTTCGGAGAGGAGAGACAGGGAATCGTCCCCCCTTCGGGGGGGATGCGCCCTGTCTCTTACTCTACGACCCCGCCTGCCGGGGGGCCCGGGCCAAGCGCCGCACCCCACGTACCTGTCCGCCATTATCGATGATGCGACGCGGTACGTGGTGCACGCGGCCTGGTATCCGACCCAGGACGAGACCATTGTCCAAGACAGCCTGCGCACCGCGATGCGGCGCTATGGCGTGCCGCGCCGCCTCTACTTCGACTTATGCCGATGTCGGGATTATGCCGATCGGGCAATTAAAACGGCTACGGCTAAGCGTTTCCGGTCTCGCGCATCAGGATAATTCCGCGGGTCGTCGAACTTCGTTCGTGGGGCGATGCCCCAAGAAGGGAGTTGTCACGATGACACGGAAAATCTATCTGCCCCGGGTCTCGGGACCGTTTCGCGCCTATGCCAGGGAGTATTACGACTATGCGCAAGCGTTAGGCTATACCGCCCAGTCGGCCGGGTGGCACGTGTGGGTCCTGGCGCGGTTGAGTCAGTGGCTGGAATCCACCGGGATCGCGCCCCAAAGCCTCACGGAGAAGGACTTGGAGGCGTTTCTGGCCCATCATCGGGCCAGTAAATACCGGCAGCCCATTGGTGGGCGCCGTCTCGCGCCGTTGCTCCAATACTTACGCAGTCAGGATCTAATTCCGGGGGCCGCGTCGCCCGCGCGGTCTCCCCTGCAGGCGTTCCTGGAGCGGTACCAGCACTTTCTGCACGACCGTCGTGGTCTCGCGCCCCGGACCATTGAGGAGCACGTCCGGACCGCTCACCGGTTTTTGGCCCCATGGGCCCACGAGGAGCCGTCGGCGGTCTGGGCCGCGTTACACGTCCGGGATGTGACCACCTTTCTGCTCCGTGACACCGCGCGGCTGAGCCCGGGTGCGGCGAAGAACGTGTTGCAGCACTTGCGGTCGTTGCTGCGCTTCGTCCACCAGGTCGGTTATGTGGCCCAGGACCTGGCCCTCACCTTGCCGCCGGTGGCCAGTTGGCACGCGACGCGCCTCCCGCCGACCGTGTCGACGGACGAGGTCGAGGCCTTACTGGCCCCCGAGGCGGACCTTGCGGGGCCAGGGCGCCGGAACTACGCGGTCTTGCTGTTGCTCGCCCGCCTAGGCCTGCGCGCGACCGAGATCTGCCGCCTCACCTTAGACGACGTGGACTGGCGCGCCGGAGAACTGGTCGTGTCCGGCAAGAGCCGCCGGGTCGATCGCCTCCCCTTGCCCACGGATGTCGGCACGGCCCTCGCCGCCTATCTGCACGACGAGCGCCCGCCGGTGAGGATCCGCGAGCTCTTTCTCACCGGTCGCGCCCCCATTCACGGGATGTCGCGGGGTGGGGTGTTTCATGTGGTCACGACCGCGTGTCGACGACGCGGATTGCCGCCCCTCGGGCCGCACCGCCTCCGGCATGCCCTGGCTACCACGTTGCTGCACCACGGCGTGCCCTTGCCCACCATTGGACAAGTGCTCCGACACCGGGATCTGCAAAGTACGGCGGCCTATGCCAAAGTGGACCAGGCCGCCTTGCGGACGGTGGCGCAAGCTTGGCCGGAGGGGGCGTCATGAGTGCGCTCCAGCAACATGCCCAAGACTATCTGCACCTTCGCCAGGCGCTGGGCCACAAGATGGCCCACGCGGTCCGCTTGCTGCCCCAGTTTGTCGCGGATTTGGACCAGCGGGGCTGGCCGACCGTCACGACCGCCGCGGCCGTGGCGTGGGCGCAGGCCACCCCGCACCCCTTGGCCTCGGCCGCTCAGCAGCAACGCCTGTCGGTGGCCCGCGGGTTCGCCCGCTTTATGGTCGGCGTGGACCCGGCCACCGAAATTCCGCCCGCCGACCTCTTGGCCCATCATCGAGCACGGCGCACGCCGTTCATTTATTCGCGGGACGACGTGCGCGCCCTCATGGCCACGGCCCGGCGGATCAGCCCGGAGCCATTCCGGGGGGCCACGCTGGCCACGCTCATCGGCCTCTTGGGCGTGACGGGCCTGCGGATTGGGGAAGCCCTGCGCTTGACCGACCCGGATATCGAGTGGGCGTCCGGCCTGCTCCGCATCCAGGACACCAAATTCGGTAAGTCCCGGGCGGTGGTGCTCGACGCCAGTACCCTCACGGCCCTGGGCGCCTACGTGGGTCTGCGCAACCAACGCGTGCCCCCGCCCCGCGCCCCACACGTGTTCGTCACCCCCCGGGGGGCACCGGTGTCCTATCCCCGGGTCGGCGAGGCGTTTCGCGCGGTGGTGCAGGCCGCGGGGGTGGGGGCCCAGGCCCCCACCCGGCCGCACCTGCATGATCTGCGCCATGCGTTCGCGGTGCGCACGCTCGTGACCTGGTACCGGCTCGGCGCGGATGTCGAGGCCTGGCTCCCGCGCTTGTCGACCTACTTGGGCCATACCAGCCCCCGGGAGACCTATTGGTACCTCACCGCCGTGCCCGACTTGCTTCACGCGGCCGCCCGCCGGGTCCCGGCGTGGCAGACGGGGGGCGCCGAATGAGTCACGTGGCGCCAACCCTCGAGGCGTTCTTTACCGACCGCTTACTGCGACAGCAGCGAGTGAGCCCCGAGACGGTGCGCGCGTATCGCGACACCGTCCGGCTCTTGCTGGTCTTCGCCCAGCACCACCTGCATCGGGCCCCCCACACGCTGGATTGGGCCGATCTGAACGAGTCGCTGATCGGGGCCTTTTTGGACCATCTGGAGCACGACCGGCAGAACACGCCGCGGACCTGTAACAGTCGGCTGGCCGCCCTGCGGGCCCTGTACCGGTACGCGTCCTTGCGCCATCCGGAGCATGCCGCCCTGATGCAGCGCGTGCTCGCTATCCCGCCCAAGCGCTTTACCCGCAAGACGATTGGGTTTCTCACCGCGGACGAAGTCGACGCCTTACTCCGGGCACCCGATACGACGCACTGGGAGGGACGTCGAGACCAAGCGTTGTTGCTGTGCGCCGTGCAAACGGGCTTGCGGGTCTCGGAACTGCGCGGCCTCAATTGCGGCGACCTCGTGCTGGGCTCCGGTGCCCACGTGCGATGTGTCGGCAAAGGCCGCAAAGAGCGGGCCGTCCCGCTGACGGACCGGACGGTGACGGTGTTACGGTCCTGGCTGCGGGAACGGCACGGCCTCCCGGACGATCCCCTCTTCCCGACCCGAACGGGTCGGCGGTTGAGTCCCGATGCAATTCAGCGTCGGGTCACTCTCCATGCGCAACGCGCGGCCGACCAGACCCCGTCACTGAAACACAAACACCTGACTCCCCATGTGCTACGACATACGTCCGCCATGCACTTACTCATGGCGGGCGTCGACACGTCCGTCATTGCCCTGTGGTTGGGTCACGCCGATCCCCGCTCGACCCAAGCCTACCTCCACGCCGACCTCACCCTGAAAGAAAAAGCGCTGGCGCTGACCGTCCCGCCCGGAGTGAAGCCCGGGCGCTATCGCCCCGCCGACTCGCTCTTGGCCTTCCTGGAAAGTCTGTAATTATGCCGGCCTGCCTGTCGCTCAGAGCCCGCCCGCCGCCGCCGGTCATGGACCGATCGGCATAATCCCGACATCGGCATAAGTCGAATTATCCTGATGTCAGGATAATTCGACAATGGCAAGCAGTACCGATCCCACCAAATGGCGCGGATGGCCGCGCAGCTGGGGATCCGGGTCGTCTACACGAAGGCGTACGCGCCGGAGAGTAAAGGCAAAATTGAGCGGTTCAACCGGGTCGTCGATGCCTTTCTGGCGGAAGTGCGCTTGGACCGGCCGACGACCTTGGAGACCTTCAACGCGGCGTGGGACGTGTGGCGGGCGGAGTGCTACCCGACGAAACCCCATCGCGCGCTGCCCGACGCCCCGCATCCCGCGGCGGCGTTTCGGGGGGACCCCGAACCGCTGCGGTTCGTGGACGCGGCGACCCTGACGGCCGCGTTTCAGCGCGTGGAGCGGCGCAAGGTGGACAAGACCGGGTGCGTGAGCTTCCGCGGCCAGGCCTATGAGGTCGGGGTCGTCTGGGTGGGCCAGCGGGTGGACGTCGTCTACGACCCGGCCGAGGTGTCCACCGTCACCATTGAGGCGCCGGGGGCGGCGCCCTGGCCGGCTCACCCGGTGGTGGTGGGGGAGCACACCGGGCCCCGGCCGGCGCGCCCCGACCACCTGGGGCCCACGCCAGCGACGCATTCACGCGTGCGGGCCGCGGCGCGGCGGCGGCGCCGCCGGCCGTCTCGTTCCGGGATCTCACCGCAGACCCGGCGCCCGGGGCCCCGCCCCCGGTGGCCGCGCGGGCGGAGGGCGACGCCGATGTTTGAGGCGTTCTACGAGATGGCGCACACGCCCTTCACGCGGGCCCTGCCGCCCGACGCGTTGTACGCCTCGGCGGAACTGGACGAGATCCTGGGGCGGCTGGAGTATGCCGCGGCCCGCCAGTGGTTCGCGGTGGTAACCGGGGATTGCGGGACCGGGAAAAGCACCGCCATCCGGCGGCTGGCCGCCCGGCTGGACCGCGCCCAGTACCAGCTGCTGTACGTCGCGGACTCGAAGCTCACGCCGCGGCCCTTCTACAAGGGGCTGCTGGAGCCGCTCGGGTGCGAGGCGAAGTTCTATCGCGGCGAGGCCAAGCGCCCGCGGCATCACGAAATCGCGCTGCTCCAGGCCGTCCACCACCAGCGCCCGGTGGTGGTGGTGGACGAAGCGCACCTCTTGGACCGCGAGATGCTGGAGGAAGTCCGCTTTCTCTTGAACCAGGCGATGGATGCGGCGAGCCCGTTGGCCCTGATTCTGGTGGGCCAGACCGCGTGGTGGGACCGGCTGGGCCGGCAAGCCTACGCCGCCATCCGCCAGCGCATCGACCTCCCGGGCCGGGTGCCGTATCTGGACCGCGCGCAGACGGCGGCCTATCTGCAGGCCCACCTCACGTACGCCGGGACGGCCCAGGCCATCTTCGCCGAGGCGGCGGTGGACGCCATCTACCGCTACTCCAGTGGGGCGGCGCGCCTCATTAATAAGGTGGCCACGCACGCGCTGCTCTACGGGGCGCAGAATGGGCACCGCGTCCTCGATGAACCGCTGGTCACGCGGGTCATTCAGGGGGAGCTGGCATGAGGGCGGCGCGCGCGACCGCGCCGCCCTACGGGACCCAGGCGTGCCGGGCCCGGCCGTGGGCCCAAGTCTACGACGCCGAGGGCTTCCCCGAGGCGACGCTGAATGACTACCTCCAGTTCGTGGCGTGGCAGGACGCCCCGCCGCGGCGGGTGGCGCACGAGGCCCGGGCGTGGGCCCAGGCCGCGACCTGGTTGGCGTGGCACGGGCACACCTGGCGCGAGGGGGACCTGGGCGTGTGGACCGCCTACGTGTTGATGTTGGCTGGCCCGCAGCCCGACCGGGCGGCGCGGCTCGCCGTGCGGCGGGCCGTGGCCACGCTCCACCGGGCGTATGCCTATTGGCATTGGCGCCGCACCGTGCCCTGGCAGCCGTTCCCCGTCCACGCGGCGGACCGCCGCGCCTGGACCCAGTCGCTGCTGCCGCCGCCGGACTAAGCCGGCACCGTTCCGCTGTTCGGGCCGTGGCGTGTCGGTCGCCACGGCCCGAACCCATGGGCGGCCGCCGCCTTGCACGGCGGACAGCCGGGCGCGGCAATTCCTGGACACCGAACACCGTCTACTGCCGGTCAAATAGGGCTAGCTACTACAACACTACCATCCCTGGGGGCTGTGGATGAGTTATCCACAGGGGGTGTCCCAGGGACACTACCAGGGCTAGGGGGTGTCACAGGGATACTACCTTCCCTGGGGGCTGTGGATAGCGACCGCTCGTCGGCGCGCTTCGGATCGACAAAGGGGGCCTGGGATGGGGCTGCGGTCGCCGTCGCCCTCACCGGCGGGCGAGGCGGCGACGCGAGCGCCCAGTGGGCGGCGCGGCGGGCGTTGTCGGGGTCGTCGGGATGGAAGAGTTGATACCGGTTAGGGCCGCCCGTCTGCGCCACCTTGAGGAGCAGCCCGGCCGCCCCCAGCGCCTGGATGGCGCGGATGGCCGAGGATCGGCTCATGCCTGTGTCGGCGGCCATCCGGGTGTAGCCCGGAAAGGCGTGCGCCCGGTCGGCATCCCAGCGGAGCAGGTAGACATAGGCCAAGCGAGCCAGCGGATCGAGGGGCAGAGCGAACAGCGCATTGGGCACATCGAACCAGTGGTGCGTCCAGCGAGCTGCAATGGGACCGGCGTCTTCGGACACGTTCTCACACTCCTTGCGTGATCGGGTGGTGGCCCCGCGCGCGTCCCCCCGGGCAGGCCGAAGCCCGCCCCGGGGGCCGGGGCGCGTGGCGCGGGCGAGCAACTAAAGGGCCGGGGTCGGGGTGAGCGCCGCCACGGGGCGGTCGCGGTAGAGATCCATCTCAAACGCCAGGGCTTGTTCCGCCTGGCGGTAGAGGGCGGTCACGGCGCGGACGGGCGCCTGCCAGAACTCGGCGGTCTCCTTGGGCGCCAGCCCGCTTAAGGCCGCCCAGGCCGCGGGTCGGAGCGCGTCGGCCAGGCCGCTGACCAGCGCCTGCTGCGCGGGGGCGGGTAGCTGTTGCAAGACGTGGAACGGGTCGCGCGGGCGCTTGCCGGTCTGGTGAAACGTCTCGCGCTGGGTGCTGCGGCTCCAGGCGTGCGCGACCTCGGCCGGCAGCACGGGATTCGGGGCGCCATCGACGACGGCCATGGCCGACAACTTCTCATGCAGGCGGGCGCTATCGCGAAACGCCAGCACCTGGCCCGTCTCGGGGTCGCCGAGCGCCCGGGCGCGCGCCGGGTCACTGCGGCGGCTCTTGGTCATCTGGTGCAGCTGCTCGGCGCTCCAGGGGCGAGTCCAGGCGACGGCCGTCCCCGCGAACGCCAGGTCCGCGATGTGCCACAAGCAGTCCCGATTGCCTGGCGTCGCGGTCGGATACACGCCGGCCGTCGCGCATTGGCGCGCGAGCACCGGGGGCAAGTCCGCCGGCGTGACGGCGGGATCGGCCGCCTGCGCCTGCGCGACGGCGTGGCGGAACCCCTGCGGCGCCAAGGTGGGGACCGGCGGGGCGGTCGGCGCCGCGTCGTGCCACACCTGGTCGGCGTCAAAGCCCCCGAAGGCCATCCGCCCACTGGGCGCGGTCCGCCACCAGAAGACGTGATGCGGGTCCCACGGCGAGACGTGGAGCGTGCCGAGACCCGGCGCGGCGTCCGGGTCGTTGGCCGCTGGGACGGCGGTCTCCGCCGGGGCGGGCCCCCGCTCAGGCCGCGCCGGGGCCGTCGTGACGCGCGTGATGATATCGGCTGCCCTGTCGCCGTATTTCGTCTCGACGGCGGCCTTCCACCGCTCCACGACCTCCGGGTGCTGCTCCAACGCGAGGTACATGACGCCATTGGCGTCGGCGGCATCGCGAACGCCCGCCAGCGTGCTGTACACCTTAAGGCCGGTCCACGTCACGGTGCCGCGCTCGCCGGGCTCGGGATGGTCGGCGCCCGTCCAGAGGACGAAGCCCCCATTGGGCATGCGATGCACCCGGCTCTCCGCCGTGTCGAGCAGGGACTGCGCGAGGGGATCTTGCGGGTTCAGCAAGACTTCCGGCGGCACGGTGCCCGCCCGGAAGAGTCCGACATCGTGACCGCGGAGCTGCTGGGCGGCCTCGGACCAGGCGCGCACGGCCGGCGTGAGGTCGGGGGCCACCTCGCGGGCCATGGCGACCGCCGCGTCCACGGCCCGCAGAAAGGGGCGGGGACCGGCGGTCAGGGCTGTCGGGTCGTCCTTCGAGTACACGGCCCCGACCGCATCCATGATGGCCGCCCGCAGGCGCAGGCTGTCCGTGCGCTGGGGTACCGCCTTGGCGGCATCCAGTACATGGTGCGTCTCCCGCACCCAGCGCTGGGCGATGGGATGGGTCCAGGGGTCGCGGGGACCGCCGGGCCGGGCCATGGTGCCACTCCGAAACAGGCCGATGTCGTCGCCGCGCAGGAGCCGGGCCTCCTCGGCCCAGCGGTCCAGCGCCGGGCCGCCGGCCTGATGCGCGGCCGCCACCAAGTCCAGAAACGGCTTCGGATGGCGAACGGTCATGTCCGGATGCTCGGCGGAGTGCACCACGTCCAGCGCGGCCTGCACGGCCGCCGCCGTCGCGGGCGGCAGGTCGGGGGCCGCCAGCACTGCGGTGGTCGTCCGGAGCCACTGCCGGGCGACGGGATGCGCCCACGGCTCGACCGCGCCGACGGGGGTCCGGGCGGCGGCGCGGGCATGCCAGGCGGCATCCGAGGCGGCGAGCGCTTCGTCTTGCGCCCGCGGGTCAAAGACCGGGGCGAAGCCCTGGTCCGGATCCAGGCCGCGGCGGGGCACCGGGGCGCCGATGACGCTCGCCGGTACGTCGCGGGTCCGCAGAATCGTCGTGAGGGGCAAGTGGCCGTCCTCCGGCCGCCAGGTCGCGAGCGCCGCCAGGTCGGCGGGATCGTTCCATCGCACGATAAACTCCGCCCGCACGTCGGGAGAAATCACACTGTCCGGCCCGAGGTGACCCTTGCGGTCCTGCGTCCAGTGGCGCCGCCACTCGGCCTGCGCCGCCGCTTCCGCCTCGGCGGCGGACGGAAAGGCCCGGAGCTGGATGCGGGGATAGCCCGCGCGGGCCGCGGCGCGCGGCAGCCACGTCACGCCGGTGTCGGGCACGTGGATGTACCACTCTTCCGGCCAATCCGGGTGTCGGCGGTGGTGGGGATTCAGCTGCGCCTGGATGAGGGGGCGGGATCGCGCGCTCCACGGGGCCAAGCCCGCGGCCCCGCCCTCCGCCACCAGGTCGTTGAGGGTCGTGCGGCGCGCGTCGGCGTCCAGGGCCGCATCCACGGGCGCCGTCAGGGCCTGGGTCTCCGCGGACAGGCGCGGTCCGCGCTCCGGAACGGTGGCCATCGCTAAAACACCTCCTCCAAGTCAGGGCCAAAGGGCGTGGCCGCCTCGTTGGCCAGCCAGTCGCCGAGGGTCCACCCCGGGTCGGCGGCGCTCCAGTAGGGGCCATCAACGGGTCCGGTGGCCACCACGTGCACGCCCGCAGCGGCCGCGGCGGCCTGGGCCGCCGGCCACTGCGCGGGCGTTACGACCCACCACCGGACCCGGGGGTCGGCGGCGGGCCAGATGTCTTCTGCCGTGAGGTCCAGGGCCAGCACCGCCGAAAAGGGCGGGGGCACCTGGGGGTCGTCGTGCCGGAGCGTGGCCGGGACGACGACCGGGATGCGGTGGTCGGCCGGATCGCCCAGCGGGTCCCGGGCGCGGACGAGTTGCGCGAGCGGGACAAAAAGAACCCCCCGCCCCGCGTACCGCAGGGAGGGGGCCACCTGGATGACCACCGCGGCTTCGGCCGGCGTGGCGTGGAGCCAGTCGGCGGCGCGGCCGTGGATCGGCAAGACCGTCAAGGAACATCACCTCCACTAAATAAAAAAAGGCCCCACCCGAAGGGTGAGGCGGGCAGGACGCTAAGACGGACAAGCCGGGAACACTCCGTCCCGACCGTTTGCAGAGCGCCGACCTCCGGCGGCAGGGAATCGGACCCTTGCTCGCGAAGACGGCACCATGAGCATCTATCTACTCTACGCCCGCGTCTCGACCGAGGACCAAGCCCGGCAGGGCTTCAGTCTGCCGGAGCAGATCCGGTCCTGCCGGATGCGCGCCTTGCAACTCGCCAGCGAAGGGAACGACCAGGCGCCCGTGTTGATGGAGTTCTCCGACGAATTGTCCGGGGACCTGCTGGAGCGGCCCGGGCTCCAGGCCGCCTTGGAGTTGGTGCGAGCCAAGCAGGCGCAGGTGCTGGTCTGCTTGGACCCGGACCGACTCGCCCGCCGCCTGATGCATCAACTCCTGGTGACGGATGAGATCGAAGCCGGCGGATGCCGCCTGGAATTTGTGGACCATGAGTATCGGCGCGACCCCGAAGGCCAGTTGTTCTACCAAATGCGGGGCGCCATCGCCGAATATGAGAAGGCCAAGATCCTCCAGCGCATGAGCCGCGGCGCCTTTGGCAAGGCCCGTGCGGGTGGGGTCCCCACGTATATTTGCCCCTATGGATATGCGTTCCGCGTCGGACTAGGGCATGCGGCCGCCGCCGAAGTCATCCAGCCACACCCGGAGGAAGCGGAGTGGGTCCAAACCATGTTCCGGTGGTGCGCGGAGGAAGGGCAGGGGCCGCTGGCCATTGCCACGCGGCTGAACACCCTGGGCGTCCGGGCCAAGCGCGGCGGGGTGTGGAGCGACCATGTGGTGCGCCGGATCTTGCGAAACCCCACGTACGCCACGGGCGCGCTACTCTGGGGCGGCAAGGACCACCGCGGCATCAACGCCAATCGCCGCATGCCGGAGGCGGAACGCCGGCGCCGCGGCCTGTCCCTGACGCCGCGCCTCCGCCCCGGCGCGGGGCTGCCGCTGTCCATCGCGCCTCTCATTGATGAAGACCTGTACGCCCGCGCCCAAGAGGTCCTGGCCGGGTTTCGGATTGGGGGGCGCGCGACCAACGACCCGCGGCACCAGCGCCTGTTGACCAGTCTCGGCCGATGCGGAGAGTGCGGGGGCCGCCTCATGTACTATGGGGGGCGCAAGGTGTCCTGCCGCGGACGCCTGGAGGGAAATGGGTGCCGTCTGCCGTCTAAGTCGGCGGCCGCCATCGAAGCGGCCGTCTGGGCAGAAGTGGTGCGCTGGTGCGAAACGGGGGCCATGCGCCTCGCCGCGCGCCCGCGCGCCCCACGGCTGCCGCAGCGCAGCGTCCGCCGGGAGCTTGAGGCGTTGAAAGCGCTGGCGGAGCAAAAGCGCGCCCTCGTGGAACGCTGGGGGCGCCTCTACGCGGAAGGACGCGTCCCCGACGATGTGGCGCTCCCCGCGATTGAAGCGGCCCGCGGGGAGTGGGAACAGGCGGAAGCGCGCGCCAAAACGCTGATGGAGCCGCCAGCGGATCGGCCCGCGGACCGCCGGCGGGACCAATGGCCCGACCTCGTGGCCCGCGCGACGACGCCGGAGGCCCTGCGGCAACTGAGTGACGAGCAACGCATTGCGCTGGTCCACGCGCTGGTGGCGAGCTTTACGGTGTCGACCAGTCCGCCCCGGACGCCGCCGCTTGTGCATGTGCGCGCCGTATGGGATGATGCGGACGATGAGGAAACAGGGCGGAAACGCAAGCCCCGCAAGGCATAGAGGGTCATTGGGCTGATAGGGATCTGCTCCCAGGAGCAGAGTATCAAGACCGGGCGCTTCTCCTTGATTTACGCGGACGAGGTGATCGTGAGCCACACCAACGAGGCGGAGTACCAGCGCTTCGTCGAAAACGACAAGAACGAGGCTCTGCGCGACCGCATGATTTTGATTCGGGTACCGTACAACCTTCGGGTGGGCGATGAGGAGCGCATTCACGACAAGCTGATTCGGGAGTCGGGCCTGGAAGGCGTGCACCTGGCGCCGCACACGCTCCGGGTGGCCAGCATGTTTGCGGTGCTGTCCCGGCTGAAGGAGTCTAAGCGCCAGGGATTGAGTTTGGTGAAGAAGTTAAAGCTCTACGACGGCCTGGCGGTGGAGGGCTTTACCAGCAAGGATCTCAAGGACCTGCGCGAGGAACATCCCGATGAGGGGATGGCGGGCATTTCGCCGCGCTACATCATCAACCGACTGTCCACGGCGCTCGTGCGCCCCGGCGTGCGCTGCATCAACCCGATCGATGCGCTGCGTGCCCTAAAAGACGGACTTGAGCAGCACACCGGGTTTTCGCACGATGAGAAGGAGCGCCTCTTGAACCTCATCTACGAGACGCGCCGCGAGTACGACGAGATGGCCAAGATCGAGGTTCAGAAGGCGTTCGTCTACTCGTTCGAAGCGTCGGCCCGATCGCTCCTGAACAACTACCTGGACAACATTGAGGCGTACAT
This sequence comes from Bacillota bacterium, assembly GCA_021795575.1. Taxonomy (GTDB): domain Bacteria; phylum Bacillota; class Sulfobacillia; order Sulfobacillales; family JAIMBI01; genus JAJZWV01. The sequence goes on from JAJYPH010000022.1 coordinate 13,248, forward strand.
CAACAAAACCAAGCTGTCGGACCCGCTGACGGGCGAGGAACTGGAGGCGGACGAGAAGCTGATGCGCAGCATCGAAGAGCAGATTGGCGTGACCGAAAATGCCAAACGTGCCTTTCGGGAGGAAATTCTGATTCGCATCTCGTCGCTGGCGCGCCGCGGACAGTCCTTTGACTACACGTGCCACGCGGGACTGAGAGAAGCCATCGAGAACAAGCTGTTCAGCGACCTGAAGAACGTGGTGAAAATCACGACGTCCACCAAAACCCCGGACCAGGAGCAGCTGAAGAAACTGAACGACGTGGCCGCCCGGCTGATGAGCGAGCATGGCTACTGTCCGGAGTGCGCCAACGCCATCCTGCAGTATGTGGGGACCCTGTTGGCCCGGTGACGTGCTTCCGCGCAGGGGAGGAGGGGGCTGCGGCGTGCGTTCCGCTCCCCTCCCTCGGTGGACGGTGGCTCCCCTCGGCAGTACGATGGGGCCACAATACTGGCTTCCAGCACGCAAGGGGGTACCGCGATGCCCGATATTCGGCCGCCACGCTACATGTTCCACCACGAAAGCTATCACCAGTACTTCCAGGAGACCCACGAGGCCGGCGCGCTCGATGCCAAGACCAAAGAGTTGATGCACCTGGCGCTGGTGCTGGCGTTCCACTGCGAACCGTGAGCGGTGTCTCACTTCGCAGGTGCGAAGAAGCTGGGGGCCACGGAAGACGAGCTCCAAGAGACCGTCCAGATGGCGGGATCGGTCGCGGCGGGCGCGGTGCTGGCCATGGCTGACCGCGCCCGGCAAGCTGCCGACAGCCACCATTATTGGTGGAGGGCCTCACGCCCCCCGGAGCCCTGAACGTTGGTGATGAAGCCGGCCGACAGCGGCCGCCTTCATCATGAGACGCGCAGTCGGGCCGCCCTTATGGGGCCGTGTACACGGCGGACAGCATCCCGAAGTACGTCGGGACCTGGTACTGCAGAAAGGTCGACCGCCAGGCCACGTGGCGCCGCGCCCCCGCCAGGACGGCAATCTGCCACAGGCCGTCCGGCTTGCCATGCTCAATGAGCGTCGGATCCACCCGCAGCAAAGCAGGCAGATCGTCCGCCTTCACGCGGTCGACGATGTGGGCATCCAGGACCGCCGCGGCCGGGTCGTACCCGTAAGGCCCGTTGGGGTCGTGCGCATGGCACAGGTCCGAGCTGGCAATCAGCGCCGTCCGCTCCTCGCGCGCCGCCGCCACCGCGTGCACCACCTCGCCAAAGTGCGCCAGGGTCTCGAAGGACAGCGCCCGCGACGGCACGACCGTGACCACGCGCGGGGCCGAGGGCCTCTCGGTGGCCGGGGCGAGGAAATGCAGGGGTACTTGGGCGCCCCAGTCCATCGGTAGACAGCAGTGGGGCCCGGAGGAGGCCCCGTAGCTCAACAGGGCCGTCGGGATCCCGGCCGCCTCCGCCGCCTCGGACAAGGCCAGGGCCAGCCCGCGATCGACCGGGTGGTTGGCGACGACGCGGGCGCCGCCGTGCTCCATCACCCCTTCGGTGCGCTCGCTGTACGACAGCGCGAGGCGTCCCTCGGCGCGAATCCCGTGGGGCGTCACCACCACCATCACCTCCGCATCCGCGGCCTGGACGGTGCGCCCCGCCGCCTCCAACCCTTCGCGGGTGGGGCGAAACAACTCGAGCCGCTCCCCCGCCAGGGCCGGGATGGCTTCTCCTCCATGGGGCACAATGGCGCCCACCACCAGCGACATGGCCAAAACCCCTCTCCCGCACCCGCATGGCCACCGGCGCCTAACGCGCCTCCAACAGATCGAACGCAAAGCCCGATGGGTCCACGACGCCGAGCTCCCGACCCCAAGGCTGCTGCGCCACCGGTCCCGGCGGGGGAAAGCCCGCGCCGGTCAGCTGGGCCGCCATGGCGTCGACGTCGTCCACGTGCAGGTGCAGCGCGACCGGTCCGGGACCGGCGCGAGGGTGCTCGGTGGCATGCAGCGCCAGCGTCAGCGGGGGAACGGCATACTCGACGTACCCCGGCCGCTGGACCTGCGGCACCAGGCCCAGGCCTTGCTCATAGAACACGCGGCACTCGGCGAAGCGGTCGACAAACAACAGGATGGGACCCCATCCGGCAATCGGCACGGCGGCGCCTCCCTTGCCGCGCTCGGGCGTTGGCCAGGGAAAGTCAAAGGCCAGCACCTCGCCCGCGTGGGCGCGGATCCAGTGCACCAGTTCCTGGTGGCGCGGATGGCCCTGATACGCCACGGCCGCTGCCTCGTCGCGAAACCGCACGACGATGCCAAACTGGCACCCCTGGGCCCGCCCACTCACGTCGGTCCCCCAGGCCAGCGATTCCAAGCCGACCATCGCCTCTGGCCAGGTCCGAATGAGCTGATCCATCCAGGCCAGCTCGTCCGGCGTCAGCGTGTCGGGAAAGCGCATCAGCGCCACATGTTGAAAAGCCATGCCTGCCTCCGTTCCCCTCGCCACCGCCGACCACCTACCGAAAGCCCATGCCTACCGCCGCCGGGCGGCCCTAGGCGTGTAAGCCACCATACCACCCCCGCCGGTGCGATGCATGCGCCGGGTTCGCGGATCCGGCCGCCAGGACCATTCCCGTGGGCCTTCGTTCCAGAGGAATCGGGTCGCCAATGGCGAAGGACCATACGAAAGGTGGGCACAACGTGGAGGAGACCGGGACAGCGCGGCGATGGGCCCTCAGCGACTTTGGGCAGGTGCGGACTCTCAGGGAGCCGGCGGTGTCGCCGGATGGCACGCGCGTGGCGGTCGTGGTCGACATGTTTCGAGATCAGGAGGACGACCGGGTGGCCGCCCTGTACGTGGTGCCAGCCGATGGCTCGTCCCCTCCGCACCGGCTCACGCAGGGGGCCGAGGGCGTGAAAAGTCCGCACTGGTCGCCGGATGGCCGGCGACTGGCGTTCATCGCGGCGCGCGCGCAGGTGGCCGGGTGGCCCAGTCCCCTCGCCGATGCGGGGTCCGACACCCTGCCGGCGCCAGGGGCCGTGGACGCGGGGCCCAAGCCCCAAGTGTGGGTGTTTGACCTCGTGCGCGGGGGAGAGCCCGAACCGCTCACGAGTCAACCCGAAGGCGTCGAGGCGTTTGCATGGTCGCCCGACGGACGCTTTCTGGCGGTGGCGGCCCGCTGCCCGTCTCCCAACCAGTCCGCGTATCTGGCCTCCATCCGAAAGCCCCGCCACCCCGGTCCGTGGGTGATCACCCGGCCCAACAGCAAACGCGACGGCGAAGGGTATCTGGATGACGTGCCGGTGCACCTGTTTCGCATTGACCTGTCCAGCGGAGCGGTCCGGCAGCTGACGGATGGGGCGGCGTCGGAGCAGGACCCGCGCTGGTCACCGGACGGGGCCTGGGTGCTGTTTCGCTCCAACCGCACGGGCCACAGCGACCTGAACCACTGTGTGGATCTTTGGATGGTGGCGGTCGAGGGCGGGGCGGCCCGGCGCGTAACGGCCGGCGACGTCTCGGCGGCCTCGGCGGCCTTCTCGCCGGACGGCCGGTGGGTGGCCCTGATAAGCCCCCTGGACCCCAACACGGCCTACACCCCGTCGCATCTAATGCGGGTGGCGACGGCCGACGCCACCCCGGTGGCGAACCTTGCGCAGCTGGGGGTCGGCTTCACCGCGACCGATGGGGTGGTGCCTCCTCTGGTGCCCGGTCACGACCCTGTCGCCAACGGCCGCGTGGGGCCCCGAGCAGCCGGCCAGACGCCTCGGCAGGTTTTGACCGAGGGCGCACCGGGCCCGATGCGCTCAGAGCCGCATTGGGTGGATAACGGCCACCTGCTGGCCCTCATGGCAGACCATGGGCCCGCCTGCCTGGTGCGCGTGGACGCCCTCGCGGGCGGCTTTCAGCGGGTCGCTCCGCGCGACCGCGTGGGGAGTATGGAGGCGCTCGACCACTGCGGCGGCACGACGGTGGTGGTTCTGAACCGCCCCGACACCGCGGGGGAGCTGTACCGGGTCGATTCGGACGCGGATGGGACGTTGACGCCGCTCACGACATTCAACCGCGAGGCGTTCCGGGACCGGGCGGTGCCCGACCATCGCTGGGTGCAGTTTACCAATCCCGACCACGACCAAGTGGATGGGGTGCTCGTCACCCCGCGGGGTGTTACGGGCGCCCTGCCCCTCATCGTGGTGCCCCACGGAGGTCCCCAGGCTGCGGATGCCATCACTTTTCGGTTTGACCACCAGTACTGGACGGGGTTGGGGTATGCCATCCTACTGGTCAACTACCGGGGGTCCGTCTCCTACGGGGCGGACTGGCAGGGGGTCATTCGCGGAGATTGGGGGCCGCGCGAGCACGCGGACATGATGGCCGCGGTCGACCACCTGGTGGCCCAGGGGATCGCCGACCCAGAGCGGCTATTTCTCACGGGCTTTTCGTACGGCGGCGTGATGACCAACTGGGCCGTGGGCCACACGGCGCGGTTCGCCGCGGCCGCAAGCGAACACGGCATGTGGGACTACACCAGCATGTTCGGCCACGGCGACACCGACCTGCACTGGCAGGACGGATGGGGCGTGCCCTGGCAAAATCCCGAGGGCTACCGCCGTTCGTCGCCGCTGTCGGCGGCCGACGGGCTGGCGACCCCGCTGCTGATCACGGCGGGGGAGCAGGATTGGCGCTGTCCGGTGGCTCAGGCCGAGGCGTTGTACGCCGCGGCCATCCGGCGGGGCGTGCCGGCGGAACTGGTGGTTTACCCGGGTGAGCATCACGCCTGGCAGTCCCGCTCCTCGCGGGCGCGCGACCGCATTCGGCGCATCACGGCGTGGTTTCAGCGGTTTGGGGGACTGGCGGACGACGCCGGCAGCCCTCCGTCGTCGGAGTAAGGCGGTCAACCGCTAGTAGTGCCGGGCACGCCGGGGACGGTCGGCGGCGTCCAGCGGCCCGTCGCTTCCCCGCGGTCGCGCCGCACCCAGCGCACCCAGGATGGGCGGGCCCGGGGCGGCGGGGAGCCCTGTGGAAGGACCCTGGAGGGCGTCAGGCGTGCGTCCCGCTGCACTATTGGAGGGGCGCGGGGACCGCCGACCTCCGCACGCGCTGGGCAGCAGTGAGTGGGGCTACGTCCCGGTCGACCAAGACGGGGCCGCCTGGCGCACCCTGGCTATCTCCTGCCCTGCCCGGGCGAGCGCTGCCGTATGGCCCACGCGCTTATGAAGGAGCGATGGGCCCGAGCCTTGCCCAGCCGCAGGGGGTGCTGGCGTCGCCAGCACCCGACCCGCAGCGGTGGTGCCCAGGCTGTTTAACCGGACGAGGAGATGAGCGCGGTCACGTTCGTGGACGTGCCCAGCAATTTTCCGAGAGCGCCCTCTTCGAACCCCACCGCCGCCGCTTCTGCGGGGCTCAGGGCGTTCTCCGTCGATTCGAGCACGGTGAGGCTGGAGTTGGTGGCCGAAATGTATGCCGGAACCCCTCCCGTATAATTGCCCGAGGTGATCGCATTAAACTGGGACACCTCATTCGCGATGTCTTGGGATATGGCGTCCGCCTGACTGGATACGCCCGAGGCAGCCCTCAGCAAGGTGGCCAACGAGCCATTCGTAAGGGATGGCCGGGATTGCAGCACGCCCAGGGTTTCGGAGAGCGAGGTGACGGCACTGGAGACGGCGTTCGCATCTTGGGTCAGCTGGTTTTGGGCGGACGCGGCACCGGCGACGGCCGTGATGAAAGTCGCGTTGCCGGACACCGACGAGAAGCTGTAGGTATACCCCGACGACTGCGCCAGGGTCCACACGTGGTTGGCCGCATGGATCGTAGTATTGTACTGAGACCAAAATGTGGCCATCGAGCCGGACAGTTGACTGTACGCCCCCTCCACCGCTGAGACGGCTTGGCCTTCGCTGCGAGCTTGGGCCAACAGGGCCAGCTCGCGTGCCGCTTCCGCGTGATGGCTGTTTTGCGGCGATACGAGGCCAAACTCTTGACTCGCCACGGCCCACTGCCCTTGCTGCCATGCCGACTCGCCGTGGGCAAAGGCGGCGTTGGAGGCCTCCAGTTGGCGCTGCAGGCGGTCGACTTGCTGCATGTCGATTGTGGCCGACGGCAAGGGCCACTCGGCGACCGCGGCCTCCAGCTCCGAACGGGCTGCGCTGTAGGCGCCGTGTCGAATGTCCTGCTGGGCCTGCGCCACGTCTTGATGAGCCTGGCGCATGTGCAGCCAGACGACGGCGGCGAACCCCGCGAGCGCCCCGCCGACACCCGCGAGCACCCACACCACCCATCGGGGCCATGGCCTGGGCCCGACGCCCGCTCCGCCGGTTCCACCCGATCCACCGCCTGCGTCATCAAGGTTGGCCTCAGTCATCTGTTTAACCTCCATTGAACGGCCATTGAGCCACGGTTAGCCGCCTTGAGCGACATGGTGACTACTGCCAGCAACATTCGACGCCGTCCGCAGGAAGTCCTGCCCGCGGCGGGTGGCGATGGTGCTGCGTCCATGTCTGGGCTGCTGACAATCGTGGCGGCACGGATGGGGGAAGCTTGGGTGGCGGAGCCAAGCGCGGTCGCATCCCTGCGGGCATCAAGCGGGGCTCATACCTGGGGAGGCCCGCCAGTGGGGCGCAGGGTGATAGGAACCGGCGATCGTGCGTGGGGGTCCGGGGCCGAAGCCATGGCATCTCGGGTGGAGGCTTGGCGCGCCGCCTGGGCTCCACCCGCTGGCTAAACAAGTGCCGCGAGGTTGGCGCCCCGCGGAGGCCGGCTCGGGTGATGTGCATAGGTCCTGGGGAACGCCGCGTCGTACCGCGTCTCGATGTGGGCCCGAGGATGCGCCGCGATGCCGGCCCGGAGCCCGCCGCGCCCGCACGCCCCCTGGACCCGGAGGGGGGCTGGTGCAGAAACTCGGACCGCCGGCCGGCGGCGCTCCCAGGGCGCCCCGCACCCTCCGCGCAGTGCCACGGATGCGGGCGGGGTGCTCGAAAGTCGGACGGACCCGCCACCAGCCGGCGTCCAGCACGTCGAGACGACGATCATCGGCCTGCAACCGGCCGAGCCCCCGGGGCGGACTCGTGGCCGCCGTGGTGCCATTCACAGGCGATATGGTGGCGCTTCACCAAGGCGTCCTCGCCGCTGACGGCCGCAGCGTCCGCTGCCCACCACGGGCGGGCCCCGGAAGCGGCGCCCAGCGGGGCCCGGCCTGCCAGCACACGGACACCGCTGTGTTCCTCACGACGCCGACGAGTGGGCAGTGACCCGTGGGGCCGAAGGCCCAGGCCGACACGGCATCCGCGTCAGGCTGGCTGGCCGGGGTCCGTCCCGAGCGGGCCGTGCTCGATGAAATATAGAGAATAAAGATACGGATCCACCACCGCACGATACGCCTTGATGATGCCGATGGCTTCCATCCGGACGATGCGGCGATCCACGTCGTCGTCGTCGAGGCCCAGTTCGGCGGCCAGCACATGGGTCGGAATCCGAGCATTATCAATAATCAGCTGAAGCAGGTCGCGGTCCACCGCGTCCACCTGCGGAACCTGCGCGTCACCCATGGTCACACTCCTCACGGTTGGTTGGGAGCGAATCCCGCCAATCAAGGGGATCGCCGGGGCGGGAGCCTGGCGTCGTCAATCATGCGCCGCAGCAGGGTCACCTCGTAGCTGAGGCGTGCGGACAGGCTCGGCTGTTCCAGGAGGGTCTGCTGGTCGGCCACGGCCAGCGGCAGCCGGTGCGCGATCCAGTACGACAGCGCCTCGGGGTCCTGAGGGAGGTAAGGCGCCTCGCCCGGCTCCAGAGCCAGCGCTTCACACTCGGAGGCCAGCGCATAGGCCTCGTCGGACAGGGCGCGCCCGGGACGCTCGTCCAAGTCCGGCAAGAGGCGTACCTGGCCCGCCACCAGCCGCGTGCCCTGGCGCCAGTTGATCAGCTGAAAGCGGGCCACCCCCGCCAGAGTGACGGACAGCCGGCCATCGAGCAGACGCTGCGTTTTAAGGACGCGGGCCACCGTGCCCACGGACGCCAGGACCAAGGGGTCGCCCGGGGGCACCTCCTCGCGCTTCCACACCACGCCCAGCGGCACGTCGTGGTGCAGACACTCGGCCACCACCCGGCGAAAACGCTCCTCGCGCACATGCAGCGATACTTTCATGCCCGGATACACGACGGCCGCCGCCGGCAACAGCGGCAGGGCCATCGTGTCGCGGTTGGATGCCATGCGTTCCCTCCTCCCACGTGGCGGGCCCGGTGGGGCCTAGGTTCCTATTGTATCGCGCCGCGTTCAGGCAGGGATCGGGGGAGCCCGGACCATTGGCACCGGGGACCGGGTCTATGTCACACACTGTGGGATCTGGATCGGGGGACGGAAGCGCGCCGCACCGTCCGGCGATCGTCGTCCGGTTGGTGAGATGCTGACGCCGTGGCCAGCGCGCCACAACAACGCGGGCCGCCACCGGCGGAGCGTTTGGGCCTACGGGTAGCCTTCGGCGTCTTCGCACGTCCCGGCGTTGATGAGCCAGCGGTTTCTCAGTGCGGTGGCCGCCCTCCGGGCCGGGGCGCGGATCAGCGTCCGCACGCCCTTCTTGCTCTGTCAAGCGATCAAGGAATGGCGGTGGGCCCGCGTGCGATAGGTGGCGTGCATGGCCGCCCCACCCCGGCTGCCGGGGCCGCCGGTGTTCCACGCCCTTCACCAGCGGCCAGCGGCACCCCGTCGTCTGGGGGAGGTGGTGCCCGAGGCGGCGCGCCTGACCCACCCGGGCCGTCCCGCCCTGAATGATGTCGAAGGGGTCCACCAGGACGGCCCGGTGGGGACGCGCGCGCCGCAAGCCGGGGGTAGACCGCGTTCATGTCGATGCCGCCCGCGCGGAGGCGGGCTCGTAGCGCGATCGGGATGCGGGCAAACCTCGCGTTCCGCGTGGCGAGGCGACATCCGGCAGGGTGGTGAGCACCTGGCGGGCGGGGGCCAGCAGCGCGATGGTGAGGCACCGGGCGAGCCCCGAAACGATGCCGCATCTAGGGAGAGCAGGAAGTCCTCCCGGGATCCCACCACGTATCGTCCTTGCATCCTACCCCGCGGCGCCAGCGGCCGGCGCCTACGCCCAGCCCGGACGCGACCCCACGGAAACTGTCCCGGCGGAGCCGCGCCCTCTGTCGTCGATGTGAGCGGTCTACGCATTAGCCGCGTGGCCGTTTCGGCCTGCCCTCCGGTCCCACCGGTTTAAGCATCGAGCCCGGGGGACATTGCCAAGTCGGCCCGCCTCCGGCACCATGTCGGGAGACGATCCCGGTGCCGAGAGCCCGAGAGCGAACGGAGGAGACGCATGGCCAGAGGGTTGACGGAAGAGCAGCAGTTGTTCCAGGCGACGGTGCGTCGCTTGAGCCAGGAGCGGGTCGCCCCGCGGGCCGCCGCCATCGATCGGGAGGACCAGTTTCCGTGGGACCTGGTTAGGTTGTTTCGCGAAAACGGCCTGTTGGGGCTGGGCATGCCGGAGGCGTGCGGCGGCGGCGGCGCAGACATGCTCACCACAGCGCTGGCCATCGAAGAAGTGGCGCGTGTCTCCGGCACCGCCAGCCTGCTGATTGCCGTCCAGCACCTGGGGGCGCTTCCCATCATGCTGGCCGGCACCCCCGAACAGCAGCGCCGGTTCCTGACGCCGGTGGCCGAGGGCGCGCAGCTGGCGGCGTTTGCATTGACCGAACCCGAGGCGGGGTCCGATGCCGGGGCGGCGCGCACCCGCGCCATCGCGGACGGCGCCGGCTGGCGGCTCACGGGCACGAAAATCTTCATCACCCACGGCAGCGTCGCCAAAACTTTAGTGGTGTTTGCCGCGACGGAAGCGGGCGGGCAGGCCCAGGGCATGTCGGCGTTTGTTGTGCCCGCCGATGCGCCGGGGTTTCACGTGGGCCACGTCGAAGAAAAGCTGGGCATTCACGGCTCCGAAACGGCCCAACTGCAGTTTGACAACGTGCGGTTGGAGCCGGACCAGCTGCTGGGCCGGGTGGGGGAAGGGTTCAAGATTGCCATGCGGACCCTGGACCGCTCCCGGCTGGGCATCGCGGCGCAAGCCCTGGGGTTGGCGCAGGGCGCCTTTGACGCGGCGCAAGCCCACTTGGCGGAACGTCGCCAGTTTGGCCGCGCGCTCACGGATTTTCAGGGACTGCAGTGGATGCTGGCCGACATGGCCACCCGCATCGAGGCGAGCCGGCAGCTGCTGTATACCGCTTGTGACGTGGTGGAGGCGGCGGGCTTTGCCATCGACTCCAGCGCCGAGGTGACGCGGCTGTCGGCGATGGCCAAGCTTATGGCCTCCGACACCGCGATGCAGGTGACGACCGACGCCGTGCAGCTGTTTGGCGGCTACGGTTACATTCGCGACTATCCCGTGGAGCGCATGATGCGGGATGCCAAAATCACGCAGATTTACGAAGGCACCAACCAGGTACAGCGCATTGTGATTTACCGCAACCTACCGCCGGTGGTGCGGTCATGAGCGGTGCCCGGCCCATTGCCCAGCTGGCACAGCACATTGGGGCCCAGGTGCAGGTGGCGGGGTGGGTCACCCACGTACGCTCGTCGGGCAAGGTGCGTTTTCTGGCCCTGCGCGACGGGTCGGGCGATCTGCAGGTGGTGGCCCGCGCGGACGACGCCCAAGATCCCCTGCTGGCGCAGATCGCGAGCCTGACGCAGGAGACGTCCGTCGTGGTGGCGGGGCTGGTGCGGGCGGACCCCCGTTCGCCTGGGGGGGTGGAGCTGGCGGCCACCGAGGTAACGGTGGTGGGGTCGTCGGACGGCTATCCGATTACCCCCAAAGAGCATGGCGTGGAGTTCCTGATGGACCACCGCCACCTGTGGGTGCGCAGCTCCCGTCAGACGGCGGCGCTGCGCCTGCGTGCGCGCATTGTGCACGCGCTGCGGGCGTTTTTGGACGACAACGGCTTCGTGCTGACCGACCCGCCCATCCTCACCCCCGCAGCCGCCGAAGGCACCAGCACCCTGTTTGGCGTGGACTACTTCGGAGAGCCCGCGTTTCTCAGTCAGAGCGGCCAGCTGTATATGGAGGCGACGGCCATGGCTCTGGGGCGAGTATATTCGTTTGGTCCCACGTTTCGCGCGGAAAAGTCCAAGACGCGCCGGCACTTGACGGAATTTTGGATGGTGGAGCCCGAGATGGCGTTTTGCGAGTTTGAGGAGAACCTCGAATGGCAGGAACGCCTAGTCGCGTATGTGGTGGCGGATGTCCTAGCCCATCGGCGTGCCGAGCTGGCGGCCCTGGGCCGAGACACCACGGCCCTGGCGCGGGTCGAGGCGCCCTTCCCGCGCATTGCCTACGACGAGGCCGTGGACCGACTGGCCGCCGCCGGCTTCCCGGTCGCGTGGGGCGAAGACTTTGGCTCTCCGGAAGAAACGGCACTGGCCGGCATGTTTGACCGGCCCGTGTTCGTGCACCGGTTTCCCGCGCGCCAGAAGGCGTTTTACATGCAGCCGGATCCCGAGCGGCCCGAGGTGGCGCTGGCGGCCGACCTGCTGGCGCCGGAGGGCTACGGGGAAATTGTGGGCGGCAGCCAGCGCATCCATGACGTGGAGCTGTTAACGGCCCGCCTAGTGGAGCATGGTCTGGACCCGAACGCGTATTCCTGGTACCTGGACCTGCGCCGGTACGGCAGCGTCCCCCATTCGGGGTTTGGCTTGGGCCTGGAGCGGCTGGTGGCGTGGATTGGGGGGCTGGAGCATGTGCGTGAAACGATTCCCTTTCCCCGCACGTTGAATCGGGTATGGCCCTGAGAGGTGACGGCTTGATGGAAGGGAGGTGGGCGCATGGCCCCGGCTGACAGCGTGGGGCAGCAGCTGAAGAGGCAGCGGGAGTCCCTCGAGTTGTCGCTCGACGAAGTGGCCGAATCCACGAAGATCCGCGCCTGGTATCTGGAAGCCCTGGAGGAAGACAACCGGGAGCGTCTGCCGGCGGATGTTTACGCGTTGGGCTTTCTCCGCGCGTACGCCCGGCATCTGGGCCTGGATGCCACGGACGTGGTGGACCGATGGCGGGCTCAGTCCCGCCAGGGAGCCGCCCAGGCCGCCGCGCCCGCACCCGTGGCGCCGATGGCCCCGCCCGCTGGGCAGGAGAACCCGGCCCCGACGCGCGAGCGGGCTTCGCGTCGAGCCCCCGCGTCCAGGGGCCCGTCCGCCCGCCCGGGCACCCCGCCCCGGTCCAGCGGCTGGTGGGTGGCGGCCATGCTGGTGGGCGTGGTGCTGGTGGGCATCGTGCTGGTGGTGCTGAACCGGGGTGCGCCGCATCCGACGGCGGCGCCCCCGACGCATCACGTGACGGCGCCGGTGAAGCGACGCACGCGCAAGACGCACACATCGCCGACGAAGCATCACACGCCCAGCACGTCGGGGGGCTCAGGCACGGCCTCCACCAGCGGGGTCGTGCTGGTGAGTCAAACGGCGAGCGTGACCACGTACCGGGCCCGTCAGGCGCCGGTGACCCTCCATCTCTCGTTTGCCAATCCCTGCTGGGTGGAGGTGTGGGTGAACGGCACCACGTCCAATCCCTATGGGCATGTTTATCAGCCCGGCCAGTCGCTGACTCTGACGGGATCCAGTGCGGTCGAGGTGCGGCTGGGACATCCCGGTGGCACCACGGTCGTGGCCAACGGCCAAACCATCCCGCCGCTGGGCACCAACGCCACCGACCTCCTGGTGAACACCGGCTCGTAGCACGCTTCCCCCCGGGGTGCGGTTCGCGACTTTGCCACGCATACCATTCGTGCATGCGGGAACACTGCAACCGACTATATCGGTTATAGTGGCCGACGAAGGAGTTGAGCGCATGTCAAATGTCAAGCTGGCCGTCGTGTACTACAGCGCCTCGGGCACGAATCACAAGATGGCGGTGGCTGCCACCGAAGCGGCGCAGGAAGCGGGCGCGGAGGTGCGGCTCCGCCAGGTGCCGGAGCTGGCGCCGCCTGACGCTATCGCCAAAAACCCCAAGTGGCAGGCGTTTCGCGAAGCCACCCGGCACGTACCGGACGCTACTCTGGCGGATCTGGACTGGGCGGACGCGTATCTTTTCAGCGTGCCGACGCGTTTTGGCAATGTGGCCGCGCAGATGAAGCAGTTTCTGGATACGGCCGGCCCGCTGTGGGGCCAGGGCAAGCTGGCCAACAAGGCCGTGTCGGCCATGGCCACCGCCGGCAACCCGCACGGCGGCCAGGAAGCGACGATCCTGGCGTTGTACAACACCATGTACCACTGGGGCGCCGTAGTGGTGGCCCCGGGCTACACGGACCCCGCCGTATACGCGGCGGGCGGCAATCCCTACGGCACCAGCACCGTGGGCCTGACGGACGGGGAACTCCCCGGAGCGGTGGTTGAGGCGGTGAAGGCGCAGACGCGTCGGCTGGTGACGGTGGCGCAGTGGGTGAGCGCGGGTCGCGCGCTGGTGACCGCTTAAGGCAGTCGACGGGAAGAATCGCGGTCGAGCGGGCACCCTAACCCGGGTGATGGCGCTGAAAACCTGCACGGCCCTCGCGGTAGCGGTTCTGTTGACTCTGGGCGTGTCCGCGGCCCCTGGACCGGCGCCCGCGTTGCCGCCCCCACGCGTCGGCGTGGGGGCGGGCGTGCTGGTGGACGCGGCCACCGGCCAGGTGTTGTGGGCCCATCGCGCCTATCGCCAGATGGACCCGGCCAGCACGACCAAAATTATGACGGCGTACCTGGTCATTCGGGCGGGCGGCCTCGAGCGCACGGCGGCAGTGAGCCGCCGTGCGGCGGCCACGCCCGGCTCCCGGATGCACCTGTCGGCGAACGACCGCTATACCATCATGGATCTCTTGCGCGGACTCCTGCTGCCCTCGGGCAATGACGCGGCCGTCGCGCTGGCGGAGGCGGAAAGTGGCTCCGTGCCCGCCTTTGTGGCCGAGATGAATCGCGAGGCCCGCGCTTTGGGCGCGTATCAGACGCATTTTGTCAATCCCAATGGGCTTACGGAGCGGGGCCACTACAGCTCGGCCTACGATTTGGCGCTCATCGCCCGCGCCGCGCTCGGGCAGCCGGTGTTCCAGCACCTGGTGAGCACGCCCGAGGCCCGCGTGACGGAACTGCGCCGGGGCGCCCGACGCGTACTGCACAACAGCAATCGGCTCTTGGAGGCGTTTCCGGCGGTCGACGGCGTGAAGACCGGCACCACCAATGCGGCCGGGCCATGCCTAGTCGCGTCGGCCACCCAGCACGGTACCCAGCTCATCGCCGTGGTGTTGCACGCCCCCCACCGTTGGCAGGCGGCCGCGAGTCTCCTGCGGTGGGGCTTTGCGGCCTGGCATCGGGTGGTCTGGCTCGCGCCGACCCACCCGGTGGCCCAAATCCGAGTCACCGGGGGCACGCAAAGCACCGTCGCGGCGGTTCCGCGGTCGCCCCTCTCGACCCTGGTGCCCCATGGCGCCGTCGACGCCGCCCGCTTCGTGACCACGTCGGCCGCCACCCTGAGGGCGCCCGTGCGCCGCGGGGCCGTGGTGGGGCGGGTCACCGTCGTCGTCAATGGTACGCCCGTGGGGTCGCGGCAGCTGGTGGCGGCGGTCAGTGTGGAGCGCCGGGTGGCCGGGCGCCCACTGCCCTGGCCGTGGACGCTCTTTGTTCGGGCGCCGCCAGAGGTATCGTGAAGGGGTCGCCGCCGTCGTATGCTAAGGCGACGGCCGGATCGTCAGCATGCGGCGGGCGAACGCCCGTCAGGAGGGGGAGACCATGCAACGGCGGAGTACGGTTCCCGAGGCGCCCGGTCCCTCTCCCATCGCGGTGGTGGTGGCGGGGGCCACCGGCTGGGTCGGGTCGGCTCTGGTGCCGGCCATCCTCGCCGCCTCCGATTTGGCGTTGGTGGGTGCGGTGGCCCGCCGGCACGCTGGTCAGGATGTGGGCACCGTTCTAGGCGGCCTCCCCGTGGGAGTCACGGTGGTCGGCACGGTGCCGGAGGCACTGGCGGCGAGGGCGGCCGTGATGGTGGACTTTACCAGCGCAGTGAGCGTGCAGGGCCATGTCCGGGCGGCACTGGACCGCGGCGTGCACGTGGTGGTGGGTTCGTCCGGGCTTGACCCGGCCGACGACCCGCGGCTGGATGCGTACGCCCGCGAGCGGGGGTTGGGCGTGGTGGTCGCCGGGAACTTCAGCTTGGTGGCCACCTTGGCCAAGCGGCTCGCCCTGATAGCCGCGGCCGAGATGCCCGGGTGGGAAGTGGTGGACTATGCCGCGGCGTCCAAGCCCGACGCGCCCAGTGGCACGGCCTTCGAATGGGCGGCGGCATTGGGGGCCGCGCATTCGAAGGGGCCGGCCGGCCCCGGGTCGGAAGGGATAGGCCATTCCCAGGCGCGGGGAGCCACCATCGCCGGGGTCCAGGTGCACTCTGTGCGCGTGCCGGGCTATGTGCTGTCCACGGCGCTCCTGGCCGGGGCGGGAGACGAACGGCTCACAATACGCTATGACGCGGGCCAGAGTCCCGCGCCGTACCTGACCGGTACTCTGCTCGCCATCCGGCGGGTGACATCCCTGCTGGGACTGGTGCGCGGTCTAGAGCAACTTTTGCCCTGAGGTGTTAGCCGCGGTACTCGGGGGTGCCCAACTTGAGGAGGGCCGCCATGGTCACCAACCGATAGCCTTGCTGGCGGAGGTCGCGAATGATAGCCGGCAGCGCCAGGTTGGTTTGCTTGCAGGTGTCGGACGCGTGCAGCAGCACGATGTCCCCGGGGTGGGCCCGGCTGACGACGCGATGAATGATGACCGCCACGCCCGGGTTCATCCAGTCCAGCGAGTCCGTGCCCCACGTGACCACCGTGTAGCCGAGCGCATGGGCGGCGGCCAGCGCCGTCGCGTTGAAGTCGCCATTCGGGGGGCGCACGTACGTGACGGGATGCCCCGTGAGGGTGGTGAGCACCTGGTTGGCGCGGCGAATGTTCGCCACCACCCCCTGGTAGCCCAGGCTGGAGTAGTTGACGTGAGCCCAGCCGTGGCTCTCGACCTGAAACCCATCCGCCACCAGCTGGTGCACGTAGTCGGGGTTGGCCTCGGCCCAGGGACCCGAGAGAAAGAACGTGGCCGGCACGTGATCCTGAACCAGAATCGCCAGCACCTTGGCCGGCATCACCGTGCCCCACGAAATGTCAAAGGTAAGGGCCAGGGCGCGCTGGGTGGTGGCCACGCCTCGCAGCGTGTACCGGTCCAGCGGAGCGGTCGTGGCGCCCCGCACCACGGCTGGACTGACCAGCCACCCCATGAGCCACCCCAAAAGCGCCAGTGAGGCCACCAGCACGGCCACGCGCCCGGCGTCGCGGCGCGACAGGGCCACAATCCGCATCCTTAGCCTCCCCTGCACTTCCTGACTACCCAGGTTCCACGCTGGCTCGCAGGCATCGGTATGCGGCGCGCAGGGGGGCTAGACACAAAAACGCGTCCCGGGCGGCCGTCGAGCGCCGGGTCCGAGGCAGGAAAAGTCGACCAGCGCGGCGAAGACTGCCGCGAGCTCACCGGAGGCACCCGGGGCGCCGGTGGCACGGATCCGTTGCCAGTCGCTCCATGCCCAAATTAATGCGGAGAAGGGAGATGCGGCATGGCCAAGGCTCCGTCGGTGTATCGGTCAAAAAATTTCGTGAAGCTATGGGTGTCGCAGGTGGTGTCGAAGGCGGGCGCCAACTTCGTCGAAGTGGGCTTGGCGGTGTTTGCCATGAGCGTCGCCCACGGGGACTTGGCGGCGTACGGCGGCATTATCTTTGCCGGCATGATTCCCGCGGTGCTGCTGGGGTGGGCCGTGGGCGGCGTGGCCGACCGCTGGGACCGCAAGCGCACGATGGTGGCCGGGGATATCATTCGGGCGCTGCTGGTCCTGTCCGTTCCCGTGGTGAACCAACTGTGGTGGGCCTACGGCGCCGTCTTCATGGTGGAGACCGTGGGGTTGGTGTACAAGCCCGGCGTCCGTGCCATGACCCCCGACACGGTGGGCGAGGGGCAAGTCATGGCGGCTGGCAGTGCGCTCTCGGTAGGGCAATCGATTGTCGATATTCCTGTGTACCTGCTGGTGGGGGTGATCGTGGCGCGGGCGGGCAGCGCATCGCCCTTCCTCATCGATGCGGCGGCCTTTGTGGTTGCCGGCGCCACGCTGGCCACGCTGGCCCTGCCGGTCCAGGTGGCGGCCGGACGGGCCCGGGCCACCAGCTTTTGGTCTGACCTGCGCGACGGGGTGGCGTTTCATCTAAAAACGCCCGTGGTCGGACGCCTCCTGGTGCTGTCCATGGTGGGGGTCATTGGGGTGGCGGGGGTCAACGTGGCGTCTGCCGCGGTGATCCAGCACCTGTTGGGACGGCCCGAGGGCGACTTGGGATGGCTGCTGGCCGGCATTGCCGGGGGCATGTGGGTGGGGTCCGTGCTCATGGGGCGCCTTGGCGACGACCACCGCCGCTACAGCCTGTTCATTGCGCTGGGGCTGTTGGGGTTCGGGCTCGAAACGGCGGGGGTGGCCTGGTCGCGGGATTTGTTTTTGACGATTGGCCTGTACCTGGTAGGCGGGTTCTGCAACGCGGTGTACCAGCTACCCATCCGGGCATGGCTCCAGACGACGGTTCCCCGCGAGATGCGGGGGCGGGTCTTCGCGGCCCGCGGTATGGGTATCGGCTCGACGGCGGCCCTGGCGGCGCTACTGACGGGCTGGGTGGTAAACATCTGGACGCTGCCCGCCACGCTGGTGGTGCTGGCCGCGTTTGCGGTGGCGGCGGCCGGGCTGGCGGTGTTCTGGCTCGCCCGGGCCGCGCGCGCGGCCAGCGGCGGTGTGG
>JAJYPH010000173.1 GCA_021795575.1 Bacillota bacterium
TCGGCCGGCACCGCCGGGCCGGGCGGGGCCTCCGCGGCGTCCGCCGCCCCCTGGCGCGCCACCAGGGTGGCGCTCTCCGCCTTCAAGACGGGCAGTACCTCCTGGATCCGCTTGTAGGACCTGGCCTGATGCTTGGACGCGTCCGCCTGGAACTTCGACCCGTCGATCGCGCCGAGCTGCAACCCCACCAGCCCGAGGTCCAGGCAGACCAGCACCACCTGGGCCATCCACCCGGGCAGATCCTCGGCGTGCTGGGTCCGAAAGGCGGCCAGCACACTGTGCCGGGGCTGTTGCAAGCGGGCCAGCCACATCAGGGCCAAGTCCTCGCGGCACGCGGCGCTGATGCGCCGCGAGCTAAAGCGCTGCGTCAGGTAGCCATAGGTCAGGAGCTTCAGCAACAGCTTGGGGGGGTAGGCCGGCGCGCCGGCGCCGGTGGTATGGAAGGCGGCCTCGGCCGCCGACAGGTCCAGGAGGTCAATGGCCTCGTCTACCACGCGCGCCAGGTGGCCGGGGGGCAGCCACTCATCGACGCGTGGAGGGAGCAAGAACTCTTGGTCGGGCGACACGCCCCGGCGAAATTGCATTCGGCGCCTCCTCAGGCAACTCGATCCTTGTCTAGGGAGGTTCGTGATTCACCAGACGAACTCCTTCTGCTCTGGAGTCCCCAGCCAATAATTCATGGACAAGCTCCTAGGAAGGTACCGCCGGACCCGCGCCGGCGCATCGGCCGACAGTCGGAGAGATGGCCAGCCGTCGCACCCCAAGCTCCCGGCGCGCCGTACGTCGCCCGGTGTGACATTTAGATGCCCGGCGGGGAGTGGGGCACCATGGCCGCGAGCGACCCACGGCGCACGGTACGTCCTGGCAGCCTGCCACCGCGGCGCACCAGTGCGATCGGGAAACACACGTCCACCCGGGACACAGCGTCCGCCATCACCACCGGGGCCCGCGGCCACCAACCCTACCAGAGCGACCCACGGTGTCCCGATGCGGGACGGGATCAGAGTGATTCCCCACGACGCAGCGACAGTCCCCATCGCGAGGGCGCCCTCCCCGTGCACAAGACCGGGCGTTGCGCGGGGCGCGCCTCCCGTGGTGGTGCCGCGACCCATCGTGTCGGCGGGCACGGCGGCGAAGCCGGATGCGAATGGGCACGTCCTATGACGACTGCGGGCCGAGGCGGTTCGTGCAACGCCCCGTACAGGGTGTCGGCCACCAGAACGTTGCCGAGGAGGTTCATGTGGATCCCATCCACGGTGAGGCGGCGACGGCCCAAGAGAGGCAGAAAGGTCTGTGCCTGTCGGCCACACGTGCTTGGTAGAGGAGCGGGCCCCGGGCCGCCTGCTGCGGTACTGCCAGCGGCTACCCTCGGAGGTGGACCGCTGGTATGGGGAGCTGGCGCCGGCCTTTCGTCGGTATACCGAGGCGCCGTTGGCAGGCCCCCCGACCGCGGTGCCTGCTTCTTCGCGAAGCCCTGTGCCGAGCGCCGCTGGCAGGGTATACTGAAAGGTGTTTCGATGCCGGGGGGCTGGCGTGCGACAAGCCATGCGGACCCTCATTGTGCTCGAGGCGAAGGTGCAAGGAGGCGGGGCTGTGAACTGGTCTGCCCGTGTTGTGCTGGATCCGACCGTCCTCAGCGGGAAACCGGTTGTACGGGGAACGCGCTTGTCCGTCCAATTTATCGTCGGACTATTGGCACAAGGCTGGTCCACCGCACAGATTGTGCAAGAGTACGAGCAGTTGGCTGTCGAGGATATCCAGGCCTGCCTAGCCTACGCCAGCGATCTCTTGCAGACTGAGCACGTCTACCCCCTGCCCCGTTGATGCGCCTGCTGGTAGACGAGAACGTGGGCGGGGGCGTAGTTCGCCTCCTGCAGGAGGCGGGACATGATGTCGTCGCCGTGAAGGACATCATGGGTGGTGCGCCCGATGCTGACGTCCTTGGCCACGCCCAGCACGAACAACGGGTCTTGATCACCTTCGATAAGGATTTTGGCGAGCTCGCGTTTCGCCTGGGTCGCTCCGCGGCGGCGGGCGTAATTTTGTTGCGTCTCCCGATGGCCAATCCCGCCGTGGTGGCCATTCGCATCTGCGCAGTAGTAGGGAGCCGAGACGACTGGACCAACCACTACGCGGTGGTTGATGAACGAAAGATCCGTCTAAGGCCCTTGCCCCCGGCGCGAGGGCGGGAGCAAGCAGGGGACTGACGCAGACGAAACCCTGGGATGGCCAGAGCCATGTGGCGGAAGCGGACGCGCGCGTCGACCAGATCAGCCGCCAACGGGCGGCGGCGTGGCCGACGCACCCGGTGGCGCCCCTGATGCGGGTCGGGCCGGCCTTGCGCGGTGTGGACGGGCTCACGGCTGCGACGCGGGGGGACCCCGCGACCCTGTCCCATCCCCGGGCCGTGATGGCGTGGGTGGGCTCGGTGCCGTCCGAAGCCTCCAGCGGGGTCACGCGGCGGCCGGGCGGGATGACCAAGACGGGGACCCTCCCTTGGCGGCGCGTGCTGGTGGCAGCGGCTCATCGTTATCGCGTCCGGGCCTGTCGGCCAGGCGCCGTCGGTCGCCGCCTGGCCACGCGGGGGGCGTGGGCACCGGCGCTCAGCGCGATCAGCGGACGATCCCCACGGCGGCGGCATGCCCGCCTGCGGACCCTCCCGGCGCGCCGCGGCACCCCCAAGGCCATCGCCGCGGTGGCCCGGGGACTCTGCGGCTGTCTGGGGGAGATTGCCGTCTGGGTGCGAGTCCCACCGCCGGGGCAGGTGCCACCCGCCGCCTAACGGGTACCCGGTCCCCCGGGGTCACGAAGCCGGCACCTGGGCACGTCCTATGACGACTGCGGGCCGAGGCGGTTCGTGCAACGCCCCGTACAGGGTGTCGGCCATCAGGACGTTGCCGGGGAGGTTCATGTGGACCCCATCCATGGTGAGGCGGCGATGGCCCAAAAGGGGCAGAAAGGCTCTGTGCATGTCGGCCACCCGTGCTCTCGCCACCAGCGCCTCCGCCTCAATGACCGCGGCGCAGCGGCCAAGCTCTCGGTGGGTATCGGAGCTCCGGTCCTCTCCCAGCACCGTCGGCGTGAGGCACACGACGCGAATGGCTCTGGCGCGCAATGGCCGGAGCAACTCCCGGTACGCGGTGCGAAACGCGCGAAGCGGCACGCCACCTCTCCCGTCGAGCCGGTGCCATACATCGTTCACGCCCACGGTCACGGCGACCCACGTGGGCTCGGCCGCCAGCACGTCATGCTCAGACCGGTCCAACCGGTCCAGCACGGTGTCGCCGGCGACGCCGCGGTAAATCCAGTCAATCAGGAGACCGGGGTGGCGGACTCCGCCGCGTGGCGGTCAGCAGGCGCGTGTAGCCGGGGTCTGCTTCGGTGATGCGGTTGCCGAAGAAGACGAACTGATCGCCGGAGCCCACCAGCATCGGCCGCGCCTCGCTTGCACGGTCGTACCCTTGATCCCGCATTCGCCTCACGGATAAACTTACCGCATCTGATGGACGGAGGTGGTTTGATGACGGTCGGCGCCGAACGCCACGGGATCTCCCTCTGCACGGCGAAAGGCGGTGGCCTGATTGGAGCGGTGGAAGTATTTCGATATCACGCACCGTGACCACATTCTCTGCAACCCGCTCGACCCGACGAAACTGGATGAGCTGCTTGGCCTCGTGAATCTGCCTGACGGGGCGCGCGTGCTGGACATCGCGACGGGCAAGGGGGAGGTGTTGATACGCCTGGCTGAACGCACCGGCCTGCGCGGCATCGGCGTGGACCTGTCCCCCTTCTGTGTGCGGGACGCTGGCGCTACGGCCAGACAGAGGGGCGTGGATGCTCGCGTCGCGTTCGTACTGGCGGACGGGGCCAGTTTCGATCCCGGCGCGGATCCGTTTGACCTCACCTTATGTATCGGGGCCAGCTGGGTGTTCGGGGGCCACCGCGACACGCTCACGGCTCTCCGCGACCGGACGCGGCCGGGCGGACAGATTCTGGTGGGGGAGCCCTATTGGCGGACGAATCCCTCCCAGGAGTACCTGGCCGCCGTGCAGTTGGCGCCGGACGCGTTTCTCACCCACGCGGGCAACGTCGCCGCGGGTGCGGATATGGGATTGGTGCCGCTCTACACGATGGTGTCGAGCGCGGACGACTGGGACCGGTACGAGGGACTGCAGTGGCGTGCGGCCGAGCGGTATGCGGTGAGCCATCCTGACGATCCCGACGTGCCGGAGCTTTTGGAACGCAGTCGGCACCGCCGCGACGCGTACCTCGCGCACGGCCGTGACGTCCTGGGGTGGGCCCTATATCTGTTTCGTCGCGCCTGAGGGCACAGGCGAGTGCTGAACCGAGAGGGACGACACGCCGCCCGAGGGGGTCGTCGTCACGATGGCGCTGGCCGCGACCGGGCCCCCTGGCCCCGGAACATCCGGGGCCAGCGGGCGCCCCCACACGACCACGCCCACCGTGGCGAGGCGCAAATGACCGTCGTCTTCGAATGGCGCCGTGGCTCGGGAGACGGCCCGATCAAATGCCTGCGCCGCTTGGCGGCCCATGCGATCCCGCGAGAGGCCGTTGCGCGCATGGAGCGACTCGATGTAATCGGCCGTCGCCTGCCCAAACGGCACCGGCTCGGTCTGGCGTCGGTTGATGGGAGCGAACAGGCCGCGCGTCACCAACTCGTCCACCAGGTCGTAGGGCCGATACAGCCGGTTCGTGGAGAGGCGCTGGATCACGGTGCGAAGTGCGTCGGCCCAGGGCGGCGGGGTGACGTCCCAGTCCACGATGGCCAGCAGGCCGGCGGAGGAGAGCACTGACGCGAGCCGGGGCAGCATGAGGTCCCAGTCCATCCAGTGGAGGCTTTGCCCCGCGGTGACCAGGTCATACGGTGGGCTCAGTGGCGCCTCTTCGGCCTTGGCCGTGATCCACCGGAGGTTCAGGCGGTCGCCGCCAGGCAGGCGCATGCCCGCTTCCACCATGGCCCGCGACCAGTCCACCGCATCGAGAGACCGCACCCGCGCGGCGAGCGGGCGAGCCAGCTCCCCCTGCCCGCATCCGAGATCCAGCACGCGGGAATTGGGCGCATCGGTCAGCAGAGCCGTCAGACAGGTCATCACCTCGTCCGGCACTGGCGGACGGAGATGGTAGACCGAGACCACGGAAGGATCTTGAAACTGCGCGGCGTACTGTGGTCCCAGGTGCGGCGGTTTGGTGGGATTCGGCATGCGCTGCCCTCCGTGATGCGATGGTCGCCTTCGCACGCTCCGCGCCGGAGCCGCAGACGCGCCCGAGTGGACTCCGGTCCCTGTCCATCCTACCACGCCGGGCGCTTCGGCCGTTCCGCGGGCCTCTGCCGGGGCAGCACGCGCGCGGCCGACAGCGGTGACACGGGGGGAGTGGACGGGGACGCCGTTCGGGTGGCATACTGCACGTGGCTCACCCCAGCGGTCCGCCCACACGCCGGGATTCGCATGATTCGGCGGCGGCTGGGAAAAAGGTGTAGAATAGGACCCGGGGCCTGCCCCGGGGAGTACCCAGACTAACGAGCCCAGAGCAGAGGGTTGTCCGCGCCGAGCGTGCCCGCGCCCAACACCCACCGCGCCCAGCAACTTTCTCCTCGCCGAGGGAGCGTGACATGTGGATCGAGAACTTGCGCTAGAAATGGTGCGCGTCACTGAGGCGGCCGCAATTTTGGCGGGCCGCTGGATGGGACGCGGCGACAAGATCGCGGCCGACCAGGCCGCCGTCGATGCCATGCGGCGTATGTTGGACACGGTGGCCATCGCCGGCACCGTTGTGATTGGCGAGGGTGAGATGGACGAGGCGCCCATGCTGTACATTGGCGAGCGGGTGGGAAGCGGCCAGGGGGCCCCCGTCGACGTGGCGGTGGACCCGCTGGAGGGAACCAATCTGGTGGCGCAGGGCCGCCCCGGTGCCATTGCCGTCATGGCGCTGGCGCCGTCGGGGCATCTTTTGCATGCGCCCGACATGTACATGGATAAATTGGTGGCGGGGCCGGCCGGTCGGGGCGTGCTGGACTTGGACGCCCCGATCGGGGAGAATGTGGCCGCTCTCGCCAAGGCGCAGGACCGTCCCGTCGAGGACATCACGGTGGTGGTGCTGGACCGCCCGCGCCACGCCGACCTGATTGCGGGTGTGCGGCAGGCCGGGGCCCGGATTCAACTCATTTCGGATGGTGACGTGTCGCCCGCGGTGGCGGCGTGCCTGCCCGGGGCCGGGGTGGACCTCTTGGCGGGTATCGGCGGGGCACCTGAGGGCGTGCTGGCGGCAGCCGCGGTGCGCTGCCTGGGGGGCACCATGGTGGCCCGCCTGTACCCCGAGGAAGCCGCCGAAGCCGACCGCGCGCGTTCGATGGGCATCGACCCGGTGGACCGCCTGCTGACCTTGGACGACCTGGTGCGCGGCAACGATGCGCTGTTCGTGGCCACCGGCATTACCGACGGTGAGATTTTGAAGGGCGTGCGTTACGGGGCCGACGCGGTGACCACGCATTCGGTGGTGATGCGCTCTCTCACCGGCACCGTGCGGTTTGTCGAAGCCGAGCATCGGTTGGAGCGCAAAGCGCAATTTGGCAAACGGGCGGCCGCCGACCGGTGATCCTCGGCCCAGGGCGCTCCGGCGGTGCTGGCACCCATAGCGCCCCGCCCGCGCGACGGGTGGCGACAAAGTTTTCGCACTTGACCAAAGGCATCCGGCGAAGCTGGGATCCAGCCGCGCCATCACAATCATCGAGGAGGTCCCATGACGCATCATGACCAATGACCAAGAGCCGCTGACCAACCTGGCAAGCCCCGAAGGGGCGGTGGGGGAAAGCTCCGCCACCACCGAGGCACCGAAGAAGCGCCGCCCCCGGGCCAAGAAGACCGACACCGCAGGTTCCGCCGACGCCGCCACCCCAGAACCCAAGGCACCGACGCGCCGGTCTCCGCGCGCAAAATTGTCGGCCGAGGGCGCGCAGGGCGTCGAGGCGGCCGCGGAAGCCGAAGCCCCACCGGCCAAGAAGCGCCGCAGTCCGCGGGCGGCCGCTCCGGCCGCGGTCGAGCCGCCCGAGGTGGAGCGGCTCTATGTACCGGCACCGCCGCCGACCAAAGAGGAAACGGCGCCCGAGCCCGCCACCGTGGCAGCCCCGGTGTCCCCCGCGCCGCAGGTGGCCGCGCTGGCTCCGTCGTCGCACGTCGTGGAAACCGCCTTTCGCGCGGCCCCGGCTCCGCGGACGCTCCGGACGCCGGCACCCGCCGCCCGACCCGG
>JAJYPH010000174.1 GCA_021795575.1 Bacillota bacterium
CCGAACAAGGTGGGTTTTACTCGTATCTCGCCAATTTCAGGTCCGTGACGTTTACCGGCGCCGAGGCCGAGTCGGGGGGCGTGTGGCGGGGGGTGGGTCAAGAGGCTCACCGTTACGGGAGCATGTACGATGCCCGCCAGGACGATGCCGAGGCCACAGACGCGTCTCCGGGGGGGATCAATGCCGCGGGCAACGGATTTGCGGTGGCGTACCAGAATCCCGGCGACAGGGATAAGCCTTAAATGGCGGGGCGCTGGGGGACCGCGCTGGCCGTTCTGGTGCTTGCCGGGGGCATCAGCGCCGGCTGCGGGTCGGTGCCTGGTTTCCCACCGCCAGCCTATCCCGGTGCCGCCCAGTGGATGGCGGTCCACTTTCCCAAGGCGTGGCGTTACGAGGGGATTTCCGCGGAGCGTTACCGGGTGTATCCTCGGTTGGCGGGCGTGGCAGCGCCCCCGGGTCGCCGCTTTCTGATGTGGGGCTTCAGCGAGCCCATCAGCACCACGTGGCATGGCCGGGTGATTCGCCTGCCCAAGTTTGCGGTGATGGCCACCGAAGTGAGTCCCGAGCATCGCCAGAAGATATATGGCGAGTTTCTTGGAGAGGGTTCGCCGGTGAAGTGGGTGCCCTGGCCAAACTGGTAGCGTGCAGGCACTCGCCTCAGCGGCCGGTTGTCTTGGGGGCGTGGGGCCGCTCGCGCGGGTCCTCGGCACCTTGGCTGACCACGAAGCCGGCAGGAACCGGTGGGCCGCGTTACCGGGCCTCGGGTGGGGGAAAGCGCCGCTCGGGCATCAGCGCTTCGGCCCGCGCCCACTCGTCTGGCCGCACGTCGTCGGGCTCGAGGGACAGTGTCTCGGCGTATCCCGCCGCCAGGGCCGCGACGAGTTCGTCCGTAGAGGGCACGCAGCCCAACAGCCGGTCCAGGCTCGTGACGGCACCGGCCGACAGCTGTTGCGTCGAGCCCGCGTCCCGGTACAGGCGCTGAATGCGATCCGTGGTGGCCACCGGGTCCTGCTGCACCACCAGCATGCCGCTCACCAAGGTGAATCCCTGGCGAATGGCCTGCGCCACGCCCGCCACTTTTTGTCCCCGCACCACGATGTCATACGGACCTTCGCAATAGGAGCCGGGGGCCGCACCGAATTCGGCGGGCAGGCCCAGCCGGCGGAGAGCCGCCACCGCCCCCGCGGCCAGCTCGTGAAAGTTTCGGACGAGGGTGGTGAGGTCGCGGCACGACCGCGCGGCCCCAAACGAAAGCGTGCCCTCGTCCAGCAAGACGGCACTGCCGCCCCCAATGCGCAGGAACGCTGGCCACCCGTCGGCCTCCGCCGCCCGGGCGGCCTCTGCGATGCGGGGCAGGCGCCGGTCCTGCGGGCCCAGCAAGAGGTAGCGGTGCTGCTCGCGCACCAAGACCGCCGGCTCGCCGCCGGCCGCCGTGACGGCGATGGCCTCGGCCACCACCGGAGATAGGTGCAGTCGGTCCGGGTGGTTTTGCCGCGTGATAGGGATCCAGCGGTACGACGCGTGGTCCACAGGCACACCTCCGGGCGGCGGTGGGTGGGAGAAACCGCCCCCGGCAGTCTAGCGAAACGGCCCCGATTTGGAAAGCGGGCCCCGGGCATGCCACACTGGGAGCGCCCGGATGCTCGAGAGGGTGCGCTGTGCGGGACCCCGAGGTCGGCGCCCACAGCTCGTACACCAGGCAGAGCCCGAAGAGGCCAGGGGGCTTGACCCTCGCGAGACGCGGGAACGTGGATCCCCAACGAATTCCCAATAAAGACAGAGTATTCTTGACGCACGCGGGCGGCGGCGGTAGCGTGGGGGTGTCGGTGGCCCATGCATGTGCTGACAGGAGGTGCGTTCCGTGCTCTGGAAGAAGCGGTCCCGATGGGGGGGGGGGCGGGGGGCACTCCTTTTAGGCGGGGGCCTCTTGGCGCTGGTCATGGGAGCCGCGCCGGCTGATCCCGCGGCTCCTTTTCGGGTCGGCTCCTTGCTCGTAACACCGGCGCCACCGCACGCAGGCTTCAACCCGCTGACGGCTACCCCGGGTGCACTGGCGGCCAATGGGTTTCCCGCGCGGCCACCGGGCACGCCGCGTTGGTGGGTCAAACTGGTGACGACCGCCAACTATGTCTATCCGCAGTTGCGCCAGATGAACAACACGGTGACGACCCAGCCGGCCCCGAGCGGACGGGTTTCCGCATCCCGGGAGCACGTGGCTTCAGCGGGAAACAGCTGCTTCACGTACGCCGTGCCGTCAGCCAACTGGGCATACAACATGGACAACTGCTATCGCTACAACGCAATTCAGGCCACCTGGACGGTACCCACCGCGGTCGCGAGTCTGTTCGCCCAGAACACGTATTCGACGGCTTGGCCGGGGTTGGGGCTAGGGACCAGCTCGGCTCATCAGCTTTTCCAGGCGGGCTCGGAGTCCAACGTCACGTGGGTGCTGGACCGCAACGGGTGGCAGCATTACACCAGCACGTTTCCCTGGTGGGAGGTGTACCCCCAGTACCCGTATTCCGAAGAGTTGTATTCGCTGGGCATCAGTCCCGGCAACACTCTCCATGTCTCCGTGCAGTACATCTTTTCGAAGGGACAGGTGCTGTTCACTGTTTACAACGAGTCGTCCAACCAGTACGTGTCGCTGTACGTGTCGGCCGGCGGGTTTGGCGGGTATCACGCTGAGTGGGTGGCGGAGCGCCCCGAACAAGGTGGGTTTTACTCGTATCTCGCCAATTTCAGGTCCGTGACGTTTACCGGCGCCGAGGCCGAGTCGGGGGGCGTGTGGCGGGGGGTGGGTCAAGAGGCTCACCGTTACGGGAGCATGTATGATGCCAGCAAGGACGATGCCGAGGCCACAGACGCGTCTCCGGGGGGAATCAATGCCGCGGGCAACGGATTTGCGGTGGCGTACCAGAATCCCGGCGACAGGGATAAGCCGTAGGTGAAGACCTATCGTCGCGTTACCGTCCTTGGGCTGGTCTTGACACTGGCACTGGGTGCCGGAGCGGTGGCCTGCTCGTCCCTGCCCCCGCCGCCAAAGCCGTCCTATCCCGGTGCTGCCCATTGGATGGCGGTTCATTTTCCCAAGGGGTGGCACGACGAGGGGCTCGCTGCGGAGCGATTCCTCGTATACCGTCGCTTGCCCGGTGTGACGGCACCCGCTGGTCGGCGGTTCCTGACGTGGAGTTTCAGTGAGCCCATCAGCACGACCTGGCATGGCCGGGTGATTCGCTTGCCCAAGTTTGCCGTGATTGCCACCGAAGTGAGTCCCGAGCATCGCCAGAAGATATATGGCGAGTTTCTTGGAGAGGGTTCGCCGGTGAAGTGGGTGCCCTGGCCAAACTGGTAGCGTGGCGGGTCGGGACCGCCGGCCCGATGGCCGCGGTCGCTGTGAGACCCTCGGGCCCTGGCCCGCCGACCGCGAAAACGGCGGTGGCGCGATCGCGCGTGGGCTCGCCGCCGGCGGGGCCCGTGAGCACCGTCTGGCATCGGACAGACAGCGCGTGACGCCGCCGCCCGCCCACTCTATGTGGTGCGGGGTGGAGGAAAACGGCGCTCTTGGATAAGAGACTCCGCCCGGGCCCACTCGTCTGGCCGCACGTCGTCGGGCTCGAGGGACAGTGTCTCGGCGTATCCCGCCGCCA
Organism: Bacillota bacterium; assembly: GCA_021795575.1. GTDB lineage: Bacteria > Bacillota > Sulfobacillia > Sulfobacillales > JAIMBI01 > JAJZWV01. The sequence continues at coordinate 3,651 of JAJYPH010000174.1, forward strand.
GCGCCGCCACGAGTTCGTCGGTCGAGGGCACGCGGCCCAGCAGCCGGTCGAGGCTCGTCACGGCACTGGCCGACAGTTGCTGGGCCGATCCGGCCTCCCGGTACAGACGCTGGATGCGGTCCGTGATGGCCACCGGGTCCTGCTGCACCACCAGCATTCCGCTTACCAGCGTGAATCCCTGCCGAATGGCCTGGGCGACGCCGGCCACTTTTTGTCCGCCCACCACGATGTCATAGGGGCCTTCACAATAGGAGCCGGGGGCGGCCCCGAATTCGGCCGGTAGGCCCAGCCGGCGCAGCGCAGCGACCGCCCCCGCCGCCAGCTCGTGAAAGTTTCGGACGAGCGTGGTGAGGTCGCGGCAGGGACGAGCGGCCCCAAAGGACAGCGTGCCCTCATCCAACAGCACGGCACTGCCGCCCCCAATGCGCACAAAGGTTGGCCACCCGTCGGTCTCGGCGGATCGGGCGGCCTCCGCGATGCCGGGGAGTCGCCGGTCCTGGGGACCCAGCAGCAGGTAGCGGTGCTGCTCGCGCACGAGTACGGCCGGCTCCCCCCCCGCTGCTGTGATGGCGATGGACTCGGCGATGACCGGCGACAGGTGCAGTCGGTCCGGGTGGTTGGCCCGCGTGATGGGGATCCAACGGTACGGCGCGTGGTCCAAAATTCACACCTCCGGGCAGAAAACCGCCCCCGGCAGTCTAGCGAAACCGGCCCGATTTTGAAAGCGGGCCCGGCCATGCCACACTGGGTGGGTCGGATACTCGAGAGGGTGTGCTGGCGCACGATTTTTTGGGGGCCGGAGGCCGATGGAGGGCGAGGAGCGTTGGAGCGTCCAATTTGCATGTTGCCGAGGGAAGCGGGGCTTTTGAGGCGACGGTGCGTACGGGTAGCGAATTGGGGAGAGGCTACGCGGCCGATTGGGGATCTTCTGGACACGTGGGGAACCGTGGCCGCGCACGGCATTGCGGCCCCTCAGATCGGGGTGCTGCGGCGACTGTTTGTCTATCGGCCTTATGAGGATGACGATGAGGATGATGGGGGCGGTGCAGGCGCCCCCGTGGCCGTCGTCAACCCCAAGGTCATCAAGGTGGCGGGGGAAGTCACCGACTATGACGGATGTTTGTCGCTGCCCGGCATCTATGGGCAGACCCGGCGGGCGGAGCGCATCGAAATTTCGGCCCAGCTCAGCCCGAGCGAGACGGTGCGGCTCAAATTCGAAGGATACACAGCCCGCATCATCCAGCATGAGATGGACCACTTGGACGGCGTATTGTGGATCGACCGCCTCACCGACGATGACTTGGACAGCCTCTACACGCTGGCCGAAGGGCCGGTCGAGGCGGAGCCGGTCGACTCGGACAGCGCGGCACGGCCGTCGCCCTTGAAGAAGGTGCCCCTGACCACGGACGACCGGGAATTTGTGTCGCGGTCGCGCCGGCCGCTGCCGGGCTATGCCCTGCACTGGTGAGCGGCACCGCTACAGCGATACGGTGATGTGGTTCTGTCGAAACCAGTGGTCAGCCTGCACGAGATACACAAAGAGGGCGGGGACCCCCATCATTTGCCCGAACCACGGCAGGGACCAGGAACGGGGACCGGCTTGGACCAAGGCGTGCAACGCCTCGCGGTTCAAGAAGGGCCGCAGCGGCGACGAGGCATCGTCCAACAGGTCCACCATGGCCAACCGAAAAGCCTCGGCGTAGCTGGGATGATGCGTGGTGGGGTACGGGGACTTCTGCCGTCGGCGCACGCCGTCCGGCAGAACCCCCGCCAGCGCCTCGCGCAGCATGCCCTTCGGCTCGCCCTGCCAGCTTTTCCACGCCCAAGGGATGTTCCATACATAGTCCACCAGGCGGTGGTCGCAGAACGGAACCCGCACTTCGAGGCTCACCGCCATGCTCATGCGGTCCTTGCGGTCCAGCAGTGTCGGGAGGAACCGCGTGAGGTTCAGGTACAGCACTTCGCGGATACGGCGCGCGGCCCCCGTTTCGCCAGGGAGGCGCGGCACCTCGTCCAGAGCCTCTTCGTAGCGTTGGGCGACATAGGCTTCGGGGTTGAGGGTGTGCACCACGTCGGAGGTCAGAAGGGCCAGGCGGTCGGGCAGCCGCCGGGCCCACGGAAACGTCGGCGCCGCCAGCGCGTCCGGCTGGTGGCACCACGGATATCCGCCAAACAGTTCGTCGGCGGCTTCGCCCGACAGCGCCACGACGGCATGCTCCCGGATCGCGCGACAAAACAACAGGAGCGAAATGTCGATATCCGCCATGCCCGGATGATCCCGCGCGGCCAGCGCATCATCGGCCTGGGCCACCAGCTCGGGGGTGTCCACCAGCACCTCGTGGTGCTCCGTCTCCAGGAAGGCCGCTACCTCGCGGGCCCAGGGGGCGTCTAGGCTCGGCTGGAACGCGCCCGCCTCAAAGAAGCGCACCTGGTCCACGAAATCGACGGAAAACGTGTGCAGGCGGGGTCGGCCCGTACGCGTAAGCTCACGGGCCGCAAACGCCGACACGGCGCTGGAGTCGAGCCCGCCCGACAGCAGCGACAGCAGCGGCACATCCGACACCAACTGGCGGCGCACGGCATCGTCCAACAGGTCGCGGACCGTGTCCCGGGTGGTAGCGAGGTTATCGGGATGCTCGTGGCTTTCGAGGCGCCAGTAGCGCCATTGCCGACTGGACTCGCGGGTCGCCAGCAGGCATTCGCCGCCTCTTAACTCTTCGACGTGTTGAAAAATCCCTGTGCCCGGGGTGCGTGCGGGCCCCACGGCAAAAAGCTCCGTGAGGCCGGCCCGGTCCAGCACCGCCGGCACGGCCGGGTGCGCCAACAGCGCCTTGACCTCAGACGCGAACAGGAACCCGTGCGCCTGACGGGCGAAAAACAGCGGCTTCACCCCCAGCCGGTCCCGCGCCATGAGCAACGACCGGCGGCGGTGGTCATAGAAGGCAAAGGCAAAAATCCCGTTCAAGCGCGCCAGCGCATCGGGGCCCCACTGCGCCAGCGCGTGCAGCAGCACCTCGGTGTCGGAGTGGCCGAGAAATCGATGCCCCAGCGGCACCAGCGCCTGCGCCAGCTCGGCCGTGTTGTAAAGCTCGCCGTTGTACGCGAGCGACCACCCGGGCTGCCCGCCCGGTCCTGCCAGATGCATGGGCTGGCGGCCGCCCTCGGGATCGATGACGGTGAGGCGCCGGTGCGCCCACCCAATCCCCGGGGCGCGCCACTCCGCCCGATCGTCGGGTCCTCGGCACGCGAGCCGCTCCCCCATGGCCGCCAGAACGGGACCCGGGGTGGGGTCCAGACCCATAAAGTCAATGCCGCCAGCAATACCGCACATGAACGTCCCCCCTGCCGCATGGGGATACGGTATGAGGGCGGGGCACCCAGGTGACTGGCAACAAGTGGCGGCGATCAGTGGTCCTGGGCGGATCGGTCCAGCCGCAGATAGATGGACGCGGCCAGCGCGGCGATTCCGAGGCCGAGCCATGGGTAGCCGCCGCTCCCCGCGGCCACCGCCGCCAAAAACCCGACGACGGTCAACACCCCGCCCAACAGAGCCACC
>JAJYPH010000175.1 GCA_021795575.1 Bacillota bacterium
GGGTGGATCCGGGTCCCATATTGGGCTGGCTGGTGTTGAAGCCCCGACGCCATGTGGAGTTTCTCGACGAACTGACCGATGACGAAGCGGCCACGCTGGGCCGGGTGACCCGCCGGGTCGTGGGGGCCTTGCGCACGGCACTCCCCTCCCCGCCGCCGAAGGTTTACGCCCTCCTGTTGGCGGAGGCGGCCGACTGCCCGCACCTCCACTGGCACCTGGTTCCCCGTTCAGAGAGCCACCCGCGGGAGTTTCGCGGCCCCCGCATCTTCAGCACGGAGGGACCCGATGTCCCGCGGGCAGACATTGATGCGTTGGCAGACCGGCTCCGGTCGCTGCTCCATACGTAGCGGGACGGCCCGTCACCGGGTTCCCTCGTACCACCCGAGCACGCGCAGCGCCCGGAGCGTGTTCCACCGGCTGGGCTCGCCCACACGCTCGCCCAGGTCGACGGGCATGGTGCCGGGGTGGGACGCGTCCAGCAGCCACCGACCGTCCGCGCCGCGCCGGGACTGGACCAGCGACACCGCTTCGTCCACCCGCGTGTCCGGCGTGGCGCGGGCCTGGACCAAATAGTCCAGCCCGCGCAGCACGTCGTAGTGCCACCAGGCCGGAAAGGCGAATCCCCGCCAATCGTACCCACTCTTGCGGTCCGCCGCGATGGGTGCCCCCGTCGACCGCCGCCGACCGAGGCGCCGCTCGAGCAGATACTCCTGTCCGCGGTACCGGGCCGGCATCGTGGTGATCCGCCCGCCGGCGCGCTCGTACTGAAGCAGCGCCTCCAAGACGCAGATGGTGGTATTAAAAGACGACCGCGTGGATTCGTGCGGCGCGTCGCAGTTCCACCCCCCGTCGGGCAGCTGTTCGGACAAGAGGCGCGCAATCAGGGGGGAAACGTCCTGGCCGAAATACGCGCCCGCCATCGCCACCTGCCCATTGATGCACGGTTCCACCTCCCCGGCGAAGAAGGGATGGTCGTCGCACTCCGGGGGACCGCAGCCCCGCCATGTGACGTGCTCGCACACCCGCTCGACCGCTGCCGTCGCGGCCGGACTCCTGGGATCGAGGCCCAGCTGGGCCAAAAGCCACAGCACGTGCATGGTGGAGTCCCACCCGTGATTCCAGGTGGCTTTGCCCCACCGCCCGTCCGCGCCCTGGCGGCTCAGCAGCAGGGCCCCCCAACCCTCAGTGGCCACGCGGGTCCGTTCGGCCGCCACCACGTCGGGCGGCGCTCCCTCGACATCCCGCAGGACCTGCCAGCGAATGGCGGGGTCCCCATCCCAGAGCCAGTCCACCGCCGTCATGGCCAAACCCCTTTCCGGCCGAAACGTCAGTCGCCGCCGGCAAGCTCCCGGACGGCGCCCACCAGCCGCTCGACGTCCGATGCGTCGTTGTACACATGAAAGGCGGCGCGCACCGCCCCTTCGCGTGCGGCGCACACAATCCGGCGGGCCGCGAGCCGGTCCACGAGGGCGTGGGCGTCCCAGCCGTCTACGCGAAACACCGCCAGCGACAGGCGTTCGGCGTCGCCAAGCGGCGTCACCAGCCGAACCCCGGGCACTTGGCGGAGTCCGTCCAGCGCCAGGCCCGACAGGTGGAGCACCCGGTCGGCGATGGCGTCCCATCCCAGCGAATCAAAGAAGCTCAGCAGGTCCGCCAGCGCCGAAAGTCCCTCGGTGTTGACGTGGGCCAGTTGGAAGCGGCTCGCCTGGTCCCGGTAGGCAAGCGGGGCGCGGCCCTGGACCAGGTCCGTCAGCGCGGCCGCGTCCTCCAGGTCCAGCGTCACCGACGCGTAGCCCACCATGGCCGGAATGAGCCGCTCCGCCACCTCCGGTCGGACGTACAGGAGCCCCAGCCCCCTCGGTCCCAACAAGTGCTTGAACGACGCGCCCATGTAGAAATCCACGTGCGACAGGGGTGGCCGCATCAGACCCAGCGCCTGGATGCCGTCCACGGACAGCAGGATGCCTCGCTGGTGCAGGAACTGGCCCAGCGCGTCCAAGTCCACGCGGTAGCCGGTTTGGTACAGCACATGGGACACCGCCACCAGACGCGTCTTGTCCGTCACCTGGGCGGCGATGGCGTCCAGCGGCACCCGGCCGCCCTCCGGTTCGGCGCCCCGCACCACGACGCCCCGGTCGCGGAGCCGCAGCCACGGCAGCACGTTGGACGGAAAGTCGCTGGCGTTCACCACGACTTCGTCGCCCGCCTGCCAGTCGATGGACCCCGCCACCACGTTGATGGCCTGGGTGGTGTTGGTCCAAAACGAGAGGCTCGCGCCATCCACACCCAGGTACTGGGCCAGCCCCGCCCGCGCCCGCTCGGCGGCGTCGCCCGGGATCAGGTGCTGCCGGTCCAGCACCGCCTGCTGATACGTCTCCCGCAAAAAGTCGGGCATGGGGCCCAGCGCGGCGCAGTTGAGATAGGTCGTATCCCGCAGCACGGGAAATCGATGGCGCACCGGGGCCCAGGCTTGGTCATCATGGTCACCGATCCCACCGGGCATCGCGACCCTCCTCTTTCTTCATGTCCGCACGTCGGCCTGCGCTCTCAGAGCGCCGCCGTCGCCCCGTCCTCGCGGCCCGCAAACTGGCTCTCATACAAGTCATGGTAGAAGCCGCCCCGGGACAAGAGCCCCTCATGGGTGCCCTGCTCGATGATGCGGCCATGGTGCATCACCAGAATGAGGTCCGCCTCGCGAATTGTCGAGAGCCGATGGGCAATGACAAAGCTGGTGCGGCCCTGCATAAGGTTGGCCATGGCTTGCTGGATCGCGGCTTCGGTGCGCGTGTCCACACTGCTCGTCGCCTCGTCCAGAATCAGAATGGGCGGGTCCGCCACAAACGCGCGCGCAATCGTCAAGAGCTGGCGCTGCCCCGCGGAGATGTTGGAGGCCTCCTCGTTTAAGACCGTATCGTAGCCGTCCGGCAGGGTGCGGATGAAGTGGTCCGCATGCGCGGCCTGGGCCGCCGCGACAATGTCGTCGGGGGTGGCGCCGGTTCGCCCGTAGCCGATGTTGTCCCGAATGGTGCCATGGAACAGCCAGGTGTCCTGCAGCACCATGCCCAAGAGCTCCCGCAGGCGGTGGCGGGTCAGAGTCGACACATCGTGGCCGTCCACCGTGATGCGGCCGTGCTGCACATCGTAAAAGCGCATCAGGAGGTTGACCAGGGTGGTTTTGCCTGCCCCCGTCGGGCCGACGATGGCCACCATGGCGCCGGCGGGCACGGCGATGTTGAGGTTGTCGATGAGCCGCTCCGCCGGCTGGTACCGAAAGCCCACGTCTCGGAAGGCGACGGCTCCCCGAGGCGCGGCCACGTCGTTCGCCGGCACGGGGTCGGGTCGCTCTTCGGGCTCGTCCAGAATCTCAAACACGCGCTCGGACGACGCCAGCGCCGACTGAATCACGTTGGAGATGCTGGAGAGCTGGGTGATGGGCTGGGTGAACTGGCGCGCGTATTGGATAAACGCCTGGATGTCGCCGATGGGCATGGCGCCCTGCGCCACCAGGACGCCCCCGATGACCGCCACCAGCACGTAGCCCAGATTGCCGATGACGTTCATGAGCGGCATGATGATGCCCGTGACGAACTGCGCCTTCCACGTCGATTCGTACAGCTGGGTGTTTATGGCCTCAAACTGATCGATGGAGCGGCGCTCATGGCCAAAGGCCTTCACGATCAGGTGGCCGGTGTACATCTCCTCCACGTGGCCGTTCAATTCCCCGAGCCGCCGCTGGCGCGCCAGGAAGTAGCGCTGGGACCGGGTGGCGATGCCTTTGGTGACCACAAACGAGAGGGGCAGCGTCACCGCGATGACCGCCGTCAACAGGGGACTGATGGTCAGCATCATGATGACCACCCCGATAAACGTGACGACCGCCGTGATGGCCTGGGTCAGGCTTTGCTGCAGCGTGCTGCTGATGTTGTCGAAGTCGTTGATAAACCGGCTCAGCACCTCACCGTGCGGGTGGGTGTCAAAAAACGCGACCGGCAGCCGCGGCAGCTTCTCCGCCACCTGCTGCCGGATGGTGAACACGGTGCGCTGCGCCACCCCCGCCATGACGTACTGTTGCACCCAGCTGAACACCGCGCTGAATACATAGAGAAATGCCAGGTCTGCCAACAGGCGCACGATGTTGGAGAAGTTCACCCCGCCCCCTGGCACCCCGTGCAACTTGGAGACCACGCCCTGGAACAGGTCGGTCGTGATGTTGCCCAACAGCTTCGGGCTCAGCACGTTGAACACGGTCGACAGTATGGCGGCCGCCACCACCACCGCCAGCAAGGGCCACGACGGCTGGAAGTAGGCCAACAGCCTCAGCAGGGTCCCCTTGGCGTTTTTGGGCTTTTCCACGGGCATGACGAGCCCCATGGGCCCGCCGCCGCCCAAGCCGCCCGGACCGCCGGGCCGCCCGCCTCCCGGCCCGGATGGGCGGTTGTTCACGCTCATGCGGATTCCTCCGGCGAGAGCTGCGACGCCACGATCTCTCGATACACGGCCGAGGACGCCATCAGGTCGGCGTGCCGGCCCGCGCCGGCCACGCGACCGTCATCCAGCACAATGATCTGGTCCGCATCCCGCACCGTGCTGACCCGCTGCGCCACGATGATGACGGTGGCGTCGTGCACTTCGCGATGCAGCGCCTGGCGCAGCTGGGCGTCGGTCCGATAATCCAGCGCGGAGAAGCAGTCGTCCAGCAGATAGATGGGCGCGCGGCGCGCCAACGCCCGCGCGATGGCCAGCCGCTGCTTTTGCCCGCCCGACAGGTTGGCGCCGCCCTGATTGATGACGGTGTCAAACCCCTCTGGCAGTTGGTCGATGAACTCCGTGGCTTGTGCCGTCGCAGCCGCTCGGCGGACCGCTGGGTCATCGGCGGCCAGATCCCCGTAGCGGATGTTGTCGGCGACGCTGCCCGAGAACAGGACGGCGCGCGACGGGACGTAGCCCATCTCGGCGCGCAGCGCTTCCTGCGTCCACGCCCGCACGTCGCGGCCGCCCACCAGCACGCGGCCGCCGGTGGCATCGTAGAACCGAGGAATGAGGTTCACAAGCGTGGACTTGCCGGCCCCCGTCCCCCCGATGATGGCCGTGGTTTCGCCCGCGCGCGCCGTGAACGAAATGTCCGACAGCGCCGGCTCCTCGGCCCCGGGGTACGAGAACGTCACATGCTCGAACGTGACGACCCCGCGCTCGGCGTCGCGCGGAGCGCGGGCGCCGTCCGACGGGTCGGTGATGTCCGTGTCCATGTCCAGCACCTCGTTGATGCGCAGAGCGGAGGCTTGGCCGCGGGGAATCATGAACATCATCATGGACACCATCATGACGGCAAACATGATTTGCATCACGTACTGGATGAACGCCATCAGCTGCCCGATCTGCAGCGTGCCGGCGTTGATCTGGAGGCCCCCGAACCACACCACCGCCACAATCGACAGGTTCATGACCAGCATGACGGCGGGCATCAAGAGAGCCATGAGCTGGAATACGGCCACCGAGGTGTCGGTCAGGTCCCGGTTCGCCCCGCGGAACCGATCCACCTCGTAGCTGGTGCGGTTAAACGCCCGAATCACGCGCACGCCGGTCAGGCTTTCCCGCAGCACCCGGTTCAGCTGGTCCACCTTGGTCTGAATGGACCGAAACAGCGCCAGGCCATTGCCCATGACCAGCGCGATGATGCCCGCCATGAGCGGCAGGGACACCACGACGATCCAGGTGAGGCTCGCATCCGTGTAGATGGCCAGAACAATCCCGCCAATGGCGGTCAGCGGCGCCATGACCATCATGCGGAGAATCATGCCCACCAGCTGCTGCACCTGCATGACGTCGTTGGTGGTGCGGACAATCAGGGAGCTGGTGCCGACTTGGTCAAACTCCCTCAGCGTGAAGGCGCCGACGTGCCGAAAGAGTTGACTCCGAATGCGCTGGCCAAAGCCCGCCATCGCATACGAGCTGTACAAGCTCGCGAAGACGGCCGCCACGCCACCGGCGACCGTCACGGCCAGCATCACCGCGCCCACCCGCACGATGTAGGCAATGTGCCCGGTGATCACACCGTTGTCCACGATGTTGGCCATCAGGGTCGGCAGGTACAGGGTGGACATCGTTTGCCCGAACGTCAGCAGGAGCACCCACAGGACGAACCAGCGGTCCGGACGCAGAAAACGCCAAAGCTTCAGCATGTCAATCCTCCCGCCCCCGCAGCGAGGGCCCTCACAACCCGCCAGCGTCTCAACTACTTATTATACCTGATATTTCACGCCGGGCTAAAGGATCGGGCAACCCGGATGTGATGCCCCAGGCGACCCCAGACGCCGTGAAATCCCAGCGGTCGCCCTGCGTGGGGTGGACGGCGCTCGTGCTAGGCCGCTGATGTGGCTCTCGTCCGCGCGTCGTGCATCGCCCACGTCGCCGCGTCCCTCCGGCCCGGCTGAGACTTTCACCTGGCCAGAAGAGGCGCCCGGGGACACCAGTGCCGACCAAGCCGGCGGGTGTATAATGGGCTCCAGCAACTGGAGGGATGGGTGGTGGCCTTCACCGTTGTGGATTTCCATGACCTAATCGATTTGCTGGACAAAAACCCTGACTGGCAGCGGGAGCTTCGTCGGCTAACCCTCAGCGACGAATTGCTGGCGCTGCCGGCAGAGTTTCATGCCCTTGCGGCGGCGGAAGCGCATGTGGACGAGCGATTGGCGGCCCTGCTGGCGACGCAGGAACGCACGGATCAGCAGCGTTTGGTGGACGCGGCGGTGGCGGAAGCTCGCTTCGCCGAGTTGCGTGCCGCCGACCAGCGCTTGGCTGACCAAATCGCTGCCGCCCAGGCCCGCTCCGACGAGCAGTTTGCGGAGCTGCGTGCCGCCGACCAGCGCTTGGCCGACAAGCTCGCCGCCGCCCAAGCCCGCTCCGACGAGCAGTTTGCGGAGCTGCGTGCCGCCGACCAGCGCTTGGCCGACAAGCTCGCCGCCGCCCAAGCCCGCTCCGACGAGCAGTTCGCCGCCGCCCAAGCGCGCGTCGAGGAGCAGTTTGCCGCCACCCAGGCCCGCGTCGATGAGCAGTTTGCCGCCGCCCAGGCCCGCGTCGATGAGCAGTTTGCCGCCGCCCAGGCCCGCGTCGATGAGCAGTTTGCCGCCGCCCAGGCCCGCGTCGAT
>JAJYPH010000023.1 GCA_021795575.1 Bacillota bacterium
GCGGTGCGGGCCACGGGGTTGCCGGCGGTCGTGGACGCGGGGGCCGTGGCGGCGTACGTCGCGGCCGGGCGGCCCCCTTGGCCCGGTGCAGTATTTACCCCGCACGCGGCCGAAGCGGCCCGCCTGTTGGATCGCGAGGCTGCTTGGGTCGCGGGCCATCGCGAGGCGGCGGTGCGGGAGCTGGTGGCCGCCACCGGCGGCGTGGTGCTGTTGAAGGGGCGTCGTACGCTCGTGGGTCGGGGCGACGGTCCGGTGTTCGTCAACTGGCCCGGGGGGCCGGAGCTGGCCACCGCTGGGACGGGGGACGTGTTGGCCGGCGTCATCGGGGGACTGTTGGCGCGGGGCCTGGATGCCCTGGCGGCGGCGCGCCTCGGGGCGTGGTGGCACGGTTTGGCGGGCGAGCGGATGCGGTGGACGCACGGGCCGGCCGGTGGCTCGGCCGCCGATCTGCTGGATGCCTTGGCGGCCGTGCGCCCCGAGGCCGGCGCCCCCGCCGACTGGCCGGAGGGGGTGTGGTGACCGGGCCCCTGCGGGCCACGCGCGCCCTGGTGCGTCTCGCCGCCATCCGCTCCAACGTGCAGGTGGTGCGGCGCGCGCTGGCGCCCCCGACGCGGCTTTGGGCCGTAGTCAAAGCCAACGCGTACGGACATGGGGCCGTGCCGGTGGCGATGGCGGCGCTGGAGGCCGGTGCCGACGCCCTGGCCGTGGCGCTGCCGGAAGAAGGCTGGGAGCTTCGCCGAGCCGGGGTCGGGAGCCGCATCCTGGTTTTGGGACCGATTCTGCCCGAGCAGGCCGTGTCCGTGGTGAGTGCGGACTTGGACGCCATCGTGTTCAGCCCCGCCGTCATCGCGGCTCTCGCGCGGGCCGGGTCGAACGCTGGCCGCCCGGTCCGGGTCCACCTGAAGGTGGACACGGGCATGGGCCGCGTGGGCGCGCGACCCGAGGATGTGGCGGCCCTGGCGGAGCGCATCGCGGCGGAGCCGGCGCTCCGGTGGGCGGGCCTGATGACGCACTTGGCGGATGCCGACCATGATGAGCGAGAGTGGACCCGCGGCCAGTACCAGCAACTGCTGGCGGTAGTGGAGGCCCTGCGCCGGCGGGGGTGGTCGCCGCCGGTGCACGCGGCCAATTCGGCCGGGGCGCTTCGGTTCCCCGGCCTGCAGGCCGACGGCGTGCGGGTGGGGCTGGCGCTTTATGGCGTGGCGCCCTGGGCAGGGGCCCCGGCGCTCGAGCCCGCGCTCGGCCTGCAATCCGTGGTGACGATGGTGAAGGGGGTGCCCGCCGGCTTTCGCGTCGGGTACGGCCACACCTATGAAACCCCCGGGCCGCTCACGATCGCCACGGTGGCCGCCGGGTACGCCGACGGCGTGCGGCGGGGGTTGTCGAATCGCGGGGCGGCGATCGTGGGCGGTCGTCGGGTCCCCATCGTGGGGCGGGTGTCCATGGACCAGCTGACGCTCGGGGTCCCGCCGGACGTGCCCGTGCACGTCGGCGACCCGGTGGTGCTGCTGGGCCGCGAGGGAGCGCTGGAGGTGTCGGCCCAGGACTGGGCCGCATGGCTGGACACCGTGCCGTATGAAGTCTTGTGTGGCATCGCGGCTCGGGTGCCGCGGCTGTACACGCCCGCCGGCGACGCCTCGGGTCGGACCACCGGGCTTGCGCGCCCCCAGATGTGATTGGAAAAGACCCGATTGATCGACCAGGCTGACTGCTGCGGGCTGAAAGCCTATAATGGGGCGGCGTCGAGTGTGTGTCCAATCGGTTCGGGACCGAGCGAGGGTGGAAGTGGAAGAGGGGCGTCCACGTGGAACACGAGCGTCGAGGGGACGTGGCCCGGTTGGTGGTGCGCATGCCGCGAGAACTGGTCGAGGCCCTAGATGACTTGGGGCGCGAGCAGCACCGCGGGCGCGCCGAGTTGATTCGCGAAAGTGTGGCCCGCTATGTGGATCAGCGGGCGCGCGAGCGGCTCCGCGATGAGCTCATCGCCGGGTACCGCGAGTGGGGCGAGATGTACTGCCATTTGCGTGAGGAACAGTGGGAGCCGGAGGCATGCGAAGTGGACGCAGCGAGTCCCAACGACCAGTAGGGTCGCAGGTCCGCCGGGGAGACATTTTCTTCGCGGACCTGTCGCCGGTGGTGGGGTCGGAGCAGGGAGGGGTCCGTCCGGTGCTGGTGCTGCAGAACGACATCGGCAATCGGTACAGCCCCACCGTGATCGTGGCGGCTATCACGTCACAGCACAGCAAGGGCCGCCTGCCGATTCATGTCACGGTGGCCCGCGAAGAATCGCCGCTGGGGCGCGAATGCCTCATCCTGTTGGAGCAGGTGCGCACCCTCGACAAGCGTCGGCTGAAAGACCGTGTCGGCCAGCTGGCCCCGCATATCATGGATCGGGTGGACCGTGCCCTCGCGATTTCGCTGGGGCTGTTGGACCTTTAGGGCCTGAGGGGCCACGGCCGCCGCGGTCAAGCCGCAGAGCGCGCACGAGTGAGGCACGAGTGAGGCCAGAGTGCGACAGAGGGGAAGCGCAATCGGGATGAAACCGGTGGTGGGCATTACGACGCGGCATGCGGTGGGCGGCGCGCTGCCGTCCGATGGGGTGGCGGTGACGTACATCGAGGCGCTGGCGCAAAGCGGCGCCGCCATGGTGCTCCTGCCGAACGTGTCGAATCCCGATGCGGTGAGGGGGCTGGACGGCCTGCTGCTGACCGGTGGGGGCGACTTCGCGCCCGCGTTGTTTGGCGCGGCGGACGAAGGCACGGACTGGGCGGGGTACTCGCCGGAGCGGGACGCCGCCGAAGTCCTGTACCTGCGGGTGCTGCCGCCGGACGTGCCCGTGCTGGGCATCTGCCGCGGCATGCAGGCCATGGCGGTCGCCTTTGGCGGCTCGCTGCTGCAAGACATCCCCCGGTCGCAGCCGGACGCCTTAAACCACACCCAGGCGGAGCCTCGCGAGGCCACCACCCACACGGTGGTGCTTGACCCCACGTCCCGGCTGGCCCACATTGTGGGACCCGGCCCGCTGGCCGTGAATTCCTTCCACCACCAGGCTGTCGACCGCGTGCCCTCCGGCTTCCGTGCGGTGGCCCAAGCCCCCGACGGCCTGATCGAGGCTATCGAGGGGATGGACATCGAGGGGGCCGGCGGGCGGTTCGCCATCGGCGTGCAGTGGCACCCGGAGACGCTGATGGGGCGGCAGGCGCACGCCGACCGCCTGTTTTCAGCGTTCGTGGCCGCCTGTGCGGCGCGTGCGTCGCTGGCGGGAGCGCGGTTCGTTGGCTGAGGCCGTCGTGGAGGTTCGGCGCGGAGGGCGGGTGGAAAGCGTCATCCGCGCGGATGGGGTGGTGGTGGACAGTGCCGGCCGCCTGGTGGCGTGGTTCGGCAATCCTCACCGCGAAACATACTGGCGCTCCAGCGCCAAGCCGTTCCAAGCCGTGCCCGTGGTGCTGTCGGGCGCGGCGGCGCGGTTTCAGATGGACGCCGGGGATGTGGCTATGGTGGCGGCCTCCCACAGTGGCGAGCCCCGGCACGCGACGCGCGTAGAGCGCCTGCTGCAGCGGGCCGGGCTGACGGCGGCGGATCTCGCGTGCGGCGTGCACTGGCCCAAGCACGCGCCCACGGCCCATGCGATGCGGCGCGCCGGTCTCAAACCGTCGCCCCTGCATCACAACTGCTCGGGCAAGCATGCGGGCATGCTGCTCACGGCCGTGGCGCGCAGCGTGGCCACGGCGGGCTACGTGGAGCTGGACCATCCGGTGCAGCAGACGATCCGCGACGTCGTGGCCCACTTTACCGGCGTGGCCGCCGGCCGCCTGGCCACGGGGGTGGACGGATGCGGCGTCCCGACCTTTTATCTGCCCCTGTCGCGGATGGCCTGGGCCTATGCCCGCCTGTACGACGGGCGGGGCCTGCCTGACGACGAGGCGGCCGCGGGCCAGCTGGTGGCGGAGGCGATGCGGACGCACCCCGAGCTGGTGTCGGGCGAGGGACGCCTGGAAACGCGGCTGGCCGAGGCGACGGAGGGCCGCATCATGTCCAAGGGCGGCGCCGAGGGCGTGTACTGCGGCGCGCTGCCGGAGCGCGGCTGGGGCGTGGCCATCAAGGTCGACGACGGGGGGACGCGCGCCCGCCGGTCGCTGGTGGCGGCAGTGCTGAGCCTGTTGCCGGTGCTGGCCGAGGAGGCCCGGACGCAGCTGGCGACCCTGGCGGTGGAGCCCATCCACAACTACGCGGGCCGACCGGTCGGTGAGATGATGCCGATAGTCGAATTGCAATGGGGGCAGGTGCGATGACACCGTTTGCGGTGACCAACGTGAAGCTGTTGGACGGCGGAGATCTCGGCTATGTGGAGCGGGGCGGGTTCCTGGTCAATGCCGACGGGCGCATCGCGGCCCTAAGTGCCAACTACACGCCCACCGCCGGCGTGAGGGTGGTGGACGGTCAGGGCTTGTGGTGCCTGCCGGGCTTTGTGGATGCCCACAGCCACATTGGCTTGTCGACCAAGGGCGAGTCGGGCGACTCGGCAGACGGCAACGAGGCCACCGAGGCCGTGACGGCCGATGTGCGGGCGCTGGATGGATTGAACCCGCGCGACCCGGCCATCCCGGAGACGCTGGCCGCGGGCGTGACCACGTCGTACGTGACGATGGGCTCCGCCAACGTGATTGGCGGAATTGGCTGCACGATCCATCTGGCCGGCCGCACGGTCGAAGAGATGGTCATGGTCCCGGCCGGGGGCATGAAGGCGGCCATGGGGGAGAACCCGCGCCGCGTGCACGGGGCCAACGCCAAGCGCCGGCCCGCGAGCCGCCCCGGGGTGGCCGCGGTGCTGCGCGAATGGCTGGAGCGGGCTCGGCGCTATGCCAATCAGCCACCCGTGGGGGTGCGGGACTACAACCCCAAGCTGGAGGCGCTGGCCATGGTGGTACGGGGCGACATTCCGCTGCGTGTGCACTGCCACCGGGCCGATGACATCGCCACGGCGCATCGCATCGCCAGTGAGTTTGGACTCAAGTGGGTCATGGACCACGCCACCGAGTCGCACTTCATATTGGACGACGTGGTGGGCTGGGGCGTGCCCGCCGTGGTGGGACCCTCGTTTGGGGCGGCCAACAAGGCCGAGACGCGCCACAAAAGCTTTGCCACGCCCGGCATCCTGGCCCGCGCGGGCGTGGCTACGGCCATCTGCTCGGACCATCCCGTGATTCCCTCGCAGTACCTGGCGATTTACGCGGGCCTGGCGGTGCGGGCGGGTATGCCCGAGTCCCTGGCGCTGGCGGCCATTACCAGCGTGCCCGCCGACATCGTGGGGGTGGGCGACCGCGTCGGGAGTCTCCGCGTGGGACTTGAGGCGGACTTCTCGCTGTTTACCGACAACCCGCTCACCAATGTGCAGGCCACCACGCGGGCGGTGTACATCGGGGGACAGCAGGTGAGCGGTACGTAGCGGACCCGGGAGGGCGTAGACGCGGTTTCGGGTGGGCTCTACACTGAGAGCGGCGGGAACGCGTGCCAAACCAAGGAGCGAAGCAGCATGTCCGAGGGAGTGGGACCGGCGCTGGGTGACTCGCTGGACGATGTCGCCCAGGAGGTGCGGCGGTGTGTGGCGTGCGCCCTCTCTCAAGGCCGAACGCAGGCGGTCCCGGGCGAAGGCCCGCTCCATGCCCGCCTGATGGTGGTGGGGGAGGGGCCGGGTCAGCAGGAAGATGAAGCCGGCCGGCCTTTTGTAGGCCGGGCCGGCCAGTTGCTGACCGACATGCTGCGGGCCATTCACCTCGAGCGTCCCGAGGTGTTCATCGCCAACGTGGTGAAGTGCCGCCCCCCAGACAACCGCACCCCGACCCCGGCCGAGGCCGAGGCGTGTGCGCCGTTTCTGGCCCGTCAGATCGCGCTCGTGAACCCCGAGGTGATTCTGGTGCTGGGACGCACCGCGGCCGAAGCCCTGATGGGCCCGGGCGTGCGCATCACCGCCGTGCGCGGCGTGTGGACCACCCTCGGCACCCGAGCCCTCATGCCGACGTACCACCCGGCGTATCTCTTGCGCGACCCCAGAAAGAAGAAAGAGGCCTGGGAAGACTTGCAGCGCGTCGCGGAGCGGTTGGGCATTCCGGTTTAAGGGGGACGGGCCGATCGGGACCGCTGTTCATCTGACGTCCAGGGGCTGGCTCGCCCGTTTACGCCATCGTCGGTCGCGTGTCGGCATTCGCTAAGGCCCGCGGTGGCACGTACACACGTGCCCGGTCCTGGGTCGGGTGGTGGAGGGTGTGGTGATCACGATTACAGGGACGGACGGCCCGTCCACGTCGGGTACCGATCCCTCCACGCATCGACCGACCTGGATGGACTGGTGGCCAGCGGAATGACCACGGGGCACAAGGGTTTCGGCCCGGTGCCCCTTCCCCGCGCAGCGCGCGATCCGGCCGTCGGTGGGGGGCTCCTGGTCATGGACCGAGAGACGCGTGCTGGTGATTTGCCTGGTCTCCTCCGCCCTTGTGACGCTCGCGCGGATCGAAGCGGAGTCGGCCGCCCTACGCGAAGGGATTCAGCGTCAGGCTCCGACGACACTGGGGTCGTCGTCCTTGGCCGAGGCAGAGGTTGTGCGTGCGCTGCGAGGGTACAAGTCAGAGGCAGAGGGGTGGGACGGCGTGCCCGCCGTTATGACCCAGGTGTATCGAATAGCAATGGACCCGCGGATTCGGGCGCTGGCGGTATCCTGGGACATGGTCGGCCGGCGGACGCGGGACGCCATCCATCTGGCGACGGCCGAGTCCTTGCAGTCGGACAGTCACCAACGGGGATGCATGATCGTGTATGACGTGCGTCTTAGTGCGGCGGCAGAGGCTCGCGGCTTGGCCACCGCACATCCTGGACTGGAGTGCGGCAGCAGCGGCTGACCGTATCGGTCCGGGCCGCGAGCTGCTCGCTGTTCACCAACAACCCCCGGTCCCATGTGCAGGCCACCACGCGGGCGTGCACATCGGGGGACGGCACGTGGACTCGGCGGCATGCGGGGCCCCGCTGACTAGGCCCGTGCCACCCGCGGCCAGGTCCGCGGAACCGGGCGACCGAGTCGAGGTCGGGGCGGCCGCGCTGGCCCGTGGGGCGGGTGAGGGCGGGCCGGAGGGCGTCACCATCGGCGCGCCGCCACCATGTCCTCAGATCGCCCCAGACGGCCGGGTCGAGGGACGGGAGGCTGGCGCAATACGTGGTAAGGCCCAGGCACGCTGCTGGGGTGGTTTCCCGTGAGTGGTGCAGGAAAGGTTCGCGATGGCGGCCCGCCCGCTTAAGCCCGGCGCGGCCTACGAATTTCCGAACAGGCTCTTGGGGGGCGGATGGCCACTCGGCACATCTTGCTCATGGCGTGTACCCCTCGCTGGCGGGAATTCTCATCTGCCCAGTCAACCCCGGCTGAACAGCTTCGTCAAGGGCACCGCAAAGCCGGGCAACACGGGATCTGCCACCAGGGCATGAGGATCCGAGAGGACCACAGGCGTTTCAGCGGCGCGGTGCATGGCGAGGGTCTGCGCCGCCGGATCCGCCACCCAAACCGAGCGGACGCCGGCAG
Organism: Bacillota bacterium; assembly: GCA_021795575.1. Taxonomy (GTDB): domain Bacteria; phylum Bacillota; class Sulfobacillia; order Sulfobacillales; family JAIMBI01; genus JAJZWV01. Next base: position 7,565 of record JAJYPH010000023.1, read on the forward strand.
CCAGATATTGTTGCACCTTGCGCGCGATGTCCGGTTCGGGCGGGTCGTGCACCTCCACCACGAGGTCGGGAGGCACGTGCACAAAGCCGATGTCGCCCGCGATCTGTTGCGCGCGTTCTGGGGAAAAATATACGATATCCGCCCCGCGCAACGTTTCGGGGTCGGTTCCGAGATATACGCCTACCTCGCCACTATCCACCTCGCTTCCTTGATGGACAGCGCAAAACGTCTCCAGCACGCTGGTGATCCGGGCAACCATCCGGGCATGTCGATGGCCGGCCGGCGCCAGGATAACCAGCTCCCCCTCGTCAATCTCATAGCGCCAGCCTCGGGGAAGTCGGTCCAGTTCGCCAGCGGTCCAGGGTCTGTTCTTCGTCAACGAAGACATCGCGCATCCCTCCGGCGCAGGCTCTTGCGGCCACTATACCATGGTGGGGTGCGGACGCGCGGGGCGGCACCAGCTCTGGTGGCCGTTCTCGGTACCGCCCAGCGGCCACGACGGTCCGGTCGTGGATCGCGCCCAGACCATTCGGGCGCGGGCGAAGTGCGGGGAGAGGCGTCGCTGTACCGGCAGTTGAGGGGCCAGCGTGGGGGAGCGGATCGGGGCCTGCCGGCCTATCACAACTCAGCCCCATTGCCGGGGTGGATGGCCAGATTACAGCGGATCGGGGCCTGCCCGGTGCACCGGGTTCTTTGCACACCGAGCAAGTCAGGAGCGAGCGCTGGCCGATCGCGCGTTCGCCCGGTCGCCGAGTTCCCCGCTCTCGACCCATCCGGTCTGCTACCGCTTCATCACATCGGCGACGCGGGACAACATTTCGGCGGTGGCCACGATCCCGCGGTAAAACAGGTCCAGACGCATGTTCTCATTGGGCGCGTGATTGGCCTCATCCTCGTTGGCATACGGGATGATGAACGATGGAAGCCCCAGGATATGGGTGAAAACGTAATCGGGCAGGCTTCCTCCCAGCGCCGGCTGGATGTATGGCGCGACTCCATGGGCGGCCGTCAGCCCATCGGCCAGAGCTTGTAATGCAGGGTGGTCGGGCGGGGTGCGCGACGGGCGCATGTGGCCATGGGACACGTACTCCACGTCGGGGGCGACGTCGGCCAGGTAGTCGCGGAGACGCTGTTCGATAACAGCGGGATCCTGGTCGGCCACCAGGCGAACGTCGCATTTCACCGACGCGGTGGCGGGAATGATGGTTTTGTGTCCCGGGCCTTGGTAGCCCGCGTCCATCCCATTGATCGAGAAACTGGGCGCCAGCATCAGGCGGCGATAGTAGTCGGCTTTGGGCCATGGCTCCACGGTCTTTAGGGGAAGTCCCAGGGTGCGCGCCACGATGGCGGGGTCAAAGGGCAGGGAGGCGATGAGCCGATTCTCCAGCTCGCCGATGGGTCTGACGGCTTCGTAGAATCCGGGGAGTTTGATGTGTCCGTCTTCAGCGCGGAGGGCCGACAGGGCGTGCACCAGCGTCCACGCGGGGTTGGGGACCAGGTTGCCCTTGTTGCCGGAATGATTGTCAAAGAGAGCGCCCTGGGCGCGTAGCTCAAAGCTCAGGATGCCCCTAACCCCAAGGTTGATGACCGGATGGTCGCCAATCCCCATCGGGCCATCGGAGGTGATGGCCAGATCCGCGTGCAGGCGGTCCCGGGAATTGGCGAACGTCTCCGCCAGATGGGGACTGCCGGACTCCTCTTCTCCTTCCAGCACCACCTTGACATGCAGCGGAAGGATGCCGTCAACGGCCCGGAGCGCTCCGATGCCCAGAATATGGGCCAGGTGCTGCCCTTTGTTGTCGCCCGTACCCCGCCCGTAAAGGCGGCCGTCGCGAATGGTCGGCTCGAAAGGCGGGCTCTGCCAGGCATCCAGTGGATCCGCGGGCTGGACGTCGTAATGTCCGTAAATCAGTACGGTGGGTACAGTGCCTTCAGGTCCGCCGGCTTCGGCCAGCAATACGGGGTAGCCCCGAGTGGGCAGCTTCGTGACCGAGAATCCGGTGTCCTCGAGCATCCGGGTCACGAGGACGGCCGTTTCTTCGACCCGGGCGTGTTGGGCACTGATGCCCGCCTGGCGCACCTCGTCCATCCAGAGAGCCAAGAATGCATCCCGGTGCTGGTCGACATAGGGCCAAAAACGCGACGGCATGGTCAAAACCTCCGTTGGTGGAATGAAGAGCAGTCAGCAGCATCCGGACCGTGAACACCGGGAGGCAGGAGTCACGGCCCGCTTCGTTGCGAACAACGAGGGCCAGCGGCTCCATGCGTCCACAGCGAGCGTAACCGGCGCGCATGGCGGAAGGCAAGCGGCCAGGGTCCCCGGTGTCGCGGCGAGGGGTCCATGTCCGCGTCAGGAGCGCCGACCGGGACGAGGGACGGCAGCTCCGGGTGCGGTGCGACGCTTCCGCACGAGAAGGCATCGTGCCGGGCTTGGTGACTATCGCGCGGGGCGGACCCGAGGCCGGCCGGGCTTCGTGGCCGGCCGCTGACGCTCGCCTTCGGGTGCCGGTGCTGATGCGTGGCGTGACCACCGCGAGCGCCACGGCTCACGGCCGGGCTCAGCGGTATGGTCCCCCGCCACCTTCGGAAGGGCGCCGCAGTCTTTCCCCCCACGCGCGCCAGCTGCCGTCCTTACGGGAACATGCGTGTCCAGCTGGCGTCCGACCGGCGGCCCTGTGCACTGCTCCCTGACGGCGACGTCGCCCAAATCCTGGCCACGTGCGCGCTGGGCACCATGACGGATCCCGTCTGCCCGGGCCTGGCGACCATCGCACGGAATCCCAGGCGACCCCAGGGATGACTGTTCAGCAGACGGCGCGTCCCCTCCACAGCCACCCGGTGATGGGTGAGGGCAAGAAGCTGCGCCGGACCCTCAGAGATTTTTAGGGGACCGCAGTCGACGGCCACAGGCGGTCCCGAGGTCCGCCGGTCAGCCAACCGGGACTGCTGCGGCGGCGCGCCCTGGCCCTGAGGGGAGGCGCCTCGAATGGTGCGCAGCCAGGGCTTCCGGGCCGCTGGGTGCTTCGCGGCAGGGGATGCGGGCCGGCATCCACGTGGTCCCCCCATCTTCGCCGAGGTACAACCGGGGTCTCCGTCCCGGCTGGGTCGCTGCTCGCCGTGTTGGCCGTCACCGACCCGGCATCCGCCGCGACCCAGACAGTGCCGCACCGCCCGGGGGGACGGAGGAGATCGTGCCAGCGCGCGTGGGGGCGCGGTTTTGGTGGAGGGTTCGAGCACGGAGAGCGATGCGCGGACCGCCCCGCGGGGCGGGTGGGGCCAGGCCGGGCGGTGACGGCCTCGTTAGGTGATGCGCACCAGCAGCATGGCGGCCAAGAGTGCCACGAAGGCATAGCCCACGTACGCGTTGACACTGCCGCGATGCATCCGCGCGAACAGGTGGGCCAACGCCCGCGCCGCGCGGATGGAGGGATCCACGATGAGGCGGTCCACCACATAGCGCGACCGATCTTCGCGCTGGACGCTGACCCGAAAATGCTCGGCCACCACCTCCTCGCGGTCCACCGTCTGTCCGGGGCTCAGGACCGCACGAAACACCACCCAAATGGGGCGGGCCACGCCGGTGGCCGTGTAGGTGAGGCCCGCATCCACCGTGCGGGCACCGCCGAGCCAGGGGCGGCCCCGGCGGACCCGCCCGTGCCCTAAGACCTTGGCCAGGGCAAACGCCAACGCCAGCGCGATGCCGATGGCAATGGCCAGATACGTGGGCGACATGGCAAACACGACGCCCGCGTGCAGGCGGGTGCTGGGATGCATGAACACCACACCGGGATCCGGCAGCACGTGCTGCCCGACGGCCGCTCCCAGGGGATAGAAGGCGGACGCCAGCGCGGGCGGGAGGGTGCCCGGCTGAAAAAACGTCGGGATGAAGGCTGCGACGTCATGGCTCTGGGCCAGGCTCGCCGCCACCCGGGCCAGGCCGGTGGCCACGTAGGTGGGCGCAATGCCCAAAAGCAGCGCCAACCCCGCCAATAGGCCCAGGGCCGTGCGCTGGGTGGCCGTCACATCCTGGGCGCGCGCGGCGTGGTCGGACCGCTGCCGCCCCAGAAACGTCATCCCGTAGAACCGAATGAACGCCGTGGCCGCCAGGCCTGCCGCCAGAGCGACGGTGACGCCGGCCAGTGCGAACGCTGTCTCCAGGGCGGGGTTGGCCATAGCGACGCTGCGCAGGAGGCTCTGCAGCAGGAGCCACTCGCTGACAAAGCCGTTGAATGGGGGAATGGCCGCGATGGCCATCGTGCCCGCCAGCAGAAACACACCGGTCCACTTGAGGCGCCGTCCCAGGCCTCCGAGATGGTCCATGTTGAGCTCGCCGGTCGCCTGGTCGATGGCGCCAGATCCCAAAAACAGCAGGGTTTTGTACACCGAGTGATTCAGAATCTGATACAGCGCCGCGATCCACGCCAGAAGGCCCAGGACAGGCAGGCCCACCCCATCGAACGTCATGGCGGCGCCGATCCCGATCGTGACGAGACCCATGTTTTCGATGGAGCTGTGAGCCAACAGACGCTTGATGTGCGTGTCGGTGGCCGCGTACAGAATCCCCAGAAACGTGGTCGCCACGCCAATGCCCAGCACGATGACGCCGGCGGCCGGGCTTGGCGGCGGCAATAGCAGCACGTTGGTCAGAATGATGCCGTACAAACCCAGATTGAGGATAGCGCCCGACAAGACGGCCGACGCATGGGCCGGAGCGGCGGGATGGGCGCGGGGCAGCCAGCTCATCGCCGGGAACAGCCCCGCCTTGACGCCAAACCCCAGGAATGAGAGGCCGAAAACGGCCCACCGCACGCCGTCCGTCAGCCGGTGGGATCCGACCGCCGCGATGGCAGAAAACCCGATGCTGTGGGCGGCCAGCACCAAGGGCAGCCATGCGCCCAGCACCATGAGGAACCCCAATTCGCTGGCACCCAGCATGGCGTACCCGGCGCGGGGGTTTTCGGGCGCCTCGTGGTCAAATACCACCGTGATGTAGGACAGCACGGACATCAGCTCCCAGGCGATGAGAAAGGTGACGACGTCGCCGGCCAAAAGAATCAGCGCGATGGAACCCAGCAGGAGAGCGAGCGTGACGCCGAGCGGCCGCTGGTCGTATCGGTCCTGGTATCGGGCCAGATAGCCCGGGGAAAAGAGATAGACGGCCAGGAACACGACCGCCGTCACGACCAGCAGAAATCCTCCGAGGGCGGTGAAGGTCAGGCGCAGCATGCCCCAACCGGCCAGCGGCCACAGCAGCCACTGCTGGCCGGGATGCGTGAGCACGATCCCGGCCAGGGCCAACAGCGCCAACGACTGCGCCACCCCCGCCGGTGCGGTCCACCGCCCGCGCCGGGAGAGCCCGGCCGCCGCGGCCGCCAGGGTGAGCCCGAAAAACAACGGCAGCGCGATCATGACTCAGCCACCTCCCGGGTTTCCCGGCGCGCGCCGGTGACCAGCTCCAGAGCGTGGAGGATGGCCAGCGGCGGCGGGGGACAGCCCGGGACGGTCACGTCGACCGGCACCACGCGGCTGGCGCCGCCGCTCACCGCAAAGCTGTCGGCAAACAAGCCGCCGTTCAGCGCGCACACGCCGACGGCCACCACCCGCTTGGGGTCGGGCATCGCCGCGTACGTCTCCTCCAGCGCTACGCGCATGCCGACGGTTACGGGTCCCACCACCAAGAGGACGTCGGCATCGCGAGGAGTGGGGGAGACGTAGATGCCATAGCGGTGCAGGCTGTAGACGGGGCCCAGCAGCTGCCGCAGTTCGCTCAGGCAGCCGCCGCAGTCGCCGGCGTCCACGATGCGCACATGGATGGACCGCTGAAAGCGTGGAGGCAGGGGCGGCGCGGCGGCTTCGGCCCACCGGTAGTCGTTCTGCCATTGGACCGGGGCTTTGGGAGGCTGGCAGCGCATGCAGTGGATGCAGTGGTCAAAGTCCACGGCGACGCCCGCATCGCGTCGTGCCAGTGCGCCGACCGGACAGATGTCGGCGTCGAAGGGGTCTTCGGCCGTGACGGCCGTCGTGGTGGGTCGACCCGGCGTGACCCCTGACGGCAGTCGGGCAACCCCCGGTGGGAGCGTGTGGACATCCCGTTTGAGTCCTTCCCAGAACCAAGGCATCGCGTTTCCTCCCTCCGTTGGCTCTTCCCTCGGGGCCGCGTCCGCGTGGCGTGGCCTACCGATCCGCGTCGGCCACCGACAATCCCAAGGTGCTGACGATAATGGGAAAGTCCTGAAAGGCGAAGTCGCGCACGGCGTCGGCCAGCCCGTGCCAGTTCAGGAAGGCCGGCGCCATGATGTGGCACCGATCGATCTGTCCGGCGCTGCCGGCTCGCACCCAGTAGGCGAGCGCGCCCGATGGCGCCTCGACGGCGGCCAGTCCGACTCCGGGGACCACGGGGACCGGCGTCTGGACAGGACCGGCGGGCAGGGCGGCGGCGCACCGCTGGATGAGATCCACCGACGCCGCCACTTCCCGGCGGAACACGCGAAACCGCGCGTAGCCGTCGCCCTCCGACTCGATGACCGGCGTGACGAGATGCTTGCCGTACGCGGCATACGGGTGCCAGCAGCGCACGTCGGCCGGGGCCCCCGACGCCCGGCCCACCGGTCCCACCAAACCCAGGGTGGCAGCCCGCGCGGGAGGCAGCATGCCCACGGCTTCCAGGCGGTCCAAAAAGCTGTTGTCAAACGTCAGCCGATGGCAGACCGCCTGGACCGACCCCCCCGCCTCGACGCCGGCTCGAGCCAACGCTTGGAGAGCGTCGTCGCCTGGATCCCGGGAGAGGCCACCCAGGGCCACCAGACCAAACAGATAGCGATGCCCCAGGTACCGGGCGGACAGCTGCAGGAGGTGTTCCTCCACGGCGGCCAGGAGATTGGCCGGGATGGAGAGTCCGGTGGACTCCACGATGCCGGCCAGCGTGGCCACGTGGCTCCGCAGGCGCTCCCATTCGGCCAGCGCGGTCCGGATGGTGCGCGCGCGGGGCGGAACGACAGCCGCGCCCAGGGCCTCGACCGCTTGGGCGAAGGCGAGGCCATGGGCAAAGGCCTGTGTACCGTTGACGCGCTCGGCCACCAGCACCGCTCGGTCGGGGGCTTGCCGCTCCATGAGCTTCTCGAGTCCCCGGTACTTGTAAAACAGACGCACGTGCGCGTGCATGATTTCCTCGCCCACGGTCTCCAACAGGAACCGCACGGACTCCTGGGCCGCAGAAAACACGGGGCCGACCGGCATCACGAACCGACCGGGCGCCTGCACGATGCGGGGCGGCTCATACGGGTCCCGACCGCCTCCGTGGGCGGGAGGCTCCGGCCGCGTTTTCATCGGGGCCAGATTTTCGGCCCAATCTTCATCGTGCAGGATGAAGTCACCCAGCTGGGGGTGTCCGTCGAAATGGACCCCGAACAGGTCCTCGGCCTCCCGCTCGGCCCAGTCGGCGGCAAATACGGTGGGCGTAATGCTGGGCACGACCGTCCCGTCCACCGCCACGTCGACCAAAAGCCACCGCGCTTCAGGGCCCATCCACACATACTGGAGGTGTGGCGGGCGCGACCCCGTGTGTTCTACCACCAGCCCGATGAAGAGGGGACGGTCCTCCGCCATGAGCCGCCGCACCGTGTCCGGCAGGGTAGCGGTAGAGGTGGTGACCATGTGCAGGGGCTGACCGCCGGGGGGCGCGTCGGGCGCGCCTCCTCTCGGCGCATCCGTAAGGTTCATCCGCGTTCTCCTCTCTCGGGCGGGTGCCTGGGCACCGGATCGCCCTGCTTTGGATGGGGCATCGGGATCCCCAGGCACCCCCATCACCGCAACGTGGCGGCGGCCATGCCCAACAAGTGATAAAGCGGCAGGGGGAGGTAGACCCCCAGCACGACCACGGGCACGATCCCCACCATCATCGCGGCCGCCATGGACCGGGGGAGGCGGGCCGGCCCGTGCGTGGGCTGGCCAAACAGCATGCCCCCCGTTCGTCGCAGAATCCCCAGAAAGGCAATGGCCAGGAACACCAGCAGCAGCGCCAGCACCAGGTAGTCCTGCGTTGTCGCGGCGGCGCGAAAAATCGTCAGCTCGCTCAGGAACACGGCAAACGGGGGCGCCCCCGCGATGGCCAAAGCCCCCACGAACAGAGCCCCCGCCGCCACGGGAGCACTGCGCAAGAGACCGCGGACGTCACCGATGGTGCGGGTGCCCGTCGCCAACAGCACGCTGCCACTGCCATAAAAGGCAAACGACTTGGTGAGGCCGTGGGTCGTCAGCTGGTAGATGCAGGCCAGCGCCCCCAACGGGCCCAAGCCCAGGCACAACAGCAGCATGCCCATGTGTTCCACGGTGGAAAAGGCAAAGAGGCGCTTGTAATCATGCACCTGGAGCAGCAGGAACGCCGCCGTGCCCACCGACACCAGCCCCACGACCAGTGCCCACGACTGCGGCGAAAATCCCTGCACCGCCGTGAACACCGGCCAAAGCCGCAGGATGACGTACAGCACGGTGCTCACCTCGACCCCCGACAGCAGGGCACAGACCGGGGTAGGGGCTTGGGAGTGGGCATCCGGCAGCCACGTGTGCATCGGCACCAGCCCCACCTTGGCCCCGAAGCCAATCAGGATCAGCACGAACGCCAGCTCCACGACCCCCGCCGGCATGTGTGGCGCCGTTCGAATCAGCGCGCTCCACGTCTGGACGGCCACGTGGTGGCGCGTCAAGCCCCACAGCAGCAGGAAAATGCCGAACGCGGCCACTGTGGCCCCCATAATCGTGATGACCGCGTACTTCCACGCCGCCTCCAACGCCTCGCGGGTGTTTCCGAAGCTCACCAAAAAGATGGACAGGACCGTGGTCAGCTCGACCGCCACCCAGGTGAGGACGGGCTGCAGCAAGAGCGGCACGATAAACAGCGAGGCTTGAAAGAGATTGAGGTTAAGAAAGTACCGCCGCTGCCGCGTCGGGTCCCCCGGAGCGAGGTGGGGAATGTACCCCCACGAGTAGGCGGCCGCAGTGAGGCCCACAAAACTTTGCAGCACCAGGATCAGCGCCGCCAGGGCGTTGACGCCGATCCAGCCGGGGAGCAGCACCCCGCCGACGTGCCGTGTCACGTCGCTCGCGACCGCCAGCGAAGCGGCAAACGCCAGCAGGGCGGTGCCCAACGTGCTGAGCTTCGCCACCGAGACGTTCTTCACCGCCAGGCAGAGCGCGGCGGACGCTAGCGGGGCGGCCGGAATGACCCACAGCAGCATCGCCGAGAGCCTCATCGCGGCACCCCCTCGCCCAACTGCCGCAGGCTGCTCACTTCGGTGCTGCCGAGGTGCTGGGCGATGGTGCGCGTCAGGATGGCCACCACCAGCACCACCATCACCCCTTCGAGCCCAGCGGCGGCTTCGACGATGGCTGACGAGGTCGTGATGGCCACGCCAGCAAAGAAGACGCCATTATCGATGGCCATGAGGCTCAGCACCTGCGCCACCGCCTCGCGGCGAATGGCGAGCGTGTACACGCCAATCAACAGCGCCGCCAGTCCGATCGGCAGGTTCACTGCCGCCCGCGCCGCAGGGGGCCCCAGCAGCGGGGCCGCCAGAAAAAACGCCAGCACCGTCAACCCCAGCATGAGCAGCAGGGACACCGGCACGTTCACGGCGGACTCGATTTCCCGCCGGGCACGCAGCTCCTGGCCCAGGGTGCGCGTGAGGACGCCCGGGATGACGATGACTTTGGCCGCGACGGTGATGAGGGCGACCACCGCCAGCTCGGCCGAGTGGTGCAGGATAGCGAGCAGCACGGTCGACAGCACCAGGAGCAGCGACTGCCCCACGAACGCGCGCAGCACGGACTGAATCTGCCGAGAAACCATCAGCAAGAACGTCAGCAGGAGGAACAGGGCTCCCACGACGGTGTTTAGACTTGCCAGTGCCGCCACGTTGTTGCCTCCCAGTCGTCGATGACCTGTGCGCCGGCGCCCGAAGTTTTGCGATGACCACGGGACCGCGGACCCGGGGACGCGGACGCTCATGAAAACGGGTTAAAGGTGAAACGGCTGCACCATCATGGCCAGCACCGCCACCACAAAGGCCAAGCCTAGGAAATTTTCAATGCGAAACAGCCGCAGCTTCGCCAGGGATGTTTCGATGCCCGCCACCACGGCGAGGAACACCACGAGCTTCAGCGACACCAGCAGGACGCCGAGTGCCACGGCGCCAGCCGCCGGCGAGGTGGCCAGGCCCCAGGGCGTGACCAGGACGTTCAGGAGGACCAGGCTCAGCACCATCAGCTTGATGTGGCCGCCCCACTTGACCAGCGCCGCCGAACGCCCGGAAAACTCGAGCGTCTTGGCCTCATCGATCATGGCCAGCTCAAAATGCCCAGACGGATTGTCCACGGGGATGCGGCCCGTCTCCGCCAGGATGACCATGACGAAGGCGGCGACAATCAGCAGATGGGTCGGCGACACCAGCGCCGCCGTGGACGTCACCCAGTGGGCCTGCACCACATACGGGATGGTGGAATTGGCCGCAAAGGACACCGAGAAAAACACGATCATGAAGATGGGCTCCACCAGAGAGCTGACCAGCCGGGTTCGGCTGGTCCCCATGGGACCGTACGGATTGCCGCCGTCAATGGCGGCCAGGGTCAGAAAGAACCCGCCCAGGCCCAGGATGAAGCCGGCCGCTACCATGTCGCCCATGAACGCCCAAAACAGCGGGAAGTCCGTGAGGGCGGGAATCAGCATCGTCACGAGCAGCGGCGCCACAAAGTAAATGAACGGCGCGAACCGAAAGATCCACGTGGAGTCTTCTGGGACCACCTCATCCTTGTGAAAGAGCTTGCCCAGGTCAAAGTACGGCTGCCAGATGCTGGGCCCCAGCCGACCCTGCAAGCGCTCCTCGAATCGGTTGAGCACGCCGCGAAACAAGGGAGCGGCCGCCAAGACGAAGACCACCTGGACAAGGTTGAGCACGAGGCCCTGAATCATTTCCTCCCGCCCCCCGTCCTTAAATCCTCCGCAAAACAAAATGACCCCAGCAGTTCCAGTCCTGCCAGGAGTCATTAACCGCGAGGCGGTAATTTTGGACGACTGTCCGCGGCGGATTCCATCGCCGCTCGGCGCTCGGACATCGAGTCTCTGAAAATTCTAACACGATAAGAGGCCGTGTCAATCGCATTCGGGCCCTCGGTCAGCGGCCAGACGCGGTCGCGAGCCAAAAACAATCGAGGGGTGGGCTTCGCCAACGAGATCGGCATCACCGGACGCGGTTGCAGGCGTCCCGGTCGCTCATCCCGATCCTCCAGGGTAGAACACAGCCCGCTCCGTCGGGGTGCTTGTGGGATCCGCATATGATAGTATATGTATGGACGTATAGAATGCGTCTCGGTTCCGACTAACAGGCCCAGGGGGCTCGACCGTGCAGCCGGTGGGGAAGGGGCCTGGTTTGCCGGAGGGCATGGGACAGGATGCAGGCAAGGAGAGACTGCGCAGGTATGGACAGAACAAGCGGATCGGTGGGGGTCGCCGAACGCCGTGGCGCCCGGGGTATCAGGGGTATCAACGGAAGGTACCGTGGCCGTCGGGTGGCCAGCGTGGCTGCGCCCATGGCGGCCCTGGCGACGATGATGGTCGGGTGCGGGGCCGCCACCACCCCCGCGGCGGGGGCGCCGCCCGCTTCGACGCCGGCCGCGGTGGCGCCCGCGCTCGCCCCGAAGTGGACGGAGCTGGGAGGCAGCTTGGGTCCGCTGGCCGGCCATGAGGCCGCGGGAGTGGTCGTGGGGAACGGCAGCGTGGTGGCCCTGTTGGGCGCGCAGGTCTGGCGCTATGAGTCGGGTTCATGGGGGCTCATGCCAGCGCTGCCCCGTCCGGCCAGCAACCTGAACCCCACCGAGGTAGCCGTCGCCGGCTCGCAGCTGTGGGTGGGGGCTTATGGGTTTGCGGAGTATGACCCGGCGACTGGGACCTGGGCGGCCAGCGATCCCGTTGCCGCCTTCCCGATCGTGGGGAATATGGCAGCCAATGCGGCGGGGGTGGTGGTCGCCCTGCCCGCCGGCACCGGGTCACCGTGGGAGTGGACCGGTCATGCGTGGGCGCAGATGTCTGGACTGGCTAGTGCGCTTTCGGGCGGTTTCACCTACGCGGCCGCGGTGGCCAGCGACGGCACGGTGTGGGTCGGCACGAGTTCGGGGGTGTGGGCTGGGAGTGCCGGGAGCGCCTGGGGACCAGTCGGAGGGGCCTCCAACCCGCTCGCCAGCCACCGGATTACGCGAATCGCCGCGGCCAGCGGCCAGATCGCCGCTTACGGCCCCGGCGTGGGTGTGGTGGAGTATGCCTCGGGATCCTGGCAGACGCTCGGTCGCGAACCCGCAGGGGTGGCACGGGCTCCGGCGAACTCGCTGGCCGGTTTATTGGGCGGGTCATCAGACCCGTTGGCATGGTCTCCCTCGGGCTCGCTGGCGGTCGGCACCAGAAACGGAGTCATTTGGACCTACGTCAACGGGAGCTGGACTTCCGTCGCGCACCTCGGCGCGTCCATCGAAAGCTTGGCCTGCGCGCCAAACGGCACGCTGGTGGCCAGCACCGCCGCCGGCGTGTATGCCGACGGCCGCGTGTAGTCCGGGGGAGACGGTGGCGCCCGAAGCGTTCGCGGCATCCCGGGTGGCGGTTCAGGGTTCCGAGGATCGTGGGGCATCGCGGCCAGAGGACACGACGACAAAGGGAGGCATCCGGATGATGGGGTGGGCCAACGTTTCACGGTCTGACCTGAGTGGGCATTCGCGTCAGGCATTTTCAACGGAACTCGCACGGCGCGGCATGCACGTGGATGCGGGGAAGACAAGACAGCCCCTGGAGATATTCGATGCCCAGAACGGCCGCTGGGAGCTGGCCGTGCGTTCGTCGCGCGGCAACAGCTACAGTTTTGTGACCAAGGCGTCGTTTCCCATGGGGGAGCGGCGCCTGTTTGGACTGGCCTGGTACCGGTCGGATGTCGAGGACCCCTGGCTGTTGATTATCCCGCTGGCGCTGTGGCACACCCCGTGGGGGCGGTTGGGAACCGTGCTGAAGAGCCGGGACTACGAGGGCCGGGAGTCTCCGCCCGAGTGGGGCATTGACTCGCAACGCCAGTTGCTGTCGCCATTTCGCCTCGAGGACGTCGTGTCGGACCAGGGGTTGTTTGTGTTTCCCACGAAGCCCTGACGGTCCAACGGCCGCCCGGGGCTCGTGGAGTGTTTCCGGACACGGGGTGGTGACGTCCCGGCATGCCTGGTGGGGACCGGAAGACGCCCTCGCCCCCGGCCAGGGCACGGGCCGGCGCCCTGTCCGGGCGCGCGGTCGGCGACCGCCCGCGCCCTGGCGGTGGTCCCCAGGGGCTTTCAGAGGACAGGGCATGGACGCGAGCCGGGGACGACCCGTCGAGGCGCCCGGCAGCCGCCCCGCCGACCCCGGGGGCGGCTCCGTTTGCCCCCGTCGGATTCAGCGCCGCACCGCCACCAGCAACACCCGGTACTTCAAAAACGTGTCGTGGGGAAACAGTGCATGACGAACGGCATCGGGCCACCCGTTCATCCGCTGGAAGGCGGCTTGCCCTTCGGGAGAGTCGGGGGTGACCGGGGCGAGCCACTCTTCGCGCGTCATCGGTTCCACGGTCACCTCGAGCCACTGCAGCCGACAGTCCGCGCTCAGCAGATGGCCCACCCATTGGTCCACCGTCTGCGCGGCCACGTGCGAATGGTCGCGGAGACGTTCTATGTCGTTGAGCGCGTCAATGCTGGCGGCCGGCGCCGTCATGTCGGAAATGCCCAGCCGCCCGCCTGGCTTAAGCACGCGCCGGGTTTCCCGCAGCACCTGGGGGATGTTGGGAAAGTGGTGGGCGGCCCGCCGGCACACGACCGTGTCAAACTGGCCCGCCTCGCACGGCAGTCGCGCGGCATCGGCCTCGATCCAGGTGATGGGATGCGGCAGCGGGCGCTCCGACTCGGCGGCCCGGGCCACCGCCAGCATTTCCGGGGTGAGGTCGGCCGCCGTGACCGCGAGCCCGCGCTCCGCCAGCTGAAACGCCACGTGGCCAGGACCGGTCGCGATGTCGAGGGCCACCTGGCCCGGGGCCAGGGCGAGGGCGTCCAGGAGGCGCGCCAAGTCGGCGCCGCGGGCATGTCGTTCGCTGGTGGCGTAGTCGCGGGCATGCTGCCCAAAGTACCGCTGCACCTCTCGTCCGGTCTTGTTCGTGCTCATGCGGCGTCCACCTCCGTTTCGTTAGCGGGATCGCTTCCCGCCGATCCACTGTAAGGCAACGCCGTCGCCCATTGGCGTCGGGCATGCAAGTGTGGTTGCATAGATTGCAACACGCCAAGGGGGTGGGGGTCCTGAAGCTCCCGGATCTCGACCTGAAAGACATGGCGCTGGCGACGGCGCTGGCGGACAGTCGGCACTTGGGGGCAGCCGCCCGGCACGTGGGACTCTCCGTATCGGCGGCCAGTCATCGGCTGGCTCAGCTGGAGGGGCGCCTGGGAGTGCCGCTGTTTCATCGGACGCCAGCCGGCATGGAGCTGACGGATCAGGGAACGCGCTTTGTGCCCGAGGCGCGTCGGGCCCTGGACGCGGCGGAAGCGGCGGCCGCCTCCGTGCGCAGCGAGCACCCGGTGGTCCGGGTGGGCTCGGCCTGGCTCATGGCGACCACCTGGTTGCCGCCGCTCTTAGCGTCGCTGGCCCACGTCCACCCGGACCAGATGGTGGAGGTGGCCACCGGACGGTCCCGGGAGGTAGCCCGCTGGGTGGAGGAGGGCCGGGTGCGTGTGGGCTTGGTGCGAGCCACGGAGGCGCGGCCGGGGGTGCGGGCCTTTGTGGTGGGCGCGGATCCCGTGGTGTTGGTGGCGCCCGTCGGACATCGCTGGCTACGGGATCCCCCCCTGCCCGAGGACCTCGATCGGGTGCCCTTTGTCGACGTGTCGCCCGACACCGGGTTCGGGCAGTTTGTCGCCGAGGCGCAGCGCGACCTCGGGATCCACTGGCCCACCGCCGTCCGGGTGGACCACTTGGAGGCCGCGCTGGCGCTGGTGGAGGCGGGGGTCGGCCCGGCGGTGCTGCCGTTCTCCCTGGTGCACCGGCGGGGTGGGGCCGAGGTAGCGCCGGTGGCCGTCTCGGGGCTCATGTGGCCCCGACGGCCGCTGGCGCTCGTGATTCGGGCCGGGGATGCCCTGCCGCCCTGGGCGGTCGCGTGGCCGGCGCTGCTGCGCAGTGTGGTGCAGCGTCAGGGGTGAGGGGATCTCACGTGGGAATGGGGTGGCGCTCCAGGAAGTCCAGCAGCAGATGGTTGACAATCCCGGGCGTTTCGATGTGCGGCAGATGGCCCGCGTTCTCGATGACGGTCAACTCGGCGGTGGGGACGCGCGCGGCCAGGACGCGGCCGTATTCGACGGGGACAATCTGGTCATGCCGGCCCCAAATCAGGAGAACCGGCATCGTGAGCCGCGGCAGCACCTCCGTGCGGTCCGGTCCCATGGGCGAGGCACTCATGTACCGTCGAAACGCCTCCCGGCCCCGGTTCAGCGCCTCCGCATCGTCCAGGGTCCGGTAGGGAGTTGTGCGCCGATAGTGGTCGGGGTCGTGCACCAGCTCCTTCAGGTAGCGGTCCGGAGGAATGTCCAGGGGGTTCTTCGGCGCCAGTCCTTCGATGAGCACCGCCACGGCGTCCAACAGGACCAGATGGGACAGGCGGTCCGGACGGCGGATGGCGGCGGCCGTGGCCACTCGTCCGCCCATGGAGTTGCCGCCCACCACAGCCCGCTCCAGCCCCACCGCCGCCATCCAGTCCAAGAGCACGGGGCCCAGGTCATCGACCGTCTGGACGCCCGCCATCCATTGGGAGCCGCCATGGCCCGGCAGGTCCGGCGCCAGCACCCGAAACTGGCTGGAGAGTCCCTCCAGCTGGTACCAGAACGCCTTGCCGGTGCCACCGCCCCCGTGCAGCAACACGAGAGGGTACCCCGTGCCCGCCTCTAGGTGCGTCATGGGCACCCCGCGCACCGTGGTCGTGATTTGCCTGAGTTCACTCTGGGCTGTCCATTCATCCGCTGGATGTCTCGCCACGAGTCGGTCAACCTCCCGTTGTGCCTTGTGGTCGTACAGTTGTCGGGTCTCCGTGCTTGGAATTGTACTTCATGAAGCGGCCCAATGCGTGAAAACGGCGGGCCGATCTGATCGGCCCGCCGTTTTCGGTGCTGCGCGCTTCTTAGAAGTGGATCAGGTAGTGAAGCGCAAACACCGGGCCAATCAGCAGGGCCACGATGTTGACCACCTTGATCATGGGGTTGATGGCCGGCCCGGCCGTATCTTTGTACGGGTCGCCGACAGTGTCGCCGGTCACGGCCGCCGCATGCGCCTCCGTGCCTTTGCCGCCGTAGTGGCCCTCTTCGATGTACTTCTTGGCGTTGTCCCAGGCGCCGCCACCGGCGGTCATCTGGACCCCCAGGAATAAGCCGGTGACAATGACCCCCACCAACAGGCCCCCCAGCGCCAGCGGTCCCAGCAACAGCGCCACGATGATGGGCGCCAGCACCGGGATGAGGCCCGGAAGCACCATCTCCTTCAAGGCGGCCCGGGTGACGATGTCCACCGAGCGCGCGTAGTCCGGCACCGCGGTGCCTTCCATCAGGCCCTTGATCTCCCGGAACTGCCGCCGCACCTCTTCCACGACGGCCATGGCGGCGCGGCCCACGGCCTCCATCGCGAGGGCGCCGAACAGAAAGGGCAGGATGCCGCCAAGGAACAGTCCCACCAGCACCAGCGGGCTTTCGAGACTGAACGTGAGGTGCAGATGGTTTCGGACGGACAGCTCCTGCGTGAACGCGGCAAACAGCACGATGGCGGCCAAACCGGCCGAGCCAATGGCGTAGCCCTTGGTGACGGCCTTGGTGGTGTTGCCCACCGCGTCCAGCGGGTCGGTGATGGCGCGCACCTTCTCGTCCATGCCTGACATCTCGGCGATACCGCCCGCGTTGTCGGTGATGGGCCCGAAGGCGTCAATAGTGATGATGATGCCCGTCATGGACAGCATCCCCATGGCCGCCACGCCGACGCCGTAAAGTCCGAGCCCGAAGTGCGTGCCCAGAATATACGACCCGATAATGCCTGCCACGATGACCAGCACCGGCAGCGACGTGGCTTTCATGCCCACAGCCAGGCCGGTGATGATGTTGGTGGCGTGCCCGGTCTGGGACGCGGCGGCGATGCGCCGGACGGGTCCGAAGCTCGAGGACGTGAAGAAGTCGGTGATGTACATGATGAGCACGGTCACCGCCAGCCCCACCAGCGCCGCCCCAAACAGATAGCGCCAGCTGGGCCCGCCGATGATGTCCTGCGACACCAGCCAGAAGCCGATGGCCGAGATGACCACGGTCACCCACATGCTGGTGTACAACGTGCTCATGATGGCCGTACCCTTGGGCTTTCGGAGAGCCAGCACCCCGATGATGGAGGCCACAATCGCAACGCCACCGATGTACAAGGGGTAAAGAATCACGCTCATGGAGGGGTGTGTCAGGTATCCCAGCACCATGGCCGCCACCGCGGTCACGGCGTAGGTTTCAAACAGGTCGGCGGCCATGCCCGCGTCGTCGCCGACGTTGTCGCCGACGTTGTCGGCAATCACGGCGGGGTTGCGCGGGTCGTCTTCGGGGATGCCGGCCTCGACTTTGCCCACGAGGTCAGCCCCCACGTCAGCGGCCTTCGTGTAAATGCCGCCGCCCAGACGGGCAAACACCGATATCAGGCTGGCGCCGAAGCCAAACCCCAACAGGTCCGCGGGGGCCGAGGCGAAGCCCGCGGACACCGAAAGACCCAAGAGGCCCAGCCCCACCACAAACAGGCCGGTCACGGCCCCGCCGCGGACAGCCACCTTAAGGGCGGAGGCCAAGCCGTCGGTGGCCGCCTCAGCCGTGCGCACGTTGGCGCGCACCGACACGCTCATCCCGATGTATCCGGCACTGGCGGACAACACAGATCCCACCAAGAAAAAGATGGCGGTCTCCAGATTCAACACCAGCCAAATGACAAAAAACAGCACGATGGCAACCATGCCGATAGTCCGGTACTGGCGGTTCAGAAAGGCAAAGGCCCCATCTTGAATCGCCTTCGCAATCCGCTGCATCACGTCGTTGCCGGGCGGCAGACGGAGAATCCAGCGGATCAAAATGCCCCCATACGCCAGCGCGACGAGGGCGGCCACAATAGGAAAAACCAGTTCGCCCCAGTTTGCCATAACTTAGGAGATGCCCTCCTCTCATCGGATGCCGCGTCCAATTATGCGGAAGGGTCCGGGAAGCGTCAACAAGGACAGTGAATGGAAGGGACAAGGGCCGGGCCGGACGCCGGGTCTGAACGGGCGCGCGCCGTGGCGGTCGTGCGCGAGGGCTATACTGGAGTCGGAAAATCGGCCCGGCGGAGGTGGGACGTGGCCACAGTGGCGGACGGGGGCGAAGCGTGGGTGATCGAGGCGGTGCGGCGCCGCATGGGGCCGCCGCCGGCCGGTGCCACCGGCATTGGGGACGATGCCGCCGTGCTCCCGGTGCCTCCGGGCGGTCGGATCTTGGCGTCGCAGGACATGCTGGTGGAGGGCGTCCACTTTCGCCGCGACTGGATGCCCCCGGAGCGCATCGGCGCCAAGGCCGTGGCCGTGAACGTCAGCGACATGGCCGCGATGGGCGGACGACCGTTTGCCCTGCTGATGGCGCTCGCCCTGCCGGGGACGCTGGAACGCGGGTGGGTGGAGCGCCTGCTGGATGGGGTCGCCGAGGCGGCAGCGGGGGCCGCGGCGCCGGTCGTGGGCGGGGACACCGTGGGCTCGCCCGCCGGAGTGGTGCTGGACATGGCCATTCTGGGCACGGCGCAGCGTCCCATCCTGCGCGCCGGTGCCCAGCCGGGGGACTGGCTGGTGGTGACCGGCCCGCTGGGCGGGTCCGCGGCGGGCCTCGCGTGCTTTAAAGCCGGTGCTGTCTGGCCAGGCGCCACCACGCTGGAGACGGCCGCGCTGCGCCAACACGCCTGCCCGCCGGGGCGGTTGGATGCCGGCCGCGTGCTGGCCGGTCACGCGCACGCCATGACGGACATCTCCGACGGCTTCTGGACGGAGGTGGAGGCCCTGGTGCAGCCGATGGGACTGGGGGCGGTCGTGAACCAGGAGCACCTGCCGGTATGGCCCGAGGCGGCCGCGGTGGCGCGCCGGGTGGGCGCCCCGGCCGACGCGCCGCTCCACTGGGCGCTCACCGGTGGAGAAGATTACGAGCTGTTGGCCGCTGTGCCGGCCGAGGGGTGGCTGACCCTTCAGCGGGAGCTTGGGGCTGTGGACGTCGAGGCGGTGGTGGTGGGGCGGGTTGAGCGAACCCCCGGGGTCCGGCTGTTGCGGGGAGGCCAGCGTGTGTCCTGGGACACGGCGTCGCAGGGGGGGTTTGACCACTTTGGCCGAGGCTAGCTCCAAAGGCGCGTGCTCCGCCGCGCCCCGCGATGCCGCCGCGCTTTGGGCGCTGGGGGCGGCTCTGGCGGAAAAATTCCCCCCGCCGCGCGTGGTGCTGCTGTCGGGTCCGCTGGGGGTGGGCAAAACCACCCTCGCCCAGGGCTGGCTCAGCGGGCTGGGGGTGCAAGACCGCGTGAAGTCGCCAACGTTTGACCTGGTGCATCCGCACACGTGGCCGGGCGGCGTGGCGTATCACGTGGATCTTTATCGGCTGACGCCCGCTCCGCCGCCTGAGGAGCTGGACGTGCTGCTGCCGCCGACGGGCGGGGTGGTGCTGGTGGAGTGGGGAGAACCATGGCGTCGCTACGCGCCGCGGCGCGTGGAGGTGGAGCTGTCCTGGCCGTCCGCCGACGGGGAGGGGCGGACCGTGGTGGTGCGGGAGGTCGGGGTTGAGGGAGGTCCGTCATGACGGGGGAGCGACCGCTGGTGCTGGCGGTGGACACGGCGGCCGGCCTGTCACTCGGGTTGACCCGGGGGTCGACCGTGTTGGCCCGCCACGGGAGTGGGACTCCGCAGGCCGTGGACGTGGCGCTCCTGCCCACGGTGGCGGCCTGGGTGGACACGTACGGGGTGCCGGATCGGGTGGTGGTGGGCACGGGGCCCGGCTCCTTCACCGGGACCCGCGTGGGCGTAGTGGCGGCGAAAACCCTGGCCTGGGCGTGGTCCGTGCCCCTGGTGGGCGTATCCAGTTTGGCCGCCGACGCGGCCGCCGCCGGCTGGCCCGGTGCGGTGGTGGTGGCCACAACCGAGCTTTTACGCGACGAACTGTATGTGGGTGTCTATCGCTGCCGGGCCGACGGCGTGGATCCCCTGGTCGCGGACCAGGCGTGGCGGCTCGGGGACGTGCCCCGAGGGTGGGAGGGCGCAGGCCCGGTGCTGGTCACGGGGCCCCTGGCCGACCAGGCCGCCCTCATGGCGCAACTTGGGGCCGCCCCCGTCCCGGCGGCGGCGGTGTTCCGGGCCGGCGGACTGGCGCAATTGGGCAGGACCGCCCCGCCGGTTGACCCGCTGGGACTGGAACCGCAATATTTGAGGCCCGCGACGCGTGCGGCAGAAAGGAGCGTGGGGCATGGCCGTCTCTAACCAGGGGGACCCGTCCCCCGCCATCGTGGTCCGGGATATGTACCTGGCGGACCTGGATGACGTGCTGGTCATCGAGCGCAGTTCGTTTCCCACCCCTTGGTCCCGACAATCTTTTTTGTCGGAGCTGGTGGATAATACGTTTGCGGTTTATCTGGTACTGGAATTCTGCGGCCGTGTCGCGGCCTACGGCGGAATGTGGCTCATCTTGGACGAGGCGCATGTGACCAACGTGGCGGTCTTGCCGGAGTTTCGTGGGCACGGATTTGGGGAAGCCATGATGGACGGGCTCATCGCGCGGGCGGCGGAGCGGCAGGCACAGCGCATGACCCTGGAAGTGGCCCGGTCGAACGTGGTGGCGCAGAATCTATACGCCAAGCTGGGCTTTGTGCAGTTGGGCATTCGCCGGGGCTACTATTCCAATCCCGTCGAAGATGCGCTCATCATGTGGCGCGACCCGCTGGTGGCCGGCGCTCACGACGCGCCCGCGGTCCCGTCCTCCGAATGAGCCCGGCGGACCGAGCGGCCGCCCCACCAGGCGGCCAGGAACCCCACGACGCCATAAAGGGCGGCGGCGGCCACCGCCGTGAGCACCACCCCGGCCACCAGGTTCAGGTGCAGGAGCGTGGTGGCGGCTTTCGCGGGCACGCCGCGCGGCGCGAGGTTGGCGACGAACGCCGCTGTGGCGCGGGGGGTGTGCATCAGCGCCTGGGTCCCGACGGCGCCCAGCGCGCCGGTGGCGGCCCCGGCCCACAGGCCGGCGTGGGCGGCGCCGCCGGGCCGGTGCCGACGCCACACGCGACCCAGCGTCACCAGCAGGATGGTGGCCAGGACAAATGCCGCCAGGTGGGCCAGTGACAGGTAGCTGTAGCCCGTGGGGGTGAGGGTCAAGAGCCCCGGGGCCGCCAAGACGACCACCAGGGCGAGGAGTATGCCCAACAGCCGTCCGGTGGCTCCGGCCACGCGATCATCCCCCGGCGCTAGTTTTCGGGGGTGGGGAGGAAAGTATGTGTCACAGCGAGGGTTGGACTCGCCGGCCGTGTCGTGGGAACCCGGGACGTCAACGCCCGCAGCGGAACACACCCTGATCCTGGGCATTGAGACGTCCTGCGACGAGACGGCGGCCGCGGTGGTGGCCGACGGCCGGGTCGTACGCGCGTCCCAGGTGGCGTCGTCGGCGGCGCTGCAGAGCCGGTATGGCGGGGTGGTGCCGGAGTTGGCCGCGCGGCAGCATGTGCGCGCCCTGCCGCTGGTGGTGGCGGCCGCGCTGGACGAGGCGGGCGTGGTCCCCGCCACGCTCACCGCCGTCGCGGTGACGCAGGGGCCGGGCCTCTTGGGGTCCCTGCTGCTGGGCCTGACGGCGGCCAAGGCGCTGGCGCTGGCGTGGGGCAAGCCGCTCTGGGCCGTGAACCACCTGGAGGCTCATCTCCACGCGAATGCCGTGGCGGGTCCGCTGCGGTTTCCCAGTCTGGCGCTGTTGGTGTCCGGGGGCCACACCGGCTTGTTTTGGTGGGAGGGTCCGGGGCGCATGCGCCGCCTCGCGGAGACACGGGACGATGCCGCCGGCGAGGCGTTTGACAAGGGCGCACGCGTCTTGGGCCTCGAGTATCCGGGGGGCCCCGCGGTGGAACGCGTGGCGGCGGCGGCGGTGCCCCCGTGGCCCCCGCTGCCGGTCGCGCGCATGGGCGACGGCACGCTGGACTTCAGTTTTTCCGGGTTGAAGTCGGCTCTGCAGCGGGCGGTCGCCGCCGGGCCCGTGCTGGCGGACGTCGACCGGTTCGAAGAGCTTGAGCCTGGTCGCCAATGCCTCCGACTTCCCGAGGAACAGGAACCCCCCCGGATTGAGGGCGAAGTGGAAGCTGACGAGGATCTGCTGTTGCACCTCCGAGGTGAAGTACATGAGG
>JAJYPH010000176.1 GCA_021795575.1 Bacillota bacterium
CCCCAGCCGGCGCAGTACATTGAGCGCCTCCCACGCGGCCACAAAGCCGCCGGCGTCGTCCATGGCACCCTGGCCCACATCCCACGAATCGATGTGGCCCCCCAGCACCACCACCTCGTCGGGCCGCTCGGTGCCCGTAAGCTCGGCGACGATGTTGCGGGACGGGGCGTCGGGCAGCGTCTGGGCCCCCATGACCAGGCGCACCACCACCGAGGCGCCCCGGTCGCAGAGCCGGTGCAGCAACGCCGCATGCTCCACGGAGAGGGCGGCCGTCGGGATTTTCGGCACGTCGTCGGCGTAGCGCATGCCCCCCGTGTGGGGATTGTTCATGGACGCCGACGCCACCGAGCGCACCAGCGCCGCCACGGCGCCGTGCTTGGCCGCTTCTACCGCCCCGCGTCCCCGGTAGTGCACGGTGTCCCGATAACTCACGAACGGGGCATCAAACAGCACGATGCGGCCGACGGCCTCGGCCGACCGCTCCGCCAGCTCCTCAAACGTCGTAACGACCAGCACCGGGGCGGTAATCCCCTCGGCAGGCGTGCCCACGCTGCCTCCCAATCCCAGCATGCTGAGGTTCATGGGCCGTGGGCTCACCAGCGTGGCCGACTCTGCGCCGCGCACCCAGTGGGGCACCATCACCGGCTCGCCATGCACGTTCGCGAGGCCATCGTCGGCGAGCGCGGCCAGCGCCCAGTCAATCGCCCGCTCTAAGGCGTCGGAGCCGGACAGGCGGGGGCCAAAGGTGTCGGTCCAAAGAGCCACGCGCTCCCAGGCCGCGTGGCTCTCGAGCGCCGCGGTCGCGATGCGTGCCGCGGCCGCACGCACGTCCTCGGGTATCGTGGGTGTATGGAGATGCGCGGGAGCGCGACCGGGGCTCCCTTGGGGGTCCGTATGATTGTTCATGCCTCTATTCCAGCACGCGGCCCCCCCGGCGTCAACCGAGCCGCCGCGCGGCTGCCATGGACCCCAGCAGCGCCGACCATCGCGCTGACCGTAGGATGAGGCAAGACACCAGAAGGCCGCGAGCGACCCCACCTCGAACGCCGGAACAGCCCCCGAACCCCGCAGCCACCCCGGGATGGACCTCGGCCCGACTGGTGCGACTCCATCCGGGCTTGGTGGGAGGGACCGGCCGCCGCGAACCGCCCCCAGCGGCCCCGCCATGATGACGCCGCCGGCCGCCCCGACCCGGCACGACGGGTCACGGACCGTAACGGCCCGCTGGCTTCGCTGCGCCGCGCCGACAGAGATCCGCGGCGCCTGCGCGTGCGTATGTCCACACGGAGGGATCACTGTGCACCACGGTTCTCGGGCGGGTTTACGCGGATGGCCAATAATGGCCGCGCTCTCAGCGCTGGCGGTGCTGACCGCCTGCGGCGCCACGCGAACCGCCGCCCCGGTGCGCCCTCCCACCCGGCCGACCGCGACCCACCCGTCGCACCCCCGGGGGGCGTCGCCCAACACGGCCGCCGTGCTGGCGGGCGCCCAATTGTTTCGCCACGTCTGCTACTACTGTCACGGACCCCAGGGCCAAGGGGACAACAACCATTCGGGGGCCCCGGCGCTGTGGGGACCGAACAGCCCGCTGGTGGCGGACCCCAGCCTGGTGGGTTCGTTGAGCACGCTCGCGCGGCTTACCGCCTTTATTCACCAAAACATGCCGCTCGCGCCGGTGAACGGGGTGGCCGCCGCCGGCCTGACCCTCCAGCAGGCCCATGACGCCGCTGTGTTCATCCGTCATCAAGACGGGCACGATTGAGATCCGTCTCCGCGGGCACCGGCTCCTTGGCCAAAACATGACGGCTCTCCAGAAACTTCTTGGGCCTGCTCTGCGTTAATCCGCGTAAGCACGGGCCTGCCGTCCCACGGTGGCGGCGGTCCGCGCCGGATAACGATCCGGCCACTCGGTCGACAGCGAATGTAGGGGAACGTCAGGTGGATGCCTCCCGTCACAAGCATCATGAACCGGGTACGCCGTGCCATCCCGCGCGCGCTCGCACGCCATTCTCGCGATGCTCACCGGCGCGGGCGTCGTGGTCGGCACGCGTTGGTGGGTCTTGGCCCGACCGCACGTCGCCTGGCACTTTACATCGGCGTCCAACCGGCTCTCCCTGGAGGTGCAAGCGGGGCGGGGCCCGCTGGCCCCGTGGGTGTTCAGCCACCGCGTGCTGCGCGTGGACGGGCACAACGCCAGCGGCCCGCGCTGGTCCGGTCGGCTGGCCCCGGGGGAGCACGCGGCGTGGCGGGTCGCCGCACGGGGCTGGGATGGCACGGCCGTCCACGTCGCCCTCCACGTGCCCCCGGCCCCGCGCGTGTCCCACACCACTGAGGATGCCACCACCCTGGCCGTCACCTTTTCGCGCCCAGTCGTCCGCGTTCTGGGCTCCCCGCATGGTGCGCCGCTGCCGATCCAGGGGGGAGACCAGGTGTCTCTGCCCCGGGAGGTCAACGCCTACCGCGCGACGCTGGACGCCGTCGACCGCCAGAACGAACAGATCCAGCTGCAGGTGGATGTGCCGGCGCTGTCTCCGGTACCGCTGGTGTGGTTCGGGTCGCGCGCGGGCCGGCACGTGTACATTGCCATTGACGATGGCTGGTATCCGAATGCCACGGTCCTGCGCCTGATGCACAGTGAGCGTGTCCCCATCACGGCGTTCCTCATTCAGCAGGCCGTGGTCAAGCACTTGGGCTACTGGAAGGCATTTGTGGCGGCGGGCGGCGTGGTCGAAGACCACACCGTGTCCCACCCCGACCTGACCCAGCTGTCAGCGGCGGGGGCGCTGGCCCAATGGAGGGGACCCGTCGTGCACTATCCCGGTTGGCTGGGACAAACCCCCACGGTCGCACGCCCGCCCTACGGGGCGTACGACGGGCCGG
Organism: Bacillota bacterium; assembly: GCA_021795575.1. Classification (GTDB taxonomy): domain Bacteria; phylum Bacillota; class Sulfobacillia; order Sulfobacillales; family JAIMBI01; genus JAJZWV01. The sequence goes on from JAJYPH010000176.1 coordinate 2,881, forward strand.
TGGAGCGCGCGGCACATGCCGCCGGGCTGTCCGCCCTCATCATGTGGAGCGCCGAATGGACTCCCGGCCAGGGAATGGCGACGTGGAACCGCGGGCCCCTCGCCCCGGGGGAAATCCTTCTGCTGCACTGGGTTCCGGGACTCGGACGTGAGCTGGTGACCCTGCTGCGTCAGCTGAAGGCCGCCCATCTCACACCCGCCCCGCTGCTGGCAGGGCTGCCGCCGGGGGATCGGTAGCGGGGTTCGCTCAGCGCACCTCAACCCGGGCGGCCCACCAACGGCCCACAGGCTGGACCCGAGTGCACGGAGGGGGGGCACGGTGGCTGACCACGCCCCCGCTCGCCGACCGGCCCAAGGCGGGCCGCCTGCCGGACTGGCGCAGCACCCTCCCCTCCCGGCGGCCAGCGTCCACCACCGGCCACCCAAGCTTATGGCGCCCCTGCCCGGCTACCCCCGCGCCGCCAGGACCGCGAGCACCGTCTCTTCCACCCCGCACAAGTGCGCAATCATCCCGTCGCGCGCCCGGTCCGGGTCACCCCGCTGCACCCACAGCGCGATGCGCCAATGCTCCTGCGCCGAGCGCAGTGCACGCCCCGGTACCGCGATGCTCTCGTGGCGCGTCTGCTCCAACAGGTGCAGGAGGTTCGCCAGCAGCCGCTCGGCCACGGGGTTCTTCGCCACCCGTACCAAATGGTTGTGAAAGGCGCGGTCGGCGCTCTGCGCTCGCGCCAGCGACACCGGCGCGTCCGGGCTTTCGTCAGGTCCGTCCGGCAGCACCGTTCGCACGATGGCCAACAGCGCGGCGGCTTCCGCCGGCTCGGCCCGCGCCGCGGCCCAGGCGGCCACGGATGGTTCGATGGCGCGCCGAATCTCAAACAGTGACCGCACATCGGCGGCCGTCAAAATCGACAGCAGGTGGTCCCCCAGCTGCCCGCGATCCGGGTCGTCGACAAACACGCCGCGTCCCCGCTCGATGTGGATGGCCCGGAGTCCCACCAACGTACGGAACGCGTCCCGCACCGTCACCCGGCTCACCCCGTAGTGCGCCGCCAGCTGGCGTTCAGACGGCAGTCGCGCCCCCGAGGCGAACCGACCCGTCCGAATGCCCGCCAACAGATCGTTGACCAAACGGTCGCGGAGCCATGCCCCGTCGTCGCTTCCCCACGGTCCCAACGCCTCGTCCGGGCGCTCCACCTTATCACTGGCCATCTTGTCTGCCCCTCTTCTGCTGCCGCCCTCTGCCCAGCCCACCGGGATGCCTGGTCTCCTGCACAGTTCGTGTTCGACGGGGCGAATTCCTGTCAGACCCACGCGATTCTTGTCGCGCCTTACACCGGGGCGGCCATCCACCGCGGGCTCATCCCCCCCACCCCCGGCGTCTCCCAGTACGATACGGCGGTGCCGCTGGGCACCACGGGCGCCCCGGCCGGCACGATGGCCAAGCCGTCGGCGTGCAGATATGAGGTCAGAACATCCGCGCCCGTCGGCAGGTCGGCGGCCACGCCGCCCGGGACGCGCCGGACCGAGAGGTAGCGGGGCTCGCGCGTGGGCCGCGGAAACCCGCCGATGAGCGGCTCCACGCTTTGGCGTCCCACGAGCCGACCGCCGTGCACGTAAGCCCACCACGGCGCCACCAGAACCATGGCCGACAGGTAGGCGGCTCCCGGGTTGCCCGAGAGCGCTACGATGAGACGGTCCCTGCGGCGGGCGGCGGCCACTGCCCGGCCGGGGTGCATGGCCACCCGCCAAAATAGCGGGGTGGCCAGCTCGGCCAGCACGTCGGGCAGAAAGTCGGCGTCCCCCACCGACACCCCGCCCGTGGTGAGCACCAGGTCCGCGACGCCCAAGGCGTTGTCCACCGCCCGACCGATGTCCGCCCGGTCGTCCGGAACGTGGACGACGGACACCACCTGGCCGCCCCACTCGGCCACCGCCGCCGGGATCCAGACCCGGTGCACGCCATAGATGTGGCCCGGTCCCAACGCGGCCCCCGCAGGCGCCAGCTCGGAGCCCACCTCCACGACGGCCACACGCGGCCGCGCCCACACCAGCATGTCGTCAATCCCTGCACTGGCCAGGAGGCCCAGGTGGGCGACGGTGAGACGGTCGCCCACCGCTGCCACCGTCGCTCCGGCCAACCGTTCGTGGCCCTGGCGCATGATGTTGCGTCCCACGGGCACCGGCCGTCCAAACACCACGCCCCCCGCGCCCCCGCGGACCGCCTCCTGCTCCACCACACTGTCGGCATTCGCCGGGATCGGCGCGCCGGTGAAGACGCGCCACGCCCTGCCCGGCGCCAGTCGTCCTGGCGAATCCCCGGCCAGCGTGCGGCCCGCGACCGGCAGCACCGCCCCCGCGGCCACGTCGGCCGCCCGCACGGCGTACCCATCCATAGCCGCTCGGTCAAATGGTGGCAGGGGGATCGGCGTCGACAGCGGTTCCGCCAGCGTACGGCCCAGCGCGGACGCCACCGGCACTCGCTCGCGACCCAGGGCCGGCCGCACCTCCTGCAGACGCTCCTGGGCGTCCCCAACCGAAATCAACGAATCGCCAGGCATGCTCCCTCGCTTCTGCGGCCGCTGCGCGCAGCCGCCCGCACTCGCGTCCATTTTACATCGCGTGGGCCCGGGGCCCCGGGCGACCGGGCTTCTACGACACGCTAGGTCTGGCGACCCCGGCCGCCGTCCGTTGATCCGGTTCAAGTATACTGTCGGCGTAAGCGACGCTGGGGAGGAACGGCGGGCGCCATGACCAATCAAGGGCCCGCACCTGGTGACGCGGTCAGCCGGCGAGCCCGAGAGATTTTCTGGTCCCATTATCGGCGTGCGCGGGGGTACTCGGCGCCCCCACCGCGGCGTGTACCCCTTTCAAGGGCGGTGGGACTCTTGCTTGCATGCGCTCAGATGGAACCACTGGGGCGAGAGCGTGCGGCCGTCACGGAGAGGCAAGCAGTCTTCCGCTGGCGCCCTAGCCGGTGATGCCGTGGGTCTGGACGGCCAGATCGGCCAGGTCTGCGCGGTCGCGACAGATGCGAAGCGAGGTGTCGTGTACGAGCACCGGTTGGAGATTCCAGCGCACAAGCCGTCCATAGCGCTCCATGCCTGACTCCGCGTCCTCTGCGATGCAGTGTCTAACGCGGCCCGCGCCGGTCCACCCAGTCCACTGGGGCTGCTGGGTGCGGGCGTGGAGTGGCTCGGGGCTCGTCAACCACGACGCAGGACATGCCGTCTACATGCCCCATCTGCACATTCGAAACTGGCCGCTGACCTACACCGCGAGACCGGCTGGCGTCTGGCGCCTATCGATGGCATTCGCGGGTCCCGGTCGCCGAAGTCCCGTGTCTGGCGCGCGCGGCACGGCTGCCGTACCCACGCGACCTTCGCCGCGGCATCGCTCGCTGGGCGTGAAAAGGGCCGGGGGACAGCCCCCGGCCCTTGAACGAGCGGTCGTCAGGCCGCGCGGTTGTACGGGCCCACGGGCAGCACGGTCTTGCCGCGCGACACGTTGACAATCTCGGCCGCCGACGTGTAGAACGCCAGGATCGCGGTCACCAGCCCGACGTAGCCACCCAGCGTGCCGAAGATGGCCCCGGCACCGAAGTCGCCGATCGCCAGCAGCACGAACGTGACCCACAGAGCCAGAAACACATACTGCAGGGCGCGCGTCTTGTCGAACGTGCCCAGCCACAGGTAAAACGTCACGATGCCCCACATCAGGAGGTACCACCCCACGTACTGCGTGGAAACCCCGGCGGCGAAGAAGTGCACAAACAGCGCGAACGACCACCAGAACGCTCCGTACGAAAAGAAGGCCATCGTCCCGAACGTGTTGCCGGCGGCGTATTCCATCACGCCGGCCACCATCTGCGCGGTGCCGCCGTACGCCATGGCCAGCGCCAGCACCATGCCCATGTCGTGCGCCGAGTACCATCCCGCGTTCACCATGCTGAGCATCCAGGTGGTGAACGCGAATCCCGCCAGCCCCAGGGGAGCGGGATTGGCTTTCTGCATCGTCGGACTCCTCCTTGACGAGAAGAATTAGAAACGAGAGCAATCGACCCCGAGCCATGCGCCTCTGCCTGAGGCGCGGCGGCGCCTCAGCGGCACGCCCGTCATCCCGCGGTATGCAGGTTTCGGATGGCCTCCACCACTTCCGGATTGGCCAGCGTGGTGATATCGCCCACGTCGGGGCTGTCATTCGCGATGGCCATCAGGATGCGGCGCATGATTTTTCCAGACCGGGTCTTGGGCAGGTCG
>JAJYPH010000177.1 GCA_021795575.1 Bacillota bacterium
CAGCCAGCACGACGCCGCTGCCGCTGGTCAGCAGGACCGGCCGGTCGCTGGCGCGGACCAGGGCGGGGTCCGCACCCGCACGGCCTCTCACCAGATCGATGAGGGCGATCCCGTACAGCGTGGCCAGCGCCTGCAGGCTCACGAGCGTGCCGTTCGATCGGCCGGCCTCCAGCGCGGCCAGGTGGGCGTCGCTTATGGCGACGCGGTGGGCGGCGGTGCTGCGGGACCACCCGCGCGCCTCGCGCAGCGTCTGCAGCGTCGCACCCAGCTCAGAGCGCCGATGGGCCGGCGGCTCGTCCAATTCCCCCAGAAACGCGGCCGCGGCCGCGAGCCGCGTCCCGCGGCCCAGCATTTGCTTGATCAGTTTGAGCCGCACCAGGTCCGGCGTGAGAAAATAGCGATCGCCCGCTCCATCGCGCGGCGGGTGGATCAAGCCATGCCGCTCCCACTTCCGAATGGTCTGCGGCGACACGCCCACCACGTCCGCCGCCTGCTGGATCTTAAGCCGCATGGCGCCCCTTCTCCCTTCCCGGCCGTGTCCGCGCAGCGGGACGATCGAGGTACTTTAGCGGTTCGCGATGGGCGGCGGGATTCCTGCCATCCGCCGGCGCGCAGCGCGACCCGCGCCACCGCCCGGGATGGTATGCTGGCCGTGCCCGAGTCTCCGCGGGCGCACTGACTCCCGAGGAGGGCTTTTGCATGATTGATTTGCGGAGCGATACCGTGACCCAGCCCACCGCGGCCATGCGGCGCGTGATGGCGGAAGCGGAGGTGGGTGACGACGTTTACGGAGAAGATCCTACCGTCAACCGGCTGGAATCGGAAGCCGCCCGGCTTCTGAAAAAAGCTGCCGCCCTGTACGTGCCCACCGCCACCATGGCCAATCAGCTGGCGGTGCTGAGCCACACGGAGCGGGGCGACGAAATCTTTTTGGACCAAGACGCCCACATTTATTATTACGAGGCCGGTGCGCCCGCGATGCTGGCGGGCGTCACGTGTCATGTGCTGCCACACGCGTCCGGCGTGATCGACCCGCAGGTGCTGGCGGCGGCTATTCGGCCGGCCAACGTGCACCACCCGCGTCCCCGGCTGCTGGTGGTGGAAGACACCCACAACCGCTCGGGTGGGGCGGCCGTGCCCGGGTCCATGCTGGCGCCGGCCGCCATCGTGGCGCACCAGCATGACTTGGCGGTGCACATGGACGGGGCGCGGTTGTTCAACGCCGCCGTGGCGCTCGCCATTGCCCCCGGTGACCTGGTGGCGGACATGGACAGCGTGACGCTCTGCCTGTCGAAAGGCCTCGGCGCGCCGCTGGGCGCCCTGCTGGTGGGCTCCGCGGCGCTCATCGACCGCGCACGCCGCTATCGCAAACAGCTGGGAGGCGGCATGCGACAGGCCGGCATCGTGGCCGCCGCCGGCTTGTATGGATTGGAGTACCACGTCCAGCGGCTTTCCGAGGACCATCAGCGCGCGCAGGCTTTGGCGTCCGAACTCTCGAAGCTGCCCGGATTTCGCGTGGTGCTCCCGCCGGTGCCCACCAACATGGTGATGGTGGACGTGCTGGGCCCCCTCGACCGGCTGCTGCGCGACGCGCAGGCAGCCGGCATTCGGCTGGGGACGGTTGGTCCCCAGCGCCTGCGGCTCGTGACCCATCTGGACATCGGGGATGCGGACGTGGAGGTGGTGGTCGCGTTCTTCCGCCGGGCGGCGGCGCAGGGCTGAGGGGGCCGTGGACCTTTTCAGCGCGTCGGGACAACACGATCGGGCGGCGGCGGCTCCGTTGCCCGAACGCATGCGCCCCGAACGATTGGCGGACGTGCTGGGCCAACCGCGTCTCACCGGACCGGGCGGCATTCTCGCGCGCATGGTCGCGGCGCGGCGGGTGCGCTCCTTGGTGCTGTTCGGCCCGCCGGGGTCGGGCAAAACCAGCTTAGCGCGCGCCCTGGCGCAGGAGGCCGGCCTGGCCTACGTGCCGCTGTCGGCGGTGGAGAGCGGCGTAGCGGACGTGCGCCGGCTGGTGGAGGCCGCGCGTCAGCGCTGGGCCCATGAGGGGCGGGGCACCCTGGTGTTTTTGGACGAAATTCACCGGTTCAACCGGGCCCAGCAGGATGTACTGCTGCCGCATGTGGAGGACGGCACCGTGGTGCTGGTGGGAGCCACGGCGGAAAATCCCTGGGTGAGTCTCAACCCGGCCCTGCTGTCCCGGTGCTTGGCCCTGGAGCTGGCCCCCTTGGGCCGGGCGGACGTTCAGCGCGTGTTGGAACGCGCCATGGCGCGGCGTGACCAGTGGCTGCCCGGGGCCGCGGCCACACCCGCCGCCCTGACCCAAATTGCGGACCGGGCGGGCGGTGACGCCCGGCTGGCGCTGACGCTGCTGGAGTGGGCCTGCCTGGCGCTGCCCGAGGGAGTGGACGTGGGGCCGGCGCTGGACGCGCTGTGGGGGGAGGTGCCCCACTATCACGACCGGGGCGGCGACCGCCACTATGACCGGGCCTCGGCGCTGATCAAAAGCGTGCGGGGGTCCGATCCGGACGCGGCGCTGTTTTGGTTTGGCCAGCTGCTGGCGGGCGGGGAAGATCCGCGCTTTATCTCGCGCCGCCTCATGATCTTGGCCGCGGAGGACGTGGGACTCGCGGACCCCCAGGCGCTCGTGATCGCCACCGCCGCGCATCACGCCTTGGAGGCCGTGGGGCTCCCGGAGGCGCGGCTCCCGCTGGCGGAGGCCCTGATTTATTTGGCCCTGGCCCCTAAATCGTCCAGTGTGGTGGCGGCGCTGGCGGCGTTGGACCACGCTGTGGCGCAGCACGGGGATGCCCCCGTGCCGGACGCGCTCCGCGACGTGAGCTTCCGGCCGGATGTGCGCGGGCGCCCGGGCCGGACCGCGTACCAATATCCTCACGACGCGCCGGGCCACTTTCTGCCCACCGCCCACCTGCCTCCTGCCGTCGACGGGACGCCCTTTTACGTGCCGTCGGACCAGGGGGCCGAGCCGTCCGTGAGCCGCCGGCTGGCGGAGTGGGCCCGGGCACGACGGGAGGCGGGCGCCCGCGCGCCCACCCCCTGACGGCCGCTTCCGTCTCGCTCGGTGAATGGAACCCGCCCGAATGGCCACGCTATCCGCGAGGGGGTGGCGCATGGGTCGGGGATTCAAGGTGCGCCCCGCCACTGGCTTGAAGCGCCACCCCGCCCAAACCCTGGCCACCTATCGCACGGGCACGTGGGCATGGATGCTCCACCGCGCGACGGGGCTCCTCATCTTGGCCTATCTGTACTTTCACCTGATCGTGCTGTCGTCCGACGTGTGGTTCAAGGGGAGCGCCGACTTCAACCGGGTGGTGGGGGAGCTGACGGCGCCGCCGTTTATTCTGGCGGACCTGTTGCTGTTCGTCCTCATCCTGTACCACGCCCTCAACGGCATCCGCATCATGCTGTTTGACCTCGGGTACGGGATTGGCCATCAGCGGGAGTGGTTCTGGGGACTCATGGGGGTCGGTGCCCTGCTGATGGTGGCCGCGTCGGTTGCGCTGCTGCCCCTGGCGCACCTGTAGCCGTGGCATCCAGCAGTCATCCGCCCGCCAGCGGCCGCAGTGGAACCTGGCCCTGGCTGCTGCAGCGCGTGTCAGCCGCCCTGCTCCTGTTTTTTGTCATGGCCCACCTGTGGATCGAGCACTTTATGCACTTGGGAGCGCGCATCACCTACCGGACGGTGCTGGAGCGGCTGGTGCACGGGTTCTACGTGTTTGTGGATGCGGGGCTGCTGGGGGTCGTGGTGTTCCATGGGTTGAATGGCCTCCGCAGCGTGCTGGTGGAAAACACGAACGATCCGGCCGCGGTGCGCGCCGTCACCACCACCCTCTGGGTGCTGGGCGTGGCCACGTTTGTCTTTGGCATGGACGTGCTGTCGCCGTTTCTCTTTGGGCATCCGTGGTTTCGACTCTGAGACAGGCGCCGTGGTGTGGGGGGAAGGGTGGGGACAGTGGGCAGCGACGTGGTGTTTCAAGTGATGCGGTACGATCCGCGGCGCGACGTGGAGCCGTATTGGGCGGAGTACGACGTGCCGGTGGACGACGGCGACACCGTGCTCATGAGCCTGATGCGCATTCGCGAAAGCCAGGACGGATCGCTCGGATTTCGCGCGTCGTGCCGGTCGGGCATTTGCGGATCGGACGGGATGGTGATCAATGGGCGAAGCCGACTCGCGTGCAAGACGCAGGTGGCGGCCATGGTGGCCCTGCGCGGCCGCGTCGTGCTGGAGCCGCTCCGCAACCTGCGCTACGTCAAAGACCTGGTGGTGGACCAGACGCCGTTCTGGAAGAAGTTTCGCCGGGTCGAGCCGTACCTCATGCCGGCCGGGGCGCCCCCCGCCGAGGAGCGCCGGATGGTCATGCCTCAAGACGCGTTTGACCTCCTGTCGAAGGCGTCGGACTGCATCTTCTGCGAGATTTGCTACTCGGAGTGCCCTGTAAACGGGATCGACCGAGGCTTTTTGGGCCCCCAGGCCCTCATCAAGGCGTTTCGATTTGAGTTCGATCCGCGTGACGACGGGGCCGCCTCCCGTTTCGCGCCGCTCTCCAATGTCGAAGGCGCCTGGCGGTGCCGTACCACCTTCAACTGTACCGATTCGTGTCCGAAGGGGATTCCCATCACCGAGGGCATTCAGCGCTTGAAGAAGAAGCTGGCGGCCGAGACCCTCGCAGGGCTCACGCCGGCGTATCGGAGCCCGACGCCGGTCGAGAGTCCGGAGGACACGTCCTCGTGACCAGCACCGGAAAAATTCCCAAGGTTGACCAGACCACCAGCTACGACGTGCTGGTGGTGGGGGCTGGATTGGCCGGCCTGCGTGCCGCGCTGGCGGTGGATCCTGAGCTCTCGTGTGTGGTGCTGTCCAAGGTGTACCCGGTGAGGTCCCACTCGGTGGCCGCCCAGGGCGGCATCAATGCGGCGCTGGATCCCGAAGACCGGTGGCAGGATCACGCCTACGACACCATCAAGGGGAGCGACTACCTGGCGGACCAGGATGCCGCCGAATTCCTGTGCGAGGACGCGGCGCGTGCGGTCTACGAAATGGAGCACTGGGGGACGCTGTTCTCGCGGCGGCCGGACGGCCGCATTGCGCAGCGGTCGTTCGGTGGCCAGGGGTATCCGCGAGCGTGCTATGCCGCCGACAAGACCGGGCGGGCCCTGTACCAGACGCTGTTTGAGCGGGCGGTGGCGCAGCGCATCACCGTGTTTGAAGAATTTTTTGTGGTGTCGCTGGTGGTGGCCGAAGGGCGGGTGGCGGGCGTCCTGGCCATCGAAATCGCCTCGGGCCGGCTCATGGCCATCCCGGCGCGCACGGTGATTTTCGCCACCGGGGGGGCGGGCATGATGTATGCCCGCACCACCAATCCCTACATCGCGACGGGGGACGGGCTGGCCATCGCCTACCGCGCGGGCGTGCCCTTGAAAGACATGGAGTTCATTCAATTCCACCCGACGACCCTGCCCGGCATGAACGTCCTGATCACCGAAGGCGCGCGGGGCGAAGGGGGATACCTCCTGAACGCCGAGCACGACCGGTTCATGGGCCGCTACGCCCCCAAGCTGATGGAGGTGGCCCCGCGGGACATCGTGTCGCGCGCTATCGAGACCGAACTTTTAGAGGGGCGCGGCTTTGCCGACGGGTCGGTGCATCTGGACCTCCGTCATCTGGGCGAGGACCTGATTCGCCATCGGCTGTCGGAGATTTACGACTTTGCGATCACGTATCGGGGCATCAATCCCGTGCACGAGCCGATTCCGGTGCAGCCGGGGCAACACTATATCATGGGCGGCATCGCGACGGGCCTGGAGGGACAAACGACGCTGCCCGGGTTCTATGCCGCGGGGGAATGCGCCGCGGTCAGCGTCCACGGGGCCAATCGGCTGGGGGCCAATTCCCTGTTGGACACGCTGGTGTTTGGGCGCCAGGCGGGGCTGGCGGCCACGCGCTTCTGCCGTGAGGAGCCGCAGGCGCCCCCGATTTCCGAGGCTAGCTGGGAGGAATGGCAGGACCGCCTGGCCACGCTGCGCGCTCGCCGCACCCCGATGCACTACGGGCCGATTCGCGCTCGGCTGCGCGCGACGATGACCGACAATGTCGGCACCTTTCGCGACCGCAAGCGGCTGCAAGCCGCCCGCGGGGAGTTGGCGGCCCTGCGGGAGGTTTACGCGCACGCCGGGGTGATGGACCGCGGCGAGGTGTTCAATTATGACCTGCTGGCGTTTTTGGAAACCGGGTTTCTGCTGGATCTGGCGGCCACGGTGGTGGAAGGGGCGCTGGTGCGCGAAGAGAGCCGGGGCGCCCACTGGCGGAACGATTTTCCCGCACGCCACGACGATCAGTTCCTGAAGCACTTTTTGTGCTCGTGGAGCGCCGACGGGCCTGTCGTGGGCGAAGCGCCGGTCGCCATTACCCACTACGCGCCCAAACCGCGTACCTACTGACAGCCGGGGGTCCCATCGTCTCGGCGATTGACCCTCTCGCGCGGTCGTGATAATCTGACATGACAGCGTCTTATGGCAGGCAGGTGGCCGCGCGGACGAAGAGGTGACGGGATGCTCAGAATTTCGAGCCGGGGCCGGTACGGGGTCAAGGCCGTATTTGAGTTGGCGCGCCACTACGGGCAGGCGCCGGTGCCGCTGGCCGTGCTGGCCCGCACGCAGGGCGTGCCGGAACCGTACCTGGAGCAGTTGATGCCCGCCTTGAAGCGGGCCGGCTTGGTGCAGGCGGCGCGCGGTGCCCAGGGCGGATACCGGTTGTCACGACCACCGGCGGGAGTCACGGTGGGCGACGTGGTGCGTGCGCTGGAAGGGCCCATTCATTTGACGACCTGCACCTCGGACGACGCCGAGGACTGCCCGGCGCTTCTGGAGTGCATTGGGCCGGACGTCTGGTCGCGGGTGCAGGAAGTGCTGGTGGCCGCCATGGACGGGATGACGTTTGACGAGTTGCTGTACCGCCAGCGGAGTACGGGGACGTGGCAGGAACCGGTGGCAGAGAAAGTGGGGGGAGGACCATGAAGCGCGGCCGCGTGGCGGTGGGCATGAGCGGCGGCGTCGACTCTTCGGCGGCCGCCGCTTTGTTGTTGGATCAGGGTTACGAC
>JAJYPH010000178.1 GCA_021795575.1 Bacillota bacterium
CACCACATAGCGCCCCAAGGGGCGCGTCGCCACCGCCCACACGGCGGCGACAACGGCCCACGTCTCAAGCGCGGCGCCGGGCACTAGAGGCGTTCGGGATACAGCAGCGCGTAAAACAGGTAAAGAGACACCAGCACGCCAATGATGCCGCCAATCACCATGGTGATCATCGTCCACCCCCGCTTTCCTGCTCGGCGCGGCGCAACCGTTCGCAGTACCCGATGTACGCCTCGCAGCCAAAGAAAAACGCCACCACGGTCAAGATGCCCAGCACATCCAGCATAGCGACCGACCCCCTGTCTTGGTCCTGTTGAGCCCCGATGCGTCAAGGTGTATTCATGATAACGCAGGTCCGCCCGTCACGATCCCTGTTGATGGGCCAGCTTGACCAGAGCCAGGTTCAGCCGCAGGACGTTCACGTGCGGCAGCCCGTAAAGCCCCAGCCAGCGGCCCACTTCCTGTGACACCACCAGGGCCCGCACCGACGACGCGGAGAGCCCGTTGGCCGCGGCCACCCGCGGCACCTGAATCATGGCGGACGCCACCGTGATGTCCGGGTCGAGCCCACTGTCGGAGCTGGTGACCATGTCGATCGGCACCTGACTCGGTTTCACCCCCGGATTGGCCTTCAGGAATGCGGCTAGGTTGGTCTTGACTTCCTTCAGCAGAGCAGGGTTGGTGGGCCCATAGTTGGACGCCGCCGACGCCGCCGCATTGTAGCTGGCTGCCGAAGGCCGGCTCCAGAAGAACTTCTTCGCGGTGAACGCCTGGCCAATCGGCCCGGCGCCCACCACCACCCCGTTGTGCCGAATCAGGCTGCCATTCGCCTGATACGGCAGCAGGACCTGTGAAAGTCCGGTGACCACGACTTGGTACACCAGCACCAGCGCGACCATGATGAGCAGCATCCTTGTGCCTGTCCACAGATGGCGAATCATGCGTGTCCCTCCCTCCGGGTCCGTCCCGCCCTAACCATGGAGCACCACCAGATGCAACGCCGTGACCGCCAGGTCAATCAGCTTGATGCCCACAAACGGCAGCGCCAGACCCCCGAGCCCATACAACAGCAGGTTCTTGGCCAAAAGCGTGGCCGCACTCACCGGCTTGTAGCTCACGCCCCGGAGAGCCAGCGGAATCAGCAGTGGAATGATAATCGCGTTGAAAATCACGGCTGACAGCACCGCCGACTCCGGCGAGGTCAGATGCATGATGTTCAGCGCCTCGAGGCCCGGAAAGATCGGGACGAACATGGCGGGGATAATCGCGAAGTACTTCGCCACGTCGTTGGCAATCGAAAACGTCGTCATCGCGCCCCGCGTGATCAGGATCTGTTTGCCGATTTCCACGATGTCCAAGAGCTTCGTGGGGTTCGAATCCAGGTCCACCATGTTGCCGGCTTCGCGCGCCGCCTGCGTGCCGCTGCTCATCGCCACGGCTACGTCGGCCTGCGCCAGCGCCGGCGCGTCATTGGTGCCGTCGCCCACCATGGCGACCAAATACCCTTCGCTCTGCTCGCGCTTGATGTACTCCAACTTTTTTTCCGGCGTGGCCTCCGCCAGAAACTCGTCCACGCCCACTTCGCGCGCAATCGTCTCGGCCGTCACCCGGTTGTCTCCGGTAATCATCACCGTCTTGATGCCCGCCTTCTTGAGGTCGGACAGGCGCTGACGGATGCCCGGCTTGACCACGTCCTTCAGATGGATGACGCCCAGCGCCCCGTGGGTGTCGTCGGCCACGACCAGCGGCGTGCCGCCCTGGCGGCCGATGGCCGTGACCATGTCCTCCAGCTGGCGGCCGCCGTTGGGCTGCTGGGCCGTGTCCAGATACACCCGCACCGCGTCAGGCGCACCCTTGCGAATCTGGCGCCCGTCCACGTCCACCCCACTCATGCGGGTCTGGGCCGTGAAGCCCTGGAACTCGGCGCCCGGCATCGTGTCCCGGTCACGGGTGAGATGGTACTGCTCGCCCGCCAGCTTCACCACCGACCGTCCCTCTGGCGTTTCGTCGGCGAGCGACGACAGCAGTGCGGCTTCCGCCAGGGTGTTCGCATCCACGCCGTCGACGGGCAGGAATTCGGTGGCCATCCGGTTGCCCACCGTGAGTGTCCCGGTTTTGTCCAGCAGGATGCTGTTGACGTCGCCGGCCGCCTCAATCGCGCGCCCCGACAGCGCCAGCACGTTGTGCTGCAGCAGCCGGTTCATGCCGGCAATCCCGATGGCCGACATGAGCCCGCCAATCGTGGTCGGGGCGAGGCATACCAGCAGCGCAATCAGAATCGTGAGCGACACGGACTTCCCGGAGTACACCGCCAGGGGCTCCGTGGACAGCACCACCACAATGAAAATCAGGGTGAGGCCGGCCAAAAGAATCGCCAGCGCGATCTCGTTCGGGGTCTTGCGCCGCACGGCGTTCTCGATGAGCGCAATCATGCGGTCCAGGAACGTCTCGCCGGGGTTGGCGGTGATTTGGACCACGATGCGGTCGGAAATCACCCGCGTGCCCCCGGTCACCGCGTCCACGTCGGTCCCGCTGGCGCGAATCACGGGCGCGGATTCACCCGTGATGGCACTCTCGTCCACCGCGGCCGCCCCTTCCACCACCGTGCCGTCGCTGGGAATCACCTCGCCAGCGGATACCACCACCAAATCGCCCTTGCGCAGCTCAGTCGCCGCCACCACCGTGACCTGGCCATCCACCAGCCGATTAGCGGGCGTGTCGGTACGAGCGCCGCGGAGCGCGGCAGCCTGTGCCTGGCCTCGGCCTTCGGCCATGGCCTCGCCGAAGTTCGCAAACAGCACGGTGAGCCACAGCCAAATCGCAATCTGCAGCACGAACGCGAACGACCGGCCATCCCCCAGCACCAGGTACCGAATGGCATCCAGCGTCGTCAAAACGCTGCCGATTTCCACCACGAACATGACCGGGTTGTGCAGCATCCAGGAGGGCTTGAGCTTCCGGAATGCCTCCCGAATCGAGGGTCCCACGAGGCTCTCCTGGTGGGGCCGGCCTGCCTCTATCTGCGCCGCCATCTAGCTACCTCCCCCGAAGACATGTCCCGCCCACAGGGCGAAGTGCTCCGCCAGCGGCCCGAGCGCCAGGGCTGGGAAGAACACCAGCGCGCCGACGATCACCACCGTGCCGATCAAGAGCACGCCAAACAGCCACGTGTTGGTGGGGAAGGTGCCGGCACTGGGCGGCACGGTCTTCTTTTGACTCACCGACCCGGCAATGGCCAGCGCGGGAATGTACATCGCGAACCGGCCAAACAGCATCGCCAGCCCCACGGTCCAGGTGTAGAACGGCAGGGCGGCGCCCAACCCGCCAAAGGCCGATCCGTTGTTGCCCACCCCGGACGAATAGGCGTACAGCACCTCCGACAACCCGTGGGGACCGGGATTGTAGATGCCCGCCTGGCCTCCCTTGCTGCTGACCGCCCAGGCGGTGAAGCCGAGAATGACGAACGTGGGCACGATCATGGCCAGCACCGCCATCTTGACCTCGAAGCTTTGGATCTTCTTGCCCAGGTACTCGGGCGTGCGGCCCACCATCAAGCCAGCCAGGAAGACGGCCAGAATGGCAAACGCCAGCATGCCCAGGAGCCCCACGCCCCAAGCCCCAATGATCACCTCGCCGCTCATCATGTTAAAGAGCGGCACCAGGCCGCCCAGCGGCATGAGGCTGTCGTTGGCCGCCGCCGTGGACCCCCACGACACCGCCGTCGTCAGCGTCTCAAACAGCGAAGAGAGGGCGGGCCCGAAGCGAACCTCTTTGCCCTCCATGTTGGGGCCCTTTAAGCCCAGCCGGTGCAGCAGCGGGTTGCCCGCCGCCTCGGCGTGATAGGTGACGAACGTCCCACCCAGGAACATGACCACCATCGCGCCGAGAATGATCCAGCCCTGGCGGGTGTCCTTCACGGCCTTGCCGAAGTAATACGTCAGGCCCACCGGAATGGACACACCCAAGAGCGACTGGAACAACAGCGACGCGGCCGACGCGGCCTCATATGGCTGCCCGGCGTTCATGTTGAAGTAGCCGCCGCCGTTGTCTCCAAACTGCATGGGCGCGGTCATGCCGGCCACCGGCCCCTGCGCGATGCTCTGGGTGCCCCCCTGCAGCGTGTGGGCCGTCACGTAGGGCATCCAGTTCTGCGGCGTGCCCAACGCCACCAGCACCAGTGCGCTGATCAGCGACACCGGCAGCATGATCCACAACACGGCACGGACCAGGTCGACCCAGAAGTTGCCCAGGTTGGACCCGCTCTTGCGGCTGAATCCTCGGATAAACGCGACCACCATCGCCAGTCCCGTAATAGGGGACAAAAACTGCTGCACCACCAGCATGGTCTGCGACACGTAGCTCATGGTGAACTCGCCGCCGTACGCCTGCCAGTTGGTGTTGGTCATGAAGCTGACGGCCGTATTAAAAGAGAGGTGCGGCCCCACGTCTTTCAGATGCTGTGGGTTGAACGGCAGCCCCGCCTGAATGCGCAGGAAAATATACAGAACCACGAAGCCTACCAGGTTGAACGCCAGGATGGCCAGAAAATATTGGGTCCAGCGCATCTCCTGGCCGGGGTTCACGCCCGTCCATCGGTAAATGCGCTTCTCCAGCGGGCGCATCACCGGGTCGAGCCAGGTGCGGCCGTCATTGAACACGGCATACAGGTACAGCCCGACCGGCTTGGCGATGGCCACCGCCGCCGCCGTGAAGAGCAAAATTCCCAAAATGCCCGGAATGGTCACCTTGCCACCTCAACTTCCCTGGGCGTTAAAGAGACGCCGCGCGGTCGTCCGCGCCACGCCAGCGCTTAGGTTACCAGCGGACCCATAAAAAAATCCGGAACACCCAGCGTCCCGGTGTAAAAACCGTATAAACACCCGTCACGGCGCGGGCGAGGTGCTGCCGGCCCCACTCGGCGGGGCCGCGCTAGGCTTCAACACGTACCCGATGCCCGCAAGCGTCACCAGCCGCGACGGATGACGCGGGTCGGTCTCGATGGCCTGGCGCAAGCGCCGTACGTACACGCGCAGATATTCGTGGTCCGACTGGTAGGCGGACCCCCACACCCGGGTGAGCAGGTACTCGTGCGTCAACACTTTGCCGCACTGGCGTATAAACTCCGCCATGAGGCGCCACTCGGTCGGCGTGAGCCGCGTCGCCCGGCCGTCCGCCGTCACCGTGCGGGCATCGCTGTCCAACGCCACGCCCCCGCAGGCCAACTGTTCGCGGGGCACGCTTTGCCGATGGCGCCGCAGCACCGCGCGAATGCGGGCCAGGAGCTCGTCGGGGCTGAATGGTTTTGCGATGTAGTCGTCCGCTCCCGCGTCCAGTCCCGCCACCAGCTGGGCCTCCGCGTCCAACGCCGTCACCATGATGATGGGCACCCACGATCGCTCGCGAATACGTCGGCACAGCTGCACGCCGTCCACTCCCGGGAGCCGCAGATCCAAAAGGATCAAATCGGGCTCGGTGTCGGCCAGGACCTTGAGCGTACTGGCCGCGTCCCCCGCCTCGTCCGTGTCATAACCCGCGAGACGCAGGTTGGTCACGATGAGCCGACGATACTTCGGCTCATCGTCCACCACCAGCACCCGCCCGCCCACCCCACTCAACGGCCCACCTCCTGGTCCCGCTGCGCCATCAGCGGCAGCAGCACCTCCACCAACAGCCCGCCACCGGTGGCGTTGGACACGACGATGCGCCCCTCGTGGTCCTGCACAATGCGCCGGGCAATCCCGAGACCGAGACCCGTCCCGCGCACGGTGGGCTCGCGTCGCGCGGCCTGGCCCCGATAGAATCGGTCAAACAGGCGCGGCAGCTCGGCCTCGGACACCCCGGGTCCCCGGTCCCGCACCGTCAAGACCAGCATGCCGTCCCGCACCGTCGCCGACAGGTCGACGACGCCCGACGAATACTTAATCGCATTGTCCACCAGGTTGCTGACCACCTCGAGCAAGCCCTCACCGTCCCCGTGGGCTTCGAGTGCCGGTGCCACGGTCATCGCGACGCGCCGTCGATCCGAGGGAGCGAGCCGGTTCACCGCCGCGGCGGCAAGCTTGGCCACGTCCACCGGCCCGAACGTCGGCGCCGACTCTCGGCCTTCCAGCGCGGCCATCTTCAAGAGCCGGTCCACCAGACCGGCGAGCCGCTCGGTCTCCTCGGCGATGACGGTCAGAAATTCGGTCTGCTCCTCGGATGACAGCCGACTGCGCTCACGGAGCAAGGTGCGGGCATACCCCCGAATCAGCCCCATGGGCGTGCGCAGCTCATGCGAGACGTGTCCCAACAGCTCGGACTGCAGACGCGCCGCCTCCTGATACGCCCGGTCCCGGTCGCTCGCCGTGCGCGCGGCCAGGTGGGTTAACAGGGTCTCCACCTGACGCCGCGTCCGCTGGACCAGATCCCCATCCGGCACGGGGCCCGTCACGGACGCGGCGGCCAGCACCAGGAGTCCCCACACGGATCCGTCCACCATGATGGGGTGGACCAACGCCCGCGGCGGGTTGTACGCCGGCAGCAGCGGCGCCGGCGACCCGCCGCCCCGACGCCAGGACGCGCCGGTCGACAGCACCAGGCCCGCCCCCGTGGATCGCTCGGCCAGATACGCCGCCGGGACTGCTGTCCACTCACGGCCCGGCGCCCTCCCCGAAAAGACGTACAGCCCGAGGGCATCCAGCGGCCGCTCCCGCTGCCACCGCAGCAGCAGCGCCTCATCCAGGTTCAGCGCGGTGACCGCATGATCCAGCACCTGCGCCAGCACCACCTTCATCCCGGCGGGGTCTGACTGAGCGGCGGCGGCCAGCCGGGCCTCTCCGGCCCACTGGCGCTCCCACGCCCGCCGCCGCGCCTGTTCGCGTTCCAGCGCCCGCTCGTACCGCCACATCACTCCCCCCAGCGCGATCAGGGCCCCCAGCGCAACCGCCAGCCCCACCCCGCCCGCCGGTAGAGCACCAC
>JAJYPH010000024.1 GCA_021795575.1 Bacillota bacterium
TCCGGGAGTCTCGGTGGTGGGCCTGATGGCGGTGCTTCCCCGGGTGGACGAGCCCCTGCGGGGCCGGGCGATGGAGGAGGCGCACGCGGTCTGGCAGGCGGTGCGGCGCGAAGGGTGGCCGTGGGTCCCCTGTGAGCGCTTGTCGATGGGGATGAGTGAGGATTTCGAGATGGCCATTCACCACGGCAGCACGGAGGTACGGATTGGGACGGCGTTGTTTGGGGCCCGGCCGCTGGCGACGCCGCGTGAGGACAACTGAGCACAGAGGGGGAACGCGACGTGACCAGCACGGTGGTGCAGAAGCTGTTGAACTTCGTGGGGATTGAAGAGATCGACGAGTACGCCGACACCAAGGAGCCCGATTGGGAACCCGAAGTGCCGAAGAAGGCCAAGAAGCCGCCTGTGGTGAGCCTAGCCGGAGGCACCCGCGGCAACGGCGTCCGCGTGGTGGTCATGCACCCGAAGTCGCTGGAGGATGGGCAAACCATCGCTGACCAGGTGAAGGGCCGGCGGCCGGTGATCGTGAACCTGGACCTGGCGGACGAGCGGGCCGGTCAGCGCTTGCTGAACTTCTTGTCTGGGGTGGTGTACGCGCTTGACGGGAGCTTGCGCAAGGTGGGCGATGGCATCTTCCTGGCGACGCCCAGCAATGTCGAAGTGGCGGGCGACGACCAGGATGACGGCAACTGGGTGCGTGCCTTCGGCAAGTAGGGGGCGCGTGGGTTGGTGGTGTTGGTCAATCTGGCGTTCTCGTTGAAGTGGCTCCTCAGGTTCGTGTACGTGGTGCTGTTGGTTCGGGTGATCGGGTCGTTTGTGCCGCCGCGCCGACCGGGGTGGTGGGCCGATGTGTCTGGGTTCGTCGCGGACCTGACCGACCCGATCCTGCGCCCGGTGCGTCGGTTTCTGCCGTTGTGGGGAGGCATGGACTTCTCCCCCGTGGTGGCGTTGCTGTTGGCGGATATTTTGGGGGGGCTGGTGGGAGACCTGCTGGTATGGGCCGCGCAGCACGTCTGAAATCAGAGTACCTATCAACGACGATCATCCGAAGGAGGCCGTGTGATGCCCCTGACCCCGGTCGACATTTACAACAAAGAGTTCAAGCGTGGTTTCCGGGGATATCAGGAAGACGAGGTTAATGAGTTTCTCGATCATGTGGTGCGGGATTTCGAGGCGGCGCTGAAAGAGAATGAAGATCTGCGCCAGCAACTGTCGGGGATCGGGGAGCGCATCGAGCAGTACCGCAAGCTGGAGGAGACACTGAAAACCACGCTGGTGGTGGCGCAGAACGCCGCGGACGACGTGCGGGCGGCGGCGGAGCGCGACGCGGAGTCGGTGCTGCGTGACGCCAACACGCGGGCGGCGGAGATTGTGGGCCAGGCCGAGCGGCAGCTGCACGACTACCAGGAACAGCTCATGGGCATGCGGCGCGACTGGGACACCTTTCGGGCCCGCATGCGCGGCATGCTCCAGGGCCAGCTGTCCCTGCTGGACGAGGCGCATCCCGGCGAGGTGGACTAGCCCGCGTGTAACCCGTGGGACATAGGGACCCTTCGTGGGGCGATGTTGCGTGCATGCCGACAGTGAACCACGGTCGTCGGGTTGCCTGCGCCGACCCCCGGAGGGGGCTGGCGAGGCCAGCGCCCCTGATCATGGCGGTCGAGTTGTGGTGGGGGCTCTCGGCGCGGTCGGTGGCGTTGGTTGTCATCGACGGGCCCCACGCCCCCTCGACCACGCGACACCCGTCGCTTTCGCCGGTTCACGGCGTTCATGGCGTCGTTGGCTCCAGTGGGCGCAGTGGAAGAGCCCCTCGGCTCCTCACCGCCTCGCGGGCGATAGCGTGGGCATGCGGGCGCCGTGGTGGCCTACCCGCTCCACGGGTGGCTGGTGGCCCACCGCCGGAAGCACGGTGATGAGGACCGCGCCCCAGGGACAGGGCGCGACCGACGAGCCATGACCTGCTCACACGCCCCAGGACGCGGACGTGGGCCTAAGGGCTGGTCGTGTCTTTCGTGAGCGTTCTGCCGCTCTGGGGCGTCCTCGCGGGGGCGGCATTCGGTTGCCGCCCCTTGCACGAAGGATCCTGTTTCGGTATCATGGGGGCATCATAGACGCGAAGACGATGATCGGGACCGAAGCTGCGCGAAGCCCAAGAGAGCCGGCGGTCGGTGCGAGCCGGTGGCAGACGCAGCGGACATCACCCGGGAGTGCCTGGGCGAACCAAGTAGCCGGGCCGGTTGACCCCGTTATCGGTCGTACGAGCGCCGGCATGCCGGCGGATCGAGGGTGGTAGCGCGACAGAGTCGCCCCTTGGGGGGGCGATTTTTTATTGCGACCGGGTAGATTCGGCAACGGGGATCAGGAGTCATCGCAGGCGAGGGGGCAGCAGGATGAGCGGCAGCCGGGGCACCGGGTCGGGATCCGTATGGCGGGAGACCTTGAACCTGCCCGCCACCAGCTTTCCCATGCGGGGCAACCTGCCGGTGGAGGAGCCTCGGCGGCTTGCACGCTGGCAGGCGGAGGAGGCGGACCGGGTGTTGGCCGAACGGCGCGCGGGCCGGCCGCGCTACGTGCTGCACGACGGTCCGCCCTACGCCAACGGGGACGTCCACATGGGGACCCTCTTGAACAAGGTTTTAAAGGACATCATCAACCGGCGCGAGGTGTTGAACGGCCAGGACGTGCGCTACGTGCCGGGATGGGACACGCACGGCCTCCCGATTGAGATGCAGGCGCTAAAAGAGCTGGGCGTGGGCCAGCGCGAGATCGACCCGGTCGAGCTGCGCCGCACGTCGGCTCGGACCGCCCGGCACTATCTGGGCGAGATGACCCGCCAGTTTCAGCGGCTGGGCATCATGGGAGATTGGGATCATCCCTACACGACGCTCGACCCCGCGTTTGAGGCCGCCGAGCTGCGCTTGTTTGCGGATATCGTGGAGCACGGGCTGGTGTACAAAGATTTAAAGGCGGTGCACTGGTGCCCGCACTGCGAAACCGCGCTGGCCGAGGCGGAGCTGGAGTACCGAGAAAAAACCTCGCGCGGGATTTGGGTGGCGTTTGAGGTGCGGAGCGGCGAGCGGGGACCCTTACCGGCGGGGACGCGGGCGGTCATTTGGACCACCACGCCGTGGACCATCCCGGCCAACGTGGCCATCGCGTACCATCCCGAGTTTCCGTATCAGGTGCTCGAGACGCCCCAGGGCCTGCTCCTCGTGGCCAGCGCTCTGGCGGAAACCTTTCTCAGCGACGTCGGGCTGACCGGCGGTACCGTGGTGCTGGAGGTGGACGGGCGTGCGCTTGCGGGCGTGGCCGCCACCCATCCGTACCTGGGGCACCGGGTGCCCCTGCTGCCGGCGGAGCATGTGACCGCGGACCAGGGCACCGGGCTGGTGCACACCGCGCCCGGGCACGGCATCGAGGACTTTGACCTGGGCCGCGCGTGGTCGCTGCCCGTGGTGCAGCCGCTGGACGACCGCGGCCGATTTGTGGAGGGGACGCCCAAGGTGGCCGGCCTCGGCTACGAAGCCGCGGAGCCGACGATCCTGACGGCGCTGCAGGAGGCGGGCGCGCTGCTGTTCGAACGCCCGCTGCGTCACCAGTTCCCCCACTGCTGGCGCTGCAAGCATCCCGTGATTTTTCGGGCGACGTCCCAGTGGTTTTTCCGCCTGGATCCCGTTCGGGAGACGCTGCTGGCTGCCATCCCCCAGGTGGCCTGGACGCCTGCCTGGGCCCAGGAGCGCATGCGCCTCATGGTGGTGGACCGCCGGGACTGGTGCCTGTCGCGCCAGCGGGCCTGGGGGCTTCCCATTCCCGCCTTCACCTGCCAGGACTGCGGCGCGCCGGTCATGACGGCGGACACCGTGCGGCACGTGGCGGCGCTGGTGGCGGCGCACGGGTCCAACATTTGGTGGGAGTGGGACAGCGATCGGCTTTTGCCTCACCCGCCGCCCCGCTGTGCCTGTGGCGGAACCCGGCTGGAGCGCGAGTGGAACGTGTTTGATGTGTGGTTTGACTCGGGCGCCACGCAGGCGGCGGTGCTGGCGGAGCGGTCCGAACTTACTTGGCCGGCCGACCTGGTCCTGGAGGGCGGGGATCAGTTTCGGGGCTGGTTCAATTCGCTGCTCACGGAAGGCGTGGCGTGGCGGGGAGTGGCCCCCTTCCGCGGCGTGCTGACCCATGGCTGGGTGCTGGATGGCGCCGGGCGTCCCATGCACAAGTCGCTGGGCAACGTGGTGGATCCGTCGCAGCTGGTGGGCCGCTACGGCGCCGACGTCATGCGGCTCTGGGTAGCGGCCGGCGACTTTCGCGGCGACGTGCGGGTGTCGGACGACCAGCTCGCGCGCGTGGCCGAGACATACCGCAAGCTTCGCAACACGGCGCGCTTTCTGCTGGGCAACCTGGCCCACTTCGACCCCGACCAGGCGGTGGGGACGTCTGATTTGCCGCCGCTGGAGCAGTGGGCCATGGCGGAGCTGGCGGAAAGCCTCGAGAAAATGCGTGCGGCCTACGAAGCATACGAATTCCATCTGGTGGTGCAGGAGCTCACCCGCCTGTGCGTCGTGAGCCTGTCGACGTTTTATCTGGACGTCGTGAAAGATCCCCTGTATACCCTGGCGGTCGGGGACCCCGCGCGCCGCGCGGTGGAAACCGTGCTGTGGCATGCGCTGGACGTGCTCCAAGCGGTCCTGATGCCGATCTGTCCGTTCACCGCTGATGAGCTTATGGAGCATCGGGGCTCGCCCGGGGCCACGTGGGATATGTTATGGCCAGTGTTGCCGGAAGGCGTGGCCGACCTGCCCGGGGCCGCGCGGGTCCGCGCGCTGTTGCCCGCCCGCGACGCCGGCCTGTTGGCACTGGAGCACGCGCGCCAGGCCGGACTCATTGGGGGTGCGGGCGCGGCCGACCTGAGACTCTGGGTGCCCGAGGGGGTGGACGTGCTGAGCGTGTCTCAGGACGCGGAGCTGCTGCAGATCATGCTTATGACCGCCACCGTGGCCGTGGCGCCAGGCACCGGTGCCGACTGGAGCGCCCGTGCCACCGCTTCGCCGTGGCCGAAGTGCCCTCGGTGCTGGCGGCAGGTGCCCACCCTGCCCGACGGCGTGTGTCCGCGATGCCGCCACGCGCTCCAGGCGGCATCCCGATGAAGAGCGGGCGGCTGGTTGGGCCCCTGCTGCTGGCAGTGGCGGTGTTTGCCAGCGATCGCTGGGTGCAGGGGTTGGTGCTGTCGCGGCTCACGCCCGACGTCCCGGTGGCCGTCCTGCCGGGGGTCAACCTCACGCTCACCGAAAACACGGGCGCGGCCTTCGGACTGTTTCAGGGCGGCAGTGCGTGGCTGGCGGTGGTGGGCGTGTTGGTGGTCGCGGGCGGTCTGGGGTGGCTGGTGCGCCATCCGGAGGCCCGCGGGGCCGTGGCCTGGGGATTGGGTCTGCTGCTGGGAGGCGCCGTGGGGAACCTCTGGGACCGCTGGGTCAACGGGCGGGTGGTGGACTACGTCGCGATCGGGCCCTGGCCCGTGTTCAATCTGGCCGACAGCGCGATTGTCGTGGGCATGGTGCTGCTGGCGGTCGAAGCCTGGCGGCAAGACCGCGCCCACGTCACCCGATGACGCGGCTCAGCGTCACGGCAGGCCGGGACGATGCCGGCGGAGTTATGGACAGTGTGGCCGGACCGCCTGGCTGCTCTGTCGGGGCGGCGCGGGTCTGGGCGCTGTTGCCCGCCCGTGACGCCGGCCGGCTGGCGCTGGAGGGCGCGCGCCCGGCCGGACTCATTGGGATTCCGGGCGCGACCGACCTGAGCGTCTGGGTGCCCGAAGGGGCGGACGTGCCGAGCGTGGCCGAGGAGGCAGAATTGCTGCAGAGCATGCTCAAGACCGCTACCGTGGCCGTGGCGCCAGGCAGCAGGGCCAACCGGCGCCACCGGGCCACCGCCTCGCCGCGGCCCCAGTTCCCTCGGTGCGGGCGGCCGGTGCCGGCCCTGCGCGCGGGCTTGTGTCCGCGCTGCCGCCAGGCGCTCATGGGGGCGCCGCGATGAATAGCGGGCGGCTGGGTGGGCCTCTGCTCTTGGCGGTGGTGGTGTTTGCCGCCGACCGCTGGGTGCAGGGGCTGGTGCTGGCGCGGCTCACGCCCGACGTCCCGGTGGCCGCGCTGCCGGGCGTCAACCTCACGCTCAGCGAAAACACAGGCGCCGCGTTTGGACTGTTTCAGGGTGGCAGCGCCTGGCTCGCGGTGGTGGGCGTGCTGGTGGTGGCGGGTGGGCTGGGCTGGCTGGTGCGTCATCCTGAGGCCCGCGGGGCCGTGACCTGGGGATTGGGGCTGTTGTTGGGCGGCGCCGTGGGGAACCTCTGGGATCGCTGGGTCAACGGGCGGGTGGTGGACTACGTGGCCATCGGGCCCTGGACCGTGTTCAATCTGGCCGACAGCGCGATTGTCGTGGGCATGGTGCTGCTGGCGGTCGAAGCCTGGCGGCACGACCGCGCCCGCGCCATCCCGTGATGGGCCTCACGGTACGGGTAGGCCCGGACGATGCCGGCGGACGACTCGACCGCGTCGTGAGCGCCACGTGGCCCACCTGGTCGCGCACCCGCTGGCAGGCGGCCATCTGCGCGGGCCAGGTGCGGGTCAACGGCCGACCCGTGCGGCGGGCCGGACACCCGCTGGCCGCCGGCGATGTCGTGGACGCCACCCCGCCGGCGGAGCCCCCGTCCACGGTGGCGCTCGCGCACGAGCCGCTCGACGTCGCGATTCCCATTCGGTACCGCGACGACGTCCTGGTGGTGGTGTGCAAGCCCGCGGGGCTGGTGGTGCACCCGGGAGCGGGTCATCCCCACGGCACCCTGGTGCAGGCGCTGTGGCCCGACGTCGCGGCGGCGGGTGGCGAGCCGGGCCGCGCGGGCGTCGTCCACCGGCTGGACCGGGATACGGCCGGACTGATGATGCTGGCCCGCAGCCAGGCGGCGCGGGCCGCCCTGAGTGATGCGCTGACCCGGCGTACGGTGCACCGTCGGTACTGGGCGCTCGTGGACGGGCATCTGGATCCGCCGACAGGGCGGATCGACGCGCCGATCGGGCGCGATCCCCGCCACCGCACGCGGATGGCGGTCACCGCCGGCGGCCGGCCGGCGGCCACCCGATACGAGACGGCGGCGCGCTGGGCCCGCCACAGTTGGGTGGCGCTGGAGTTGGAGACCGGCCGTACGCACCAGGTGCGGGTGCACCTGGCCGCCCTGGGCCACCCGGTGGTGGGCGACTCGGTCTATGGAACGGGTCCCGCGCTGGGCCAGACGCACCAGGCGCTGTTTGCCTACGCGCTGTCGTTTGAGCATCCCACGCGGCGGGGCCGCCATCTCACGCTGGTAGAGCCCTGGCCCGAGCGGTGGGAGGACGCCTTGGCGCAGCTGGGGCCGCCTCGGGAGGGCGCGATTCCCCCGCGGCACCCCGGGACGGCCATCTCGTCCGACTGATCGCCCGGATTTCCTCCGCACGCATTTGCGCTGGCGGCGCGCGGCGCGCACACTAACCAGGAATCATCTTCGTGAATCCTCGTGAAACCACGCCGACGATTTTCGCCTGGGGGAGGTGCGCGGTGCCTGCACCGGATGTGAG
Source organism: Bacillota bacterium (assembly GCA_021795575.1). GTDB lineage: Bacteria > Bacillota > Sulfobacillia > Sulfobacillales > JAIMBI01 > JAJZWV01. Next base: position 7,599 of record JAJYPH010000024.1, read on the forward strand.
TCGGGCCCGCCGTCGCTTGCTGGTGTGTCAGGGGTCGGTGTGCCAGGCGGCGGGGGGCTTGGAGGCCCGGGTGGTCTGGCAGCGCCGGGTCGGCCGTTCGGAGGGCCACGGCACCGTGGTGGTGCCCACGGCCTGTCTGGCGATGTGCCGGGCGGCGCCCGTCGTCGTTCTGTATCCCGACGGCGCATGGTTTGGCCGGGCCCGTGCTCGACGGGTCGGGTTGATATGGGCGGCGGTGGAGTCGGGAACCCCCCGAGACGCCCCGGGGTTTTTGTACCGCCGGGCGGACCCAGAGGCTCCCGATGGCGGTTAGGTTGAAGATGGGGCGCCTCGTATCGCTGCTGACGGCGCTGGTGGTGGGGGGGGTGCTGGGGTACGCCCTCCATGGGAACCCCACCGGGCCGGTGCCCGCTCCCGGTGGGGATATCGGCAGCACGGTGCTCCAGGACGAGGCCACGATGGCGCTGGACTTCCGATCGATTGCGGACGGCACGGCGGGGACCAGTGGCGAGGCACTCTGGCTGCAGGCATCGACGCTGGCCGACACGCTGTCGCATGCGGGGCTCGACCGGTACATTTGGCGGGGCAATCGATCTACGCCGGCGCCCGCGCTGTCGGCGGGCCTGACCGCCCTCGACACCGCCGACCTGGAGCTGGCGCTGGCCACCCAGGGCCCGGCCCCCCGCGGGTCCGCCGGCCGGGCATGGTCGGCGTACGTGGCGAACGTGTTTCAGCGCGACGTCCTGCCCGCGGAGCGAGCGGCGGCCACCCACGCGCTGTCGGTCGCGGGCACTGAGCGCTTCGACCGCGTGATGGAAGCGTTCGCCACCTGGGTCGGCAGCCACCAGCCGTGACCCAGACCCAGGGAGGACCCCGGGCGCTGGGGGAGCGGTCGCCTGGCCGTCCCGCCCTGCGGGAGCCCAGACGCCGGTCGGGCCGGACGCCGCCGCCTTCTGTTGCCCGATCCCACAGGTTTTGGCATAAAGCCCGCTTGGTCTTGACAGTCCGGTTGGGACAGGCTATCTTCTGGCCAGAGACTCGCACCTTTAATCTGGTCCCGTGAGGCCAGGAAGGGAACGGGACCCGCCCAACCCTTCCTGCACGGCGCGTGTGGGGAAGGGGTTTTTTTGTGGGAGAGCGGCGGCGGGAAATCATGGACAGCGAGGCCGTGCGCCGGGCGTGGCTGAGGGTGGCGCATGAGGTGTGGGAGCGGCACCGAGACCTCGACGACGTGGTGCTGGTCGGTATCCGTCGGCGCGGCGAGCCGCTCGCCCGGCGACTCGCGGCCGCTTTGGGCACCATCGCCACCGGCGCGGACGTCGCCATCCCTACGGCCGGCTTGGATATTGGTCCCTGGCGGGACGACGACCGGGACACGGAGCCGGGGCTTCGGGCCACGCTGGCCCCCGTCGCGACGCGAGACCGGTGCGTGGTGCTGGTGGACGACGTGCTGTACACCGGGCGCAGCGTCCGGGCCGCCTTGGACGCCCTGGCGGAACATGGCCGCCCGCGGCAGGTCGAGCTGGCCGTGCTGGTGGACCGGGGTCACCGGGAACTGCCGGTCCGTGCGGACTACGTGGGCAAGAATGTGCCAACCGCCAGCCGGGAGCGGGTGGCGGTGCGCCTCGTGGAGGTGGACGGGGACGACGGCGTGGACCTGGTGTCGCCGGAGGACACGGTATGACGGCGCTTTGGGTCCGGGGTGTCCGGGTGGTCGATCCGTTCGCGGGGACCGACGCCGTAATGGATGTGTACGTCGACCGCGAAGGCCATTTCGCGGACCCGCCCGCACGGGCAGCGTTCGAGGATGCCGTGGATGGCCGGGGCCTCTGGCTCGTGCCGCGGGTGGTGGACCTGCACGTGCACTTTCGCGAGCCGGGCCAGGAGCACAAAGAAGACATCGGGTCCGGGTCCCGGGCGGCAGCGGCGGGCGGCGTGTCGGTGGTGGGCCTCATGCCCAACACGACGCCCGTCATTGATCAGGGTCCCGCGATGGCCCGCGTGTTGGACCGGGTGGCCCAGGTGGGGCTGGTGTCGGCCTGGGGCATCGGGGCGGTGAGCGTAGGATCGCGGGGCCACGAAGCGGCTGACTGGGACGGCATGCGCCGGGCGGGGGCCCGGGCCTACTCGGACGATGGCCACCCGGTAGCGTCGAGCCGTATGATGGCCGCGGTCCTGGCCTTCAGCGCCCACCACGGCACGCCGGTCATTCAACACCTCGAGGATCCCGAGTTGGCTCAGGGGGGCGTGGCCCACGACGGGGTGGTGGCCAGCCGTCTGGGCCTTTCGGGCATGCCTGCGTCAGCGGAATCGGTCCTGGCCTGGCGGGACGTGGGGCTCTTGCGGGCGTATGGCGGCCGGCTGCACTTCGCCCACTGCTCCGTGCCGGACACGCTGGCGGCGCTCGGCTGGGCGCGCGCCCAGGGAGCCCAGGCCACCGGTGAGGCGGCACCGCATCACTTGCTGCTGACCGATGCCGCGCTCGCCGAATGGCACCCCACGGGCATCGCCAAGGTGAACCCGCCACTCCGCCCCGCGGCCATGCGTGACGCCTTGCGCCAGGCGGTGGAGCGGGGAGTGGTCACGGTGGCGGCGTCAGATCACGCGCCGCATGCCGCCGACGAGAAGGTGCGCGCGTTTGACGCGGCGCCGTTTGGCATCAGCGGAATCGAGACGCTGCTGGGCGTGCTGCTCACGGTGTTCCATCACGAGCGGCGGTTGACGCCGGTGGCGCTCATGCGGCTCGTGACCCGCGGTCCCCACGAGGTGGTGGGGGAATCCTATGCGGGCGTGGTGCCGGGCTCACGGGCCGACTTCACGCTCATCGACCCCGACGCGTCGTGGCGGGTGGACCCCACGCACTTTCAGTCGCGGGGCACCAACACGCCGCTGGCGGGCCAGGTCCTTTACGGTCGCGTGGTGGCCACGGTGCATGGGGGGCGCTTTACATTTCGGGAAGGTCAGGTGGTGTCGTGACGGCCGAGGGGCTGTTGGAGTTGGCCGACGGACGTCGGTTTGCCGGCCGGTGGCTGGGGGAACGGCCGCCGAGCCCGGTGGTGGGGGAGGTGGTGTTCAACACCGCGCTGACGGGATATCAGGAGATTTGTACCGACCCCTCGTATGCGGGTCAGATCGTGGTGCTGACCTATCCCCTCATCGGGTCCTATGGGGCGGCGCCGGCGTGGCGGGAGTCCGCGGCGCCGGCGCTCCGCGGGCTGGTGGTGCACCAGGCCGAATCCGCCTCGCACGCGGACGCCGCCATGGAGCTGGGGGAGTTCTTGGACGCCCACGGCGTGCCCGTGCTCACCGACGTGGACACGCGGGCGTTGACGCGGTGCCTCCGCGACCGCGGCACCGAGGTGGGCGTGCTGCATGCGGGTGACGGCCCGCTCTCCGACGCCGTCCGCGGCGAGGCGGTCCGTGCGTTCAATCTGCGGGGCATCGTCGACAGCGTCAGCACCCCGCAGGCCTATGTCGTCGAGGGGGACGGCCCGACGGTGGCGGTGGTGGACTACGGGCTCAAGACCGGGATTTTGGATGAGCTGTCGCGGCGGGGATTTCGGGTGGTGGTATTGCCGGCCACGGCGACGGCGGCCGACCTTCGCGCCGTGCGTGCCGATGGGGTGGTGCTGTCCAACGGGCCGGGCGATCCCCAGGACCTGGTGGGCCGACTGGACCTCGTGCGGCAGGCGGTCGCCCATCACCCGACTTTGGGCATCTGCCTGGGCCACCAGCTTGTGGCCCTGGCCGCGGGCGGCCGTACGTTTCCCCTGAAATTTGGGCATCACGGCAGCAACCATCCGGTGCGCGACGAGAAGACGGGACACGTGGACATCACCAGCCACAACCACGGGTACGCGGTGGACGGGGCGTCGCTGCCCCAGGGATACCGCGTGCGGTTCACCAACCTGAACGACCAGACGGTCGAGGGACTGGAGCTGGAGGGGCGCCCGGTGATCACGGTCCAGCACCATCCCGAGGCCGGGCCGGGCCCCCACGACGCCGCCCGCGTCTTCGACGAATTCGCCGGGCACGTGCAGGACGGTTACGAAGGGAGGACGGCACCCCATGCCTAAGCGCGAGGATTTGAAGCGGGTGGCCGTCATTGGGTCGGGGCCGATCATTATTGGACAGGCGGCCGAATTTGACTACGCCGGGACGCAGGCGTGCCACGCCCTCAAAGAAGAGGGGGTGGAGGTGGTGCTGGTCAACAGCAACCCCGCCACCATCATGACGGACCCGGGCGTCGCGGACCGGGTGTATCTGGAGCCGCTCACGGTGTCGTTTTTGGCCAACGTGTTGGCCCAGGAGCGGCCCGACGGCCTCTTGGCCACGCTCGGCGGCCAGATGGGGCTCAACCTGGCGCGCGAGCTGGACCGCGCCGGGGTGCTGTCGGACCTGGGCGTGGAGCTTTTGGGGACAGGGCTCGCCGCCATCGAGCAGGCGGAGGACCGCGAGCGGTTTCGTCAGGCCATGATCCAGCTGGGACAGCCCATCTGCGAGAGCCAGACCGTGCGGACGGTGGATGAGGCGCTGCACTTCGCCGAGCAGATTGGGTTTCCGGTCATCCTGCGTCCGGCGTATACGCTGGGCGGTACGGGGGGTGGGTTTGCGAACGACGCGGTGGAGCTTCTACGTGCCACCGGGCGCGCGTTGGATGCCAGCCCGATTCACCAGACGCTGGTGGAAGCCAGCATCGCGGGCTGGAAGGAACTCGAATACGAGGTGATGCGCGACGCCCGCGGGACGGCGGTCGTGGTGTGCAACATGGAAAACCTGGACCCGGTGGGCGTGCACACGGGCGACTCCATCGTGGTGGCGCCGAGCCAGACGCTGTCGGACCGCGACTACCACCGACTCCGGCGGGCGGCTTTGGACATCGTGGCGGCGCTGGACGTGCGGGGCGGCTGCAACGTGCAGTTTGCGCTGCACCCCACCAGCGGCGCGTATCGGGTCATCGAGGTCAATCCCCGGGTGTCGCGCTCCAGCGCGCTGGCCTCCAAAGCGACCGGGTACCCCATTGCGCGCGTGGCCACCAAGATCGCGCTCGGGTACACGCTGGATGAAATCGTCAACCCGGTAACCGGGAAAACCACCGCCGCGTTTGAACCGGCGCTGGACTACGTCGTCGTGAAGATTCCCCGGTGGCCGTTTGACAAATTTCCTCGGGCCGACCGACGGCTGGGCACCCAGATGAAAGCCACCGGGGAGGTGATGGCGATTGACCGAACATTCCCCGGGGCCCTGCAAAAAGCCATTCGCTCCCTGGACGTCGGTCAGGACGGCGTAGTGGACACCCAGCTGGGGGACACGTCGGTGGGCGAGCTCATGCAAGCAGTGAGCGCGCCTACCGATCGTCGGCTCTACGTCGCCGCCGAGCTCCTGCGGCGCGGTGAGACGGTCGATGCCCTTTATGCGGCCACGGCGATCGACCGGTGGTTCCTGCGCCACCTCGCCGCGCTGGTGGCGCAGGAACAACACGTGGCGGAGCATCCGGAAGAATTGGCCGCGTCACTCCGCCGACTGAAGCAGCTCGGCTTTTCGGACGCGCGGTTGGGCGCCCTCACGGGCCGGACCGCCCGAGACATTCGGGCGCTGCGCCGGGCGGACGGGATTCTGCCCACCTACAAGATGGTGGACACGTGCGCAGGCGAGTTTGTGGCGGAAACGCCCTACTTCTACAGCTGCTACGAAGAGGAAAACGAGGCGGAGCCACTCCCGGGGAACAAAGTGGTGGTGCTGGGCTCCGGCCCCATTCGGATTGGGCAGGGCATCGAATTCGACTGCTCGAGCGTCGTGGCGCTCGAGGCGCTGCGCCGGCGGGGCGTCGCGGCCATCATGGTCAACAGCAATCCTGAAACCGTGTCGACCGACTACTACGTGTCGGACCGGCTGTACTTCGAGCCGCTGACGTTGGAGGACGTCTTGAACGTAACCGACCTGGAGCGGCCCCGCGGGGTGCTGGTACAGTTTGGGGGGCAGACGGCCATTAATTTGGCCGCCGAGCTGGCCGATGCGGGTGTCCCGGTGCTGGGGACCCGCGTCGACGACCTGGATCGCGCGGAGGACCGCAATCGATTTGACGTCCTGATGGCCGAGCTGGGACTGGAACGCCCGCCGGGGGCCACGGCCACGACGCCGGCCGACGCGCTGGCCGCCGCCGACCGGATCGGGTACCCGGTGCTGGTGCGGCCCTCGTACGTGCTGGGCGGGCGCGCGATGCGCATCGTCGAGGGGCCGGCAGACATGCGGCGCTATCTCTTCGAGGAAGCGGCGATGAGTCCCGAGCGCCCCTTGCTGGTGGACCGGTATCTGTCCGGCATGGAGCTGGAGGTGGATGCCGTGTCCGACGGGGACACGGTGGTGGTGCCGGCGATTTTGGAGCACGTGGAGCGCGCGGGGGTGCACTCCGGCGACTCGGTGGCGGTTCTGCCGCCGCCCACGGCCAGCCGCGAGGTGCAGGAGGCAGTGGTGGCGGCCACTACCGCCCTGGCGCGGGGGCTCAAGATCCAAGGGCACATCAACATCCAGTTCGTCGCGCACCGGGGCACGGTGTACGTGCTGGAGGCGAATCCGCGGGCCAGCCGGACGGTGCCGTTCATTGCCAAGGCCACCGGGGCGCCGCTGGTGGACTGGGCCATCGCGGCGATGCTGGGGGAGCGCCTCGGTAACTTGGACGTGCCGGGCGGCCTCATGGCCCCGCCCGCTGCCGTGGCGGTGAAGATGCCCGTGTTTTCGTTCGCCAAGCTGTCGGATGTCGACTCCGCACTGGGGCCGGAGATGAAGTCGACCGGAGAAGTCATGGGCATCGATGCCAGTTATCCGGCGGCGCTGTACAAAGCGTTTCTGGCAGCCGGCTTTCGGGTCCGGGGCCAGGGAGTGGTGCTGGCCACCATTGCTGACCAGGACAAGGCCCAGGCGCTGCCGCTGCTGGCGGAACTGCATCGGCTGGGCTATCGGCTGGCGGCCACCACCGGCACGCTCGCGCTGCTGTCGGCGCACGGCATTCCGGCGATGCCGGTGCGCCGCCTGGCCGAGGGGCGGCCCAATCTGGTGGACCAGATTCGCGGCGGCGCGTATGAATTGGTGGTGAACACCATCACTCACGGCGGGGCGGAGGAGTCCGAAGGGTTTTACATTCGGCGGACGGCGGTGGAGTCGGGCATCTGGTGCTTTACCTCGCTGGACACCTTCACCGCGGCCCTGGCCGGATTCCGGTCCAAGAGCCGGTCGCCGTTTGTGATTCGCGCGCTGCAGGATTGGCAGGAGACACACCATGCCCCAGTGTGAGCTGGTCGTGGTCGAGCGCCAGGAACCGAAGCCCGAGCACGTGGAACTGCTGCTCGACGCGCCGGCCCTGGCGGCCGACCTCGCCCCGGGGCAGTTTGCCCACGTGTGGACCCCCGGCAGCCTGCGCCGCCCGATCTCCTTTTCCCGCGCCACGCCCGACGGGCGCGTGGGGCTCTTGTTTCGCGTGGTGGGCGCGGGCACGCGGTGGCTCGCCGACCGCCGGGTGGGAGACCGGCTGGATGTGCTGGCGCCCCTGGGCCAGGGGTTTCCCGCCCCCGAGCCGGGCCCGTTGCTGCTGGTCGGGGGCGGCGTGGGGATTCCGCCGCTGTTTGTGGCGGCCCAGCGCTGGGCGGCCACCCATCCCCTCTCGGTGATCCTGGGCGCGCGGACCGCGGAGGCGGTGGTGATGGTCGACGACTTTCAAACGCTGGGGCTGGCCCCGTCGCTCACGACGGACGACGGCTCGCTGGGCGAGCCGGGCCGGGTCACGGGTCCGCTCGCGCGCTGGCTCGCCCGGCATGACGGAGGCCAGGTGTGGGCGTGCGGGCCCACGCCTATGCTGGGGGCGGTGGCCGAGCTCGTGGGGGAGGGGCGGCCCTGCTGGCTCGCGTACGAGCAGCGCATGGGGTGCGGCGTAGGCGCGTGTCTGGCCTGTGTGGTGCCCGGGGTGGGCGCCGATGGCCAGCCGGAGTGGGTGCGCGTGTGCCACGATGGCCCGGTGTTTGACTCCCGGCGCCTGTGGTGGGCCGGGAGACAGGGGGAGGGCTAGCATGGATCTGGCGACGCGGGTGGGGGCGGTGCGCTTGGCCAATCCGGTGCTGGCCGCGTCCGGGACGTTTGGCTTCGGGCCCGAGTATGACGGCCTGGTGGACGTGGCGCAGTTGGGCGGGGTGGCGGTGAAAGGCATTGCGCCCGAGCCGTGGCGGGGCAATCCCCCTCCCAGGGTGTGGGAAACGCCCTCGGGCCTGTTGAACTCCATCGGCCTCCAAAACCCGGGAGTCGAACAATTCCTGAGCGAGGACCTGCCATACCTTCGGGAGCGCGGAGCCACGGTGGTGGTGAACATCATTGGCCGCACCCGGGCCGAATACGCCACCGTCGCCCGCCGGCTGGACGGAGAGCCGGGGGTCCAGGCGTTGGAGCTCAACATCTCCTGCCCCAACGTCAAAGAAGGGGGCATCCAGTTTGGCCACGACCCGGTCGAGGCCGCGGCGGTGACGCGCGCAGTGAAAGGGGCCACGGCGCTGCCGGTATGGGTGAAGCTTTCTCCCAACACCCACGACCTGCCGAGCATGGCGCGGGCGGTGGCCGCGGCGGGCGCGGACGCCATTTCGGCCATCAACACGCTGGTGGGGATGGCGATTGATGTGGAGCACCGCCGGCCGGCGCTGGGCGGCCTGACCGGGGGCCTCTCCGGGCCCGCCATTCGCCCGATTGCCGTGCGGGCCGTGTGGGAAGTGTCGCAGGCGGTGGACGTCCCGGTGGTGGGCATGGGGGGGATTGAGACCGCCACCGATGTCCTGGAGTTTCTCCTCGCTGGGGCCAGCGCGGTGATGGTGGGCACCGCCACCTTCAGTCGGCCGGACGCCATGGCCCGCATCATCGGGGAACTGCCGGCCGTGCTGGCGCGGTATGGGTTTGACAGCGTTCGGGCGGCCATTGGGGCGGCGCACCCCGGCAGGGTGACCCCGTGAAAGGCTTGGGATCGAGCAGAACCCGGAGATGAAACAGGAAGTGAGGCGGACGATGGCGAGGGACAGGAACGGAGACCGCAAGGCCGGGGTCACCGTGTGGGTGGCGCTGGATGTACCTACGGCGGACGAGGCAGAAGCGTGGATGACCCGGCTCCATCCACACCACCACTTCAAGGTGGGCCTGGAGTTGTTTTTGGCGGCCGGGCCCCAGGCGGTCGCGGCCTGGACGGCGCGGGGCGAGCAGGTGTTCCTGGATTTGAAATTGCACGACATTCCCAACACGGTGGCCGGGGCCGTCCGACAGGTGCGACGCCTCGGGGTGGACCTGCTCACGGTGCACGCGGCGGGCGGGCCCGCGATGCTGGCCGCCGCTCAAGACGCTGCCGGCCCGGCGCTCACGCTGGCCGCCGTCACCGTGCTGACGAGTCTGGGGGACGAGGTGCTGGCCGTCATGGGCGCGCCGCCGGCCCGTGTCTGGGTCGCGGCGCTGGCAGCCATGGCCGTCGAGGCCGGAATCGGGGCCGCTGTCACGTCGGGTGTGGAAGCCGCGACGCTCCATCGGGGCTGGCCCACGCTGGGGCTGGTGGTCCCGGGGGTGAGGCCGGCTGGCACCCCCGCGGGAGACCAGGCCCGCGTGGTGGGCCCGGCCGACGCGGTGGCGGCGGGCGCGACGCACTTGGTGGTGGGGCGGCCGGTCCTGGCCGCCGGCGAGCCCCTGGCCGCGCTGGCGGCCATTAAGTCTGAGGCGGAGGGAGCGATGGCGCATGCGTGAGGTACACCAGGACTTTCTAGGAGACTTGACGGCCACCGATTCGCTGCTGTCTGGCCACTTCGCGATGACGTCGGGCCGGCACAGCGACAGCTTCTTGTTGCTGCCCCGGCTGGTGGCGCACCCGGCGCGGCTGGCTCGCTGGCTTGACAAACTGGTGCCAGCGGTCACGGCGGGGGAGGCCGAGGCGGTCGGGGGGCCTGCCCTGGGGGCGGTCGCCCTCGCCTGGGCCCTGGCCCATCGGGTGGGCGACGACTGCCTGGCGCTGTACGCTGAAAAGACCGCCGACGGTGCCATGGCCGTCCGCCGCGGATTTGGACCCCTGGCGCGGCGGCGGGTGTTTCTGGTGGAAGATGCCATGACGACGGGCGGGTCGCTTTTGAAGACCCAGGAGGCTTTCGAGGCGGTCGGGAGCACGGTGGCGGGAGTGGGCGTGCTGGTAGACCGCCGTGCGCCCGACGCGGCCTTTCCGCTGCCGGTGACGTCGGTGCTGCGGCTGCCGATGGCGTCGTGGCCTCCGGAGGCCTGTCCCCTGTGCCAGGCCGGCACCCTGCCCCTCGTCCACCCCAAGCAGCTGGCCTAGCGTGAGCGGGGCGGGGTTTCCACCAGCTGTTCGCGGCGGGCGCCCAGTCGGGTGAGCGCATCGGGGTCGGGGGTGACGTAAAGCGTCTGCTCCCGGACATAAAGTACCTGGCCTGGCTGGCCGTGCGGCCGCTTCTTCACGAACTTGCGGGCGGTGTAGTCCACGGGAATGGACGAGCCCCGCCCCGCCCGGCTGTAAAACGCGGCCAGCACCGCCGCATCCGCGATGTCGGCGGCCGCGGGCCGGTTCTTGCCGCACCGCAAGAGGACGTGGGATCCTGGATACTGCTTGACGTGGAACCACAGGTCGTCGGGGCGCGCGGCCTGGAAGGTCAGCGCCTGATTCTCCGCCTCGGTGCGCCCCACCCAAATCTCGGTCCCGGCCTGAGCGACGAACCGGCGGTACGGCAGGCGGGGATCGTCCGCGCGGGCTCCGAGCACCGGTGCGGGCCGCGGCTGGTGGCGGGCCAGCTCGGCCAGGCTGTCCGCGGCGGCGACCGCCTCGCGCAGAGCGGCCAAGCGCTCCCGCCGGGCGGTCCAGTGCGGCACCAGCCGCCGCTCGGCCGCCTCGGCCGCCTGCGTCTTTTTGTACTGGTGGTAGGCATGCGCCGCCGCGTCCTGGTAGCCCCGATCCCCGTCGCGCCAGGCAATCTCTAAGGTATCGCCGGTGGTGGGATCTATCACGGTGCCCGGCCGCTCCCCATCATCCCAGCGGGGCCCGACCGTCAGCAAGGCATCGCCGAGGCGACGCCACCGCTCGGCGTCGTCTGGGTCCCGGCTGGCGGTCCGGGCCAGCTGGCGCTCCACCTGCTCCCTCTGGCGGTCCAAGGCGGCCAAAGCCGTGCGACGCGCATCCTCCAGCACGTCATGCCGTTCGCGCGCGGCCCCCCACCGAGCCCAGGCGCGGCTCCAGTCGTCCGCCGCCTGCCAGGCCTCAGACCAGGGAAACACCCACACATGACGGGTCCCGTCGGGTCCCGGCCCTTCCCACGGGGAAAAGTCGCCCGCCGCATACGCCCGGCACAGGTCGTCGAGGCGCGTCTTGCCGGTCGTGACCCACCGCCGGGCCCACGGGGGCAGATCCTCCGTGCACCCCGTCGCGCACGGGTTGGCCACCGGCGGGGGCGGCGTGTACGGCAGCCCCGGGTACAGCGTGCGCCCGGGCCGGCCGGGGGCGATGCGGCGGTAGGCGTCTCCCACGGTTCCATCGCGCGCAAGCCACAGGATGTTTGTCAGATGGCCGGCCAGCTCGATGATCAACGTGGCGGGGGCCGTGCGTCCTACCTCGTCGATGCGCTCCAGCTGCCAACGCCACACCCGCTCCCACGGTACCTGGTCGACGGCCTCGATGCGGCTGCCCAAGAGACGGTCCGCCCATGCCGAGGGCCGGGCCGGGCGCGGGACGGCCTCTGCGCGCTGAATGCGCCGATAGGCCGGGGTCAGCACCACCAGCACCGTCGTCCGTGCGCGGGACGGGCCTTCGACGGAGAGATAGACGCGGGGCCCGTCCTGGCGAACGGCCAGCAATCGTCCACCGGTCAGCACGGGCTCCCACTCGTGCGTCACGGCCCGCATGACCAATGCATCGAAAGGCAAGCCGGCACCCCCCCAAGTAGGTTAGCACGGCCCGGACGCCCGTCGGCGCTGTGCCATAGCGTGAGTCGTAGTGGCATCGGCCGTTGCCATCAGCCCGCGCGTGGGGACCTGCGCAAATCCGGCCTGCCCGATCCCGGTCGCTGCCACGTCACGCTCCATCAGCGCCACCACGTCCGCATGCGCTTGGTCGGCCACGATGGCGGCTTGCACGGCGGCGTCGGCAAGGACCCACCGGGCGCTGGCGCTTTTGGGGGGCTGAGAACGTGCGGTCATACCCAGCCACGGTTCACCTGGCCGCGGCTCACGTTCCTCCACGCCGATCCGATCGACCGCTGCGGCGTGCTCGTCGGCGCTCAGCTCCGGGTTCAGGGCCTCGACCCGTGTCGCGATGCGGTCCATCGGCGTTGTGGCGGAAGTAGGGCAGACTGAGCGACTCCGTGGTGAGCGGATCGCGCCCCTGGCCCGGCCAGGCGGCGAATCGAGAACGAGAACAAGCTGTCCGCGCAGGCGTGAATGGTTCCGGCTCGACTGCGGGAGTCGACCGTCGCACCGCGCTGGAGCTGGCCAAGCATGGCACGGTCGTGCTGGTCGGCCGCAAACCGTCCCCTTTAGACGTATAGACGTAAGGGAGACGCCCATGGCCGTGCCGGCCCGTGGCAGGAATAAAAAATGAGGCGCGGCGAAGGGGGAGAGGCCTTCGACTGAGATCGGTTTCCCTCTGGTGCTGCGAGCCCGTAGAGGAGACGGAATCCGACCCCGTCGAGCCGTGACGAGTGGTGCCGGCGCCCCCGGGCGCTGAGCCCGCCAACGAGAGAGAGTTCTGGGGTGCTCCGGGGTGGTCGAAAAGTGAACAGTCAGGAGGCGATCGCGATGGAGACGGTCCGCCACGACCGAGACGCGCTCGTTGGCACGGTCACCGACGACCTGCTGGCGCTGGCGGACGGGCTGGCGGCGGCAGGCGTGACCCCCGTGGCCATGGAAGCCACGCGGGTGTACTGGAAGCCGATTGACAACGTCCTGGAGCAGTTCGAGTTTGCGGCCGTACTGGTGGTCAACCCCCAGCAGATGCGGACGATGCCGGGGCGGAAGACCGATGTCCAGGACAGCCAGTGGATCGCGTCGCTCGTGAAGGTGGGGGTCCTGAAGGGGAGCTACATCCCGGACCGCCCGCAGCGGGAGCTGCGCGAACGGGTCCGGTATCGCAAGAGTCTCATTCAGGCCCACCCGAGCGAGGTCGACCGCATCCAAAAGGTGCTCGAAGGGCCCAACATTAAGCTGAGCACCCTGTTGAGCGATGTGCTGGGCGAGGCCGGGACGCGGATCCTGCCAGCCCTGGCCGACGGGGAAACCGACCCCGAGCGGTTGGTGGCGTTGGTGGACCGCCGAGTGCGGGCCGACCGAGCCGCCTGGACGCGGGCGCTCCGCGGCCTCGTGGGCGCCCACCCACAGTTTCACCTGGGCTGGCAGCTCCAGCATCTGACGTTTCTCGAGACCGAAGTCGTGGCACTCAGCCGGGAAATCGCCCAGCGGCTCGCACATTTTGAAGACCTCCTCACCCGCGTGGCGACGATTCCGGGGGTGGGGCGTCGGGTCGCCGAGACCACTGTCGCCGCATGGGGGACTGACAGGCAGCGGTCCCCGTCGGCGGCTCCGTTGGTCTCGTGGGCGGCCCGTCTTCCCAGACGCGCCGGTCCCGAGGTCATCTACAAGATGGCGGAACCTACTGCAAGGTGGGATGGAACTCCCGAGCTACTACCTAGTAATTCCCGGCTGCCCTTAGCAGGGATTTTTCCTTGTCCGGCGAATTAGGTATACCGCGAACCAAAACATGAGAGGCGCGGCGGGCCGTGGGGACGGGAGATCCTCTCCGTCCGATGCAACCCAAATGTCAGCGAAAGAGGAATGCGAGTGGCACGAGTACTATTTCTAAATGGCGGACTTGAGGGACATGTGAACCCGACTCTCGAATTGGTGCGGGAGCTGATCGGTCGCGGGGAAGACGTGGTTTACATCACCACAGACCCTTTGCGCGGGCGCGTTGAAGAAACTGGCGCCGTGGTCCGCACGTTTGACGGGACCCGATTTTCGGAAAGTATGAGATCCGGAGACGTTCGTCATTTCTTGGGTGTGGCAACTGGACTACTACGCACCGCCGATGTGGTAATCCCGACGGTCCTCGACGAGATCCGGGGGGAGCATTTTGATTACATAATCCATGACACCATGTTGGGATCGGGACGCATATTGGCGGAGTTGTTGAAATTACCAGCCATCGCGTCTTGTACTACGTTTGCGAGGCAACGGAGCACGGTTGACGGTATGCTGGAAAGCCTGGCGGCACGGTTGTCCGGTGACGAGTATTCGCGGATGGTCCAAGATTTTCGGGCGCAGCGCGATGCGGTGAACCAAAAATTTGGCGTAACTGTGGATTCTGTCCACGATGCCTATAGTAATCCGGCGCCCCTGACCTTGGTCTACACATCCCGTTACTTTCAACCGGATGGAGATCACTTCGATGAATCCTTCAAGTTTGTCGGTCCCATCGGAAAAGTCCCCACGGCTGGGAGAGACGAATTACTCGACATGCTAAGAGACCCTCTCATCTACATATCCTTGGGAACGGTATTCAATCAAGCGCCGGAGTTTTACCATCTCTGTTTTGAAGCCCTACAGGGAACGCGCTACCAAGTCGTCCTCTCGGTCGGCACCAAAACCACCGTGGCCGACTTGGAACCCATCCCGGCTAATTTCCTCGTGAGGAATTATGTGCCTCAAATTCAGGTGCTCAATCGTTCCCAGTTGTTTGTTACACATGGTGGTATGAATAGCGTCAGTGAGGGTCTGCTTCATGGGATTCCGCTTGTTGTCTTCCCACAAGGTGCTGATCAATTTGCTGTGGCAGCGCGTGTAGGGGAACTTGGTGCAGGCGTGTCTTTACAGCCACGGGAGCTTTCCCCCGCCGAATTTCGGAGCACGATCGACCGGGTCCTCGAAGATGCCACGGTGAGGCGTGTCTGCCACGACATCGGCGCATCATTGCGTGCGGCGGGTGGCGCCACCCGCGCGGTCGACGAGGTATTTTCGTTTAAGAAGGCGGTAGGCCTGGATTGATCCCAAGGGCAGGGGAGATTGTCTCCTCTGCCCCTATTATCCGCAGCAGCAGCTTCAGGGGTCGGTGCGACTCCGGCTCACGGCAGAGCGAGTGCAGCTGTCCGACGCGGCGGGCGGCATACGGGCCGAGACCGTGCACGCGTGGGTGGCGTTGCCTACGGCTACGCGCTGCGCGCCGTCGAGGCCGTCGGGGCACGGGCCAGCATGCCCGTGGCGGGGCGCACACTGGCGGGTGACCCGCCCGGGTTCTTCCGGGCCGGGCGTGGCGCCTCTGCACGGACGCCCCGCTCCCGGCCGGCGGCAACCTAATGCACAAAGGCCACGAGCGCGCCGTCAAAGACGCGCGGTTCCACCCCGGCCCGCGCGTGGCCGCGCTCCACCTAGGACTGTTGTCGGACCACGAACTCAAGGCTTCGGGAAGCGCTGGCCTACCCGATCCTCGCCCGCTAGGCCGCGGATGTCGCGTGGAACGTCTTGGCACTTTGGTGGCGCGGGCCCTGGCTCGCCTGGTTGGCGCTGCTGGCGTTGGGGCTGGCATCGTTCTCCCGGAAAGCCCGTTGGTTCGCGGCGCTCTGTGGCGGCTGCCCGGCTCGCCACTGTCGTACATAGTGCCCTGTAGGGCCGCAGGGTCCGCGGCGAGCCGATGGCGGGACCGTCCTATGCGCTTGGCGGTGCACGGGGACGCCGACGCGGGCTGGGCGCTGGGCTTCCGCGACGCCTATCGCTTAACGGCCGTCTACAACCGCTTGCGCCCGTGGCTCCGTCCGAGAGACATCGGGGAACGACCGGCGCATTTCGCATCGGCCGTATGAGGAAGGTGCGGCACCGGTCCCGGTGAGGCGCGGTCCTCTCTGGCACGTGGGCGTAGCCAGCCTCTCTGGACGACGGGCGCCCCGCGAACCCAGGTCTCGGGATGCGCACCGGTGGCCGGTCTGGCGCGTCGCGGCGACGACGCCCTCTCCGTGCTGACGCTCCCCGGCGTGCCACCACACGGATGGCACGCCGGGACAAGACGTTGGGGGCCTGCTTGGTGCCCATCGGGCGCGTCGGCTTCCCTCCTGCCGGGTGGCGGGTTCGGCCGGCGGAGCCCACCGGGTGCCCGGGGCGAAGCGGGCGGTTTCCGTAAACCCTGCACGCTCCATGCAGCAATCCCGCACGCCAACGCCTCCAGACTCATCTAGGGTGGGGGGCAGAGACGGCGGCGACCGCGGTGGATGCGCCCCCGGGGTCCCTCGACAAAGCGCGGCCACAAGCAACGTCCCGGTCCGGCGGGTCACGCCTTGTCATGGACGTTGCCGGGTCGACGTGTGATAATGACGCGAGTTGGAGGGCCAGAACGTGGCAGTTAGAGAAGGCAGTGAACGCGACACGGAGACAAGGGGTGACATCCGCCGTCGATTGAGCTTGGCGGAATTTCAGGCGGCTGGGCTGGCGAACGTGAGCCCGGTGGACAAAACCGAATCGGTCCCGCTGGCAGACGCGGTAGGGCGCGTGGCCGCCGACGCAGTGCGGGCGCGCATCCCGCTGCCCGCCTTTCGGCGCTCAGCAGTGGACGGCTATGCGTTGCGCGCCGGGGACCGCGAGCGCCCCCTGATCGTGGTGGGCAAGACGACGGCCGGGCATCCCCCCGACCGGGGGGTCGGTCCCGGCGAGGCCATGATGGTCACCACAGGGGCGATGGTTCCCGAGGGAGCGGACGCGGTAGCGCTGGTGGAGCGCTCCGTCGTTCGCGACGGCGTGGTACAGGTGGAAGAGCCCGTCGGTCCCGGGCAGCACATTTCTCCCATTGGCGAGGACTTTCAGTTGGGCCAGGTGCTCGTCGACGTGGACCGCGTCCTCGAACCGGTGGATGTGGCGGCGCTGGCCAGCCAGGGCGTGGAGTACATAGATGTGTGGCGGCGCCCGCGGGTGGGGGTGGTGTCCACGGGCGACGAGCTGGTCCCGTTGGGTCACCCCCTGGGCGCGGCGCAGGTTTATGACGTGAACGGCACGGTGCTTATGGCCATGGTCCGCGCCGCCGGCGCCGAACCCGTGTGGCTGGGTCGGCTGGAGGACCGGTATCCGATGGTGCGGGAAGGTTTGCAGCAGGCACGCGACCGCGGTGACTGGGATGTCTTGGTGAGCTCCGGCGGCACGGGGGCCAGCATCCCGGTGTTTCAGGCCATGCCGGTGGAGGAGTTGCACGACCTGATGCCGGCCGTGCTGGGCGAAGTGGGGGAACTTTTGGCCCACGGCATCCGCATGACTCCCGGTCGCCCCACGGCCTTGGGACGTCTGGGCGGTCGGCCGGCGTTTTTGTTGCCTGGGTGGCCTTATGCGGTGCTGGTGCATTTTGAGATGGTCGTGGCGCCGGCGCTGGCCAGGATGGCGCACCGGCCGCCGCCGACCCGCCGACGGGTCGCGGCGCGCTTGGACGCGACCCTCGAGGCGTCTGCCGATTTGACCCGCATCATTCAGGCTGAGCTGGTTCCCGACGAGAGCGGTCACCTGGTGGCCCATCTCTTGATGCCGCCGCCGCCCCCCTCGGCGTCGCGGATCATGACCCAAATGCTGAAAGCCGACGGGTTGGTCGTGGTGGAGCGCGGCGAGCGGCTGGAGGCGGGAGAGGAGGTGGCGGTATGGGTGTCAAGCGTCGGGAGCAGTCCGGTGGACAGCCGGGAGCGGCGGCGACCGGATTAAAAGCGCGCTGGGAGGCACTCCCGTCGCCACGGTTCACCAAGAAGCCGAACTACATCTGGTATGTGGTGGCCACCGTGTGTGTGGGGGCCTTCATGGCCGCCGTCGATGCCAGCATTGTCAACGTGGCGATTCCCACGCTGCAGGGCAGCTTCCACGCGACCGCTGGGGATGCCAGTTGGGTGCTCATCGCCTACCTGCTGACACTTGCGAGCGCCGTGACGGCCATCGGACGCTTCGCGGACATGATTGGCCGCCGGCCGCTCTATACCTTCGGATTTCTGGTGTTCATCATTGGGTCGGCGCTGTGTGGCGCGGCCCTCTCGTTGCCGATGCTCATCGCGTCTCGGGTCCTGCAGGCACTGGGAGCCGCCATGCTGCAGGCCAACTCCGTCGCCATCATCACGGCCACGGTGCCCGCGAGCGTGCGGGGCAAGGCGATTGGATTTCAGGGGTCGGCCCAAGCGGTGGGCCTCAGCATTGGTCCCGCGGTCGGCGGCGCCCTGATCGCGCTGTTCGGGTGGCGGGCGATTTTCTATGTGAACGTCCCGGTCGGTATTGTGGGAACGCTGCTGGGCGCCTTGATCTTGCCGAAGGACCGCCCCGGCGACGCCCATGCGCCCTTTGACTGGGGCGGCATGGCGTACTTTGCGGGGTTCCTGGTCAGCATCATGCTGGCCCTCACCGAGGGGCCGGACTGGGGCTGGACGGCGCTGTCCATTCTCGGCCTGTTTGCCCTGGGCATCCTGCTCTTGTGGCTGTTCATTCGCCGGGAGGCCGGTTTCCCGTCGCCGATGGTGCGATTAGAGTTGTTTCGCATCAAGACCATGACCATCGGCAACATCACCGGTCTCTTGTCGTACGCGGCCATGTTCGGCACCCTGGTGCTCATGCCCTATTTTTTGAAAGAGGTGCTGGCGCTTCCGGAAGCTACGATTGGTCTGCTGCTGACCCCGGTGCCCGTGGCCATGACGGTGCTGGCACCGATTGCGGGCGGCTTGGCGGACCGGTATGGTTCGAGGATTCTCACCACTGCGGGGATGGGTCTCACCACCGTGGGGTGTCTCTTGCTGGGCCTCACGCTCGGAGTGGGCGTGAGCATTCCCGTCGTGGTGGGCGAGCTGTTGCTGGTTGGGGCGGGGCTCGGGCTGTTCACGCCGCCAAACAACAGCTCCGTCATGGGCAGCTCGCCGAAGGAGCATTTGGGAGTGGCGGGCGGCATTCTGAACATGTCGCGGTCGTTGGGCATGAGCTTCGGCACCGCATTTTCGCTGGCGGTCATGACCGCGATTCTGCTGGGTTTGGGCGCCAGCACGGTCCACGCCGCCCCCGGTCAGTGGGTGCCGGCGGTCCATGCGGCCTTCTTAGGCTTGGCTCTGTTGTCCCTGGTGGCGACGGGCCTGTCCGGGATGCGGGCGGCCGGCGAAAAGGGAACGGGGTCGGGAGAGTCGCATCCCCTGGAGTTGGCGTAGACCGTCTCTGGTCCGTGCCAGCCCGGAGGGGGCGCACGAACAGGAAAGGAAGCGCAGCCATGTGGACAGTGGTATACATCGCCACCAGCTCCGCCGCGGCCAACCGTCTGGTCGCCGTGCTGAGGGAGGAAGGACTCATGGTTACGATGCGTCCCATTGATTCCTCGGCCGACGGCCGGGGCAGCATCGAAATTTTGGTGCCGGACGGGGAGGCGGAGGAGGCCCACGAAGTGCTGGCGGAGCACCTCGGCCATCTAGGATAACAGGTGTCACGCGGGCACGCGAGGCAGAGAAGAGGCAGAGGAGGAGATCGCCCTGCGCGTTTATCTGAACGGGGCCTTTGTGGACGAGAGCGAGGCGCGGGTGTCTTTTGACGACCGCGGATTTCTTTTTGGGGATGCGGTGTACGAAGTCGTGCGTCTGTATGACGGGCGCCCGTTTCGGCTGGATGCGCATCTGGCGCGCCTCGGACGCAGCCTGGCTGGGGTGTGGCTGCCCGCGTTGGACCTGAAGCAGCTGGCTGACGTGGTCTACGACTTGGCGGGCGAGGAGGGGGCGGCCGTTCCCGATGCCCTGGTGTATATTCAGGTCAGCCGCGGGGCGGCGCCCCGCAACCACCCCTTTCCCGATCCGCCGGTGTCCCCGACGGTGCTGGCGTGGTGCCGGCCCTACCACGCGCTCCCGCCGGACCAGTTCTTGGCCGGCATTCGGGTGGTGACGGTGCCGGACGACCGCTGGGCGAAGTGCTGGATCAAGACGGTCAATCTGCTGCCCAACGTCCTGGCTAAGGAGAAGGCGCGTCGGGCCGAGGCGGACGATGCCGTGTTTGTCCGCGATGGCATGGCGATTGAAGCCACGTCCGCGAACTTTTTCGTGGTGCGCGACGGGACCCTGCAGACCGCGCCGGTGACAAACTATATTCTGCCCGGCATCAGTCGGCAGGTTGTACTGGAGCTCGCGGCGGCGCAGGACATCCCCATTCGGCTGGAACCCGTGGTGGTGGAGGACCTGGCGCACGTGAATGAGGTGTTCCTGACGCACACGGGCTGCGGTGTCGAGCCGGTGACCACCGTGGACCACCGCCGCCTGGGCGAGACGGCGGGACCCATCACGCGGCGCCTGTACGACGCCTTTGAGGCTTTGGTGCGCGTGCCCGTCAGCCGGTGACGCTGGACGTGGTGCTGGTGGAGCCGGAGATTCCCCCGAACACGGGCAACATCGCTCGGACGTGTGCCGCCGTGGGGGCGCGGCTGCATCTGGTGGAGCCACTGGGATTCCAGTGGCTCGACCCGCGGGTCAAGCGAGCCGGGGTGGACTACTGGCACTTGGTCGACGTGCACCGACATGCCACCTGGGATGCGCTCCCCGATGAACTCCGGCGGCCCGACACGCTGCATCTGTTTACCAGCCGGGGCGGACAGCGCTTCGACCAAGCTCAGTACGGCGACACCGCCGTGCTGGTGTTTGGGCGGGAGTCCACCGGGCTGCCCGACACGCTCCTGGCGGCCCATCCGGACCGCTGCCGCATGATTCCCATGCGGCCGGGCCTCCGGTCGCTGAACCTGTCGAACGCCGCCGCGTTGGCCGTCTATGAGGTGATGCGCCAGCGCGGCTATGCCGGGTTGACCATCGGGGGATGACCCCGCCCCGGTGGCCGTATACTGCGTCAAGCGGGCGGCGAGGGGCAGTGTCATGCTTTTGGTGATTCTCTCGGGCATGATCCTGATCGTGCTGTCTGCGGACTACTTTACGAACGGGATCGAGTGGCTGGGCAAGGCGCTGGCCCTGGATGCCAGCGCGGTCGGGACGTTGATGGCGGCGCTGGGCACCGCCCTGCCGGAAACCCTGGTGCCCGTCATCGCGCTGGTTTCCGGTGCGGGCGGGGCGGCGGCCGTCGGCTTGGGCGCCATCCTGGGCGCGCCCTTTATGCTGGCCACGCTGGGGTTTCTGGTCTTGGGGGTGTCGCTGGCTTGGCCTGGCTGGCCGCGGAGACCCCCGACCGCGCGCCCGGACGCGGTCACGCGCGACTTGAGTTTCTTTCTGGCCGTGTTTGGCGCTGCGCTGCTGGGAGGCTGGCTGCCGGCGCCGGTCAAAGTCTACTGGGCCGGTGGCTTGGTGGTGGCGTACCTGCTGTTTGCCCGCGCGGTGCTGCGATCCGGTCGGCAGTCACCGGCGGATGCGCCCACCACCCCGTTGCACCTGTCGCGGCAGATGCCGCCGGCACTGTGGGTCGTGGTGGGCCAGGTGGCGATGGCGCTGGCGGGGCTGGTGGTGGGGGCGCACTATTTTGTCACCGCCCTGGAGGCGTTGGCGCGGCAGAGTGGCTGGAGCGGGTTTCTGCTGTCCGTGATTCTGACGCCCGTGGCGACGGAACTGCCGGAAGTGCTAAACTCCGTGATTTGGATCCGGCGTGGCGCCGACACGCTCGCCTTCGGC
>JAJYPH010000179.1 GCA_021795575.1 Bacillota bacterium
GCGAGACCGCCCGCCACGCGCCAGGCCCCCCGGGTCGGCCGCAGCCCCCAGCGCAGCCGCGAGCGCCTGAGCCGCAGCCGCGAGCGCCTGAGCCGCAGCCGCGCGCTGGCGTCCGCGGGGAACGGGGGGCGGTGGGGTGTGGGACACGCCGATGGCCCATGCGAGTCCACCGTGGCCACGCCGGCTCGCCGAGCCGGATGCGCCCGGCTGTTGATGGCACCAGGGTCCCGCGCGCCTTCGGCGAACGCAGCGGGATTCTACACCAGCCACGCCCACTCGACGGCGGCACCCCGATGCGGCTCCTTGTGCATGCGAGCCGGCCATTCCGACGGCGAGGCCAACCCCCACCGCTTGGCCAGCACTGTCAGCGCGAGCGTGTCGTGGTCATCCAGCTGGGAGCAGTGCCCCCGCAGGCGGGTCCACAGGTCCCGTGACCCTGCCGCATCTTGGACCAAGACGAGGCACAGCAGCCGTTCACACTGGGTATTGCACCATTCAGCGGCACTGGCGGGCGATCCGGCCAGTGCGCGGTCGAACCAGTACAGGGCTTGGTCGGGGTGACCATTTCTTCGGGCCACCACACCGATGCGATGCTGAATCCGTGGGCGTAGGTGGCCTGGCGCATGCTGAGCCAAGACAACCAGCTCCTTCAGGACGTCACCCGGGGGGTCTCCCAGCGCCATCGAGCAGAGTAGCCAGCCGAAGCGGGGAAAGCAGGCTACTGGAGTACCGCCGAACCTTTCGCATGCCCGTTGGTAGCTGGCCCGCGCGGAATGATAGTCGCCCAGTCTAAAGAATAGCGTACCAGCGGCCCAATCCAGCCGTCCCAGCATCTGGGGGTCGGTGTCACCGGCAGATAGCGACCGCGCGTGGCCGAGTTGTTCCAGGCCGGCCGCCGCCCTCCCGCTGCTCATGAGCGCCACTCCATAATCGTAGGCCGCGACGGCTTGCCGGTGGCGGCATCCCTGGGATGCGTTCTTCACCACGTGCTCGAAGCACCGGCATGCCGTGGGGTAGTTGTGTTCCGCCATCGCCACTCGTCCCCAGACGCGCCTGAGCTCTCCGCGGTATCTGTGGCCAAACGCGTCCCGGTCGAGGGCTTCCGCTCGAGCGGCCACCCAGCGCGCGTCCCGAGCCAGCCCTTGATCGAGGAGTTCGTCCGCCAGCGCGATGACGCGACGGCATCGCGACTCGCCGTCCACGAACGCCGCCAGTGCCGCCTCCAGCGGACTCACCTGCAAGGCGTGGACCAAGCGGAGCCACACCGCGGCGGTGGGCATGCGGCTGCCCCCTTCTATCCGGGACACGGCGGCAGCGGAGATTCTCGCCGCGGCACTCAAGGAGCGCTCGGTCCACCCCTGCTGTACCCGCCACGCTCGCGTCAGCGACGCGATGGTGGATACCGGTGCCTGGCTCGCGGGACGCACCGTGTCACATGAGTTGTTCATTGCCGTCCTGCTTTCCAAAAGCTGAGCGTCGGCCACAGGAGCCAGGAACCCACTCGGATTCTCCGTGAACCCTCACTAACGCGGAGGGGCTGCAAGCGCACCCACGGGGCGCAAGCGCGGTCCCAAGACACGTTCCCACATATGTGAACTCCGATATAGCACTCAGGGTTGCGGACGCAAGCTTCTGTCACCGTAACCGCGCGCAGGGGCCCGGGACGGTAAGCTCGCCCGCGAGGTCGGGGGGTGATAGCCTGCGGGGTTCCCACCGCGTGCCGAGACCGGGGAACCGGCCCCGGAATCGCTGGTCAATGCGGTACGTGCGACGCCGACACCCCCAAGGGCGCAGGCGCAACATGGCCATGGCCCCTGTCGGTGCAGGTCTGGCGGCCGTCCTCGTCCCGCGGCCCATCGCTCACTCAGTGCACCCGGTTCTAGATGGCCCAGTGACCGCGAATCAGGAGCAGCAGGGTCGCTTTCATCACCGGTTCCGCCGGCACCCTTGCGACGCCGTAGGTCTCCTCGCCGCTGGTGTCGCCCTGACCAGGTGCGTCACGCGGCACATGGCCCGCCAGGCCTGCTGGGCCAAGGGGACCTGGCGAGCCTTCGACCTGGTCTACATCACACGGATGGGATGTTGACAGTCCGGAAGTGGCCCACCGCACAAGCCTTTGTGCTCGTCGCGCCATGCGCGGGCGTACCCGGGCGCATCGGTTGCCAATCCGGCAGGGAGCCACGGCAGGAGGATTAGCGCCCGTCGCGAATTGCCAACCTCAGGATCAACTAGGGGGAGGTATGCGCTGTGCGTTGGTTAGTTGGAACAAAGGTGGCGCTCGTTGGCGGCCTTGTTGGAGTCGGAATGCTCCTCGGCATGCCGGTCGTTCTGGCGGCGTCCGTGCACGCTGGAGGGCGGACGTCTCCCGCTATTATCCCCGGCGGCGGCCAATGTGGGCAGTATCAGTTCGACGTTGTCGTCCCGGCCGGCGGTGTGGCGTACACGCTGGCCCACACTGCGTCAAGCGGGGTGGGCGCGATCGTGGAAATGGTCTCGCACGGGTACCCTCAGTATTCGCTGGGGCTGCCCCTTTGGGGCCAGTTCGCGACGGCCTCTTACGCGTCGCTTGGGAACGCGGCGACATTGCATGACCTCGTGTGCAACGGACCCCTATGGAGTAACCAAGGCGGTTCGCGGTCCGTGCGACTTGGAGTCCACGAGCAGCTTGACGGCTACGCAGGGGTGAGCATCCAGGCGCAGGGCACGTACTATCCATGAGGACGGGCGACTGGAGAGGGGGATTCGAATGAGCCTCTACGGGTCGTCCTTCCCGGGGTCATATCTGAAGGCGGAACTGGGGCGGCTCGTACACCGCTGGCAAACGGTCGCGGCCCTGCTCATTGGGTGCGGCGCGCTGGGATTCGGTTATTGGCAGTACGCGGTGTTCACGGGCAGTCCTGAGAAGTCGGCCAACGGAGCTTTCTTCGCAGCCCTGCGCCTCTGTCTGCTGGTCATCCCCATCGTCAGCGCCACCGCCACGGGCGATGTAACCGCCGGCGACCGCGACAGCGGCGCGGTGCGATACATCCTGCTCCGGGTCCCGCGCCGAGCATACGCGCTGGTGAAGATGCTGGCAGCCGCGACGGTGGCCGGCGGCATAGTGTTTCTCGCCATCCTATTCATGGGGCTCCTGGCCCCGATCCTGTTCCCGGTCCGGGCGGTGCCCGTGGCGCATTCCTTTTCGGGCTCCGCGAACCAGTTCTTCCCGAGTCTCCTCTACGGCGGGTACCCGGCCTTCGTTGGACTGGCGGCGCTTTATTCCGGCTTCTTCGGAGTCTTTGTCGGTGGAGTCACCGCATGGCTCGGTCTCCTCTTCCGGAGCGCCGTGGTGGTCACGGCCGTGGTCTGGGTCGGGTACATGTTCACCAGCCTTGCCCTGCTGCACGTCAATGTCCTGTGGCTGCAGCGGCTGGCTCCGTATGTGAATGCGGTTGCAGCCACGTACACGCCCACGATGCAGGGCCCGCCGTGGCTGCCGCCAGTGGGCTGGCTCATGCTGGCCGTAGGCGTCTGGGCATTGGCGGCGCGGCGATTGGCTCGCCTCGATGTGGTGGACTGAGTCTAGATTCGACTCGAGCCTGGCCCCGAAGGGACTGACACATCTTGACGGCAATAATTGAGATGGAAGCGGTGGACAAGCGGTTTGGTCGTACCCGGATCTTGTCGCAGGCGACACTCCAGGTGGAAGAAGCCGCGTGCTGCGGCATCGTGGGGGTGAACGGGTCGGGCAAGACCACGCTCCTCAGGTGCCTGGTAGGGCTCATCCGACCCGACGCTGGCCGGGTGGTGATGCTGGGGCAGGAACTGTACCCGGGCCTTGCCCCGCTGCCCCGGGGTTTTGGGGCCGTGATCGAGCAGCCCGCCTTTCTCGGCAGCCTCACTGGTTGGCGCAACCTGGCGCTTTTAGCGTCGCTAGTCCCGGGAGGCGTCTCGCCAGCCCAGCGGGAACGGGCCATGGAACGCGTCGGGCTGGATCCGGGAAACCGGGTGAAGGTGCGCTCCTACTCGCTCGGCATGCGCCAGCGCTTGGCGCTGGCGCAGGCGAGCATGGACGCGCCGCGACTCTTGATCTTGGACGAACCGCAATACGCGCTGGACCCGGAAGGCGTGGCCATGCTGCGCCGGCTGATCCAAGAACACCAAGCGTCCGGCGGCACCACGCTTATGGTGAGCCACCACTTGGATGAAGTCCGGGCGCTGTGCGATGTGGTGTATCGCATGGTCCACGGCAGACCGGAGCCCGAGCCGGAGCCACCGGAGGAGGCGGTGGTCGCCGATGCGCGATGACTCGCTGGGCGACTTGTTCCGCGTGACTCGCTTTCAATGTCTGCGCCTGCTGGAGTCTCCCCGATGGGCCGTGGGAGCAGCGGCCGCCGTGCTGACAGGTGTCTGGATGGGCGCCGGGATCGCGGGGCAGCCCGGTGTCAACGAGTGGGACGTGGTGTGGCTAGGGTGGAACCAACTGACACCTGTGGTCGCTCTGCTGTTCATCAGCTTTGTGTATATCGCGGGAGACATCGTGCTTCGCGATGCGGTGGACGCGTTCGGTGGCGTCGTGTTGACTCGAGCTCGGCACCGGACCGTCCTCTGGGCCGGCACGTTGTTGGCCATAGGGATCGCGGCCCTGGCGTACGTGTTGCTGGTGAGCGCCGTGATGATGGGGGTCGCGGGGTTGTTCGTCCCCTTTCGGGCGGGTTGGGCGGCCCCTCCGCCACACGTGCAGGTGCTGTTCGGCAATGGCACGGGCATGAGCCCAACCCTGAATGCGCATGCGCTCTGGGGCTTCACGCCGTGGCGTATGGTGGGACGGATAGTCGCCTGTGCCACGCTGACCCTGTGGGCCCTGGTGTCCGCCCTCGTGGCGGCGACGCAGACCGGCCGCTTGCCGTCCACCCCGCTCCTTGCGGCCTTGGTGTTAGCGGTAGTGGGTCTGAGCCTCATTTACGAGGTTCCGCCGCTCTGGGTGCCAACGACACAGCTGCTGCTTTGGTACCACGCCCCCTACTGGTTGGGCGGGAGCCTTCGGGGGATCCCGTTCGGTGGGGGGCTCGCGTGGACGTGGGTCTCCATGGGCGGTCTCATGCTGGTGTCCGGTGTCGCAGGGGGCTGGTGGCACCGGCGTGCAGACTTGGTCCGGACGAACGCCGCGGGCTGACGAGGACGCTGCCGCGCGACCCGCAAGCCCGCGTCACAGGTGGAGGCGCGGCCCGCGGTGCCCGAGATGCGGCACCGACGGGGGACCACCACCCTCGCGGTAGCGGTGCGAGGCCTGTGGGATGCCGGGCTACCTCGCCATTGGCCAGCGGACCCAGAGGCTAACCCCCAACGGCCCCGCGGTGGCACGGCTTGGACTGGCTGGTTCCCACTCTACTGACGGTGCACGAGAAGGGCCCCGGGGCGAGGTCCGCACGATTCAAGTCCTGGCCGTCTTTCACCCGATCGGAGTGCTGCCGGCGGAGCCGGCCGCGCACCTCGAACGGGTGACGGTACGCCCGCCCAGCACCAATGACCCTGACGCACGTCCGCACCCTCACCGAGGTGAGCTCCCGCGAGACAATGTATGCATCACCAGCCTGTACCCCGAAGAGGCGGCCCAGTCGATTTGCGAGCGGCGGTGCGGCATCTTTGGTCCACCAAGGCGCTGCCCCCTTCGAAGACGTGAGCGATTACGCCACGACAGCACCATGCGGGGGCCGGACAACTTCACCGCGGGCACCCGCCTACCGATCGCGCCCATCCGGCACCGCGGCTTCGCGCCGGTGCCGGATGGGCAACGCCATTGGAGCCGCATCGGCTGGCCTTGCTGGCCCTGACCAGGTAACCGTCCCCCCATCGCGTTCCTTGTGAGTCGCGCGCCGGCCGCCGCCCGTCGGGACCCCGTGGTGCCCACTGCCCGCCGTCTCGAGCACCTTCCGACTTGGCGCCACCAGGAGGCGGGTCCGGAGCACTGGCCAACGGGGAGCGGCCGACGCCGACGCAGGGGGTCGCGACGCTCCCGGTCCCGACCGGGCTGCGGTCCTCATCCCAGGTCACAGCGCGCACTCAGTGCACCCGACTCTCGATGGTCCAATGGCCGCGAATGAGGCGGAGCAGGTCGGCGGGTGTCACTGTGATCGCCGGCACACTCGTGATACCGTAGGCCATCTCTTCGGTGGGCCCGTCGCCTGATGCGTCACGCGGCGGGTGACCCGCCAGGTCGGCTGGGCATAGGGACAGAGGTTACGGAGATTATCGAGCGCGTCCGCGAGCGGGCACGTCACCAACGTCCGGGTCTCGATCCGCCCGTGCGCCTAGTCCCGGGTCCTGGTCGACGGGAGAAAAGCGCCAAGACAGCGAGCCTGGTGTGGAGCGTGGGTTGATGGTGTGTGACGGTGAGCCCGTACTCGCCACCGTGGTCGCCCACCCGCCCGGTGGCGAACGCGGTCTGGGTATGGAGGGCGTCGGCCGGGACGACCCGGCCCCGCCCGTCCACGGCCGCCAGGATGAGCAACGCTTTGGGGATCTCGGTGGTCTTGGCGTCCACGGCGCGTTGGGCCAGCACAAGGTCTGGGGAGTGACTCACGACCCCCGAGCCGGCGCCGGACGCGGCGCCCGCCCGGGCCGGGCCCATGCAGCGTCTCGCCATCAAGCGCCACCGCGTCCCCGGCCGCCAGCGGCTGCAACAGGTGGCGCTCCGCGTGGTCGAGCGCCGCAGCCCCGTCGGCGAGGGCCCGAAAGCTCCGCGCGCCCGCCAGCCCCGCCCGCACGCAGGCCTAAGAATGTGCAGGGGCTGATCTCCCCCCGCCGTGCGCGGGGTCGGGCACCGTCACCAGGGCGGCCCACAAGCCGGCGGGGCCGACCAGCGGCACCGTCGGGGGGTCGAGCCCGCCCACCGTCGGCGCGCCGACCGGCGGGCCGTCCAGCGGCG
>JAJYPH010000180.1 GCA_021795575.1 Bacillota bacterium
CGCACGACCGAATGGCCCGATCGCGTCAGCGACGCCACAGGTGGCCGGGGCGTTGACGTGATTCTCGACTCGGTGGCGGGGCGGGTCACCGGGGATAGCTTTCGATGCTTGGCGCCGTTCGGCCGGCTGGTCAACTTCGGGGATGCCAGCGGGGAAACCGGCTGGGTGCCGACCGTCGACCTGCATGGCAGTTGCCGGGCCGTCCTCGGATTCAGCCTGGGCACGACGCGGCGGCACCGGCCCCGGGACCTGGCGCCGGCCGCGGCGGCCGTGCTGGCGTTCTTGGCCCGCCAGCTCCTCACGATGCACGTGGGGCGGATAGTGCCCCTCGAGCAGGCGGGCAGCGCCCAGCGCCTGGTGGAGGAGCGCACCAGCACCGGGAAGGTCCTGCTGGCCGTCAACGCGTGATCGCCGCGGCGTCGGGGTGCTCGCCTTTTAAAAGTCGAAGCACCATGTCCAACTTGTGTTCGGCAGCAGTGAGCCGCATCGTGTAGTAGTCGACGTAGGCGTCCTCCGCCGCCTCGAAGGCAGCGGTGGCGTCCTGCCATTCCGCCAACGCGTGATGGTACTCATCCAACAGCGTCATGTGCATCCGCCTCTCTTGGGGTCGCGGGCCTTCTGGTTGGTAGCGTATGCAGTGGCCAGAAAAACACGCCCCGACGCGCGGGGGGCCGGGAGAGGGAGTGAGAGGCGTGGACGCCGAGACGTCTTTCAGGATTGAAGCGACCGATGTCGTGTTGCGCCCCTATCGCGGGGAGGACCTAGACGCCATCTATGATTTGACCCAGGACGCGGAGGTCCGGGCGTACCTGCCCGACTGGAACGTGCCGAAGACGCAGCGCGCGCTGTGGCTCCAACAGGACGAGCTGCCCGAAAACGCAAGGTTTCTCGGGGCGGTGGCTGCGGGTGGGCACGTGAGTCGTCTCCGGTTGCGGCTAGCCATCACCGAGCGGGACACCGGCCGCTTTGTCGGCTGGTGCTGCACCGGCCTCAAAGAAACTCTGCCACCGCCGAATCGGGAGATCGTCTACGCCGTCGCGGCACCCTATAGAAACCGTGGATACGCGACCCAAGCGGTGACGGCCTTGGTGGCCTATCTGGTGGCCGAAACAGACGTCGTGGCCATAAACGCCGTGGCGCTGGTGCGCAACGGGGCTTCCTGCAGGGTCCTGGAACAGAGCGGGCTCACGCTGGTCGGACTGGTGACCCTCGATGGAGCCCCCTACCGGCATTATCAACGGGTCCGGTGAACGCCAAGGGCGACGCCTCAGCGGGTGCTGGGAGTGGCCAGCCCCCCGGTGTCGTCGTCGGGATACAGGGTGCCAATGAGATCGCGGTAGCGCTCTTCGACCACCCGCGTCTTGATTTTCAGCGTGGGGGTGAGCTGCCCGTTTTCTTCGGTGAACGGCTCGTCCACCCACGCCCAGCGCTTGGGCCGCTCAAAGGCCGCAAACCCGGCGGTGCGGGTCGCGATCTCGGCTTCCATGAGGCTTTGGCAGGCGGGGTGGCTGAGGAGCGCCGCCGGTTCGAGCGACGCCAGCCCCTGGCCCTCCGCCCACGCGCCGAGCTGGGTGAGGTCGGGTGCCAACAGCGCGGCCACAAACTTGCGGCGGTCGCCCAGCAGGACCGCCTGCTCGATCCACGGCGACGCCTCCAGCGCCTGACAGATGGCCAGCGGGACGACGTTCTTGCCGGTGGACAACACCAGGATGGCGCGCTTGCGGTCCAAAATTCTCAGGTGCCCCGATGGCAGCAGCTCGCCCACGTCTCCCGTGTGAAACCACCCGTCGACCAGGACCTCGGCGGTTTCGTCCGGCCGGTGCCAGTAGCCCGCCATGACGTTCGGCCCCTGGCACCACACCTCCCCGTCCTCCGCGACGGTGATTCGCACGTTGGGCAGCGGGCGGCCGACGGTGCCGATGGCCAGTGACTTCACCGTGTTGACCGACACGACCGGCGCGGTCTCCGTGAGACCGTAGCCTTCCAGCACCGGAATACCGGCTCCCACGAAGAAACGGGCCAGGTCCGGATGCAGCGGTGCGCCGCCTGAATAGGCGAACCGCAGGCGCCCGCCCAGCGCCCGGCGGATCTTGCGGTACACCAACAGGTCATAGACGCGTTCGGCCAGCCACTCGCGGGCACGGGGGGCGGTGCCGTCGGTCAGCCGGTTCGCCCGCCGGCGCGCCACCGGGATGCTGGCGGCCAGAATCGGGCGCGACAAGGGCCCCCGGGCGCCCTCGTGGACGGCGGCAAACACGCGCTCGTAGATGCGGGGCACCGAGATCATCACGGTGGGGCGTGCCGAGGTGATGTCCACGGCGAGTCGGTCCGGGGCCGTGTAGTACATGGCCACCCCCCGTCCCAGCATGTAGTGGTGCACCAGCCGCTCAAAGATGTGGGCCAGCGGCAGCACGGCCAGGGCCCGATCCCGACGGGTCAGGCGGATGGTCGGGTCGCCGTCGGCCAGCAGGTCAAGCCCCGCGAGGTTGCCGAGCAGATTGCCGTGGGTCAGCATGACACCGCGGGAATGGGCGGTCGTACCTGAGGTGTAAACCAGCGTCGCCAAGTGGTCGTCGGGCACCGCGTCGATCTCGTCGAGCCAGGGGGCCGGGTCGGGACGGTTGGCCTGGGTGACGGCCTGCTGCCAGCGGGGGTAGCTCATGACGAGGCGGGGAAATCCCACCGGCAGTTTGGCCTCGTGTTCGGCATTTGCCACTACCGCCAGGCGCGCACCGGAATCCTCCAGCACCTCCGTGACTTGCGCGGCCTGGAGCGAGGGATAAATGGGAACTACCACCGCGCCGCGCGCCAGTACCGCGAGGTCGGTCCACACCCATTCTGGGGATGTGGGGGCCATGAGGGCCACCCGGTCTCCCGTCGTGATCCCCTGCTGCCCCAGCCACTGGGCGAGGCTGGCGACGCGCGTGAACAAGCCTTCGTAGGCCAGGGACGTCCAACCGTCGGGGGTGCGCACCCACTGGGCGGAATCCGCCGGGTGAGCCATCCCGTATCGCAGCACGTTGCTTGCAAAATTCGCCATGCCGTCCACCTCGCGAAAGACTTCGCCGTCGCGGCGAAGAATTCCTGTTCGTTTTGGACATTTGCGCTGAGACTAAGTGGGGCGGGGATCCGGAAAGCGCCCGTCGGTGTACCCGTCCGGCGCCAGACGCCATCCTTCGACGCGGGCCTGGTCGGGGTCGTGGCTGAAGAAGGGGACAAGGCCGTGTTGCCGGCAAAGCGCCTGGATCTTTTCGACGGACCGGGCACTGGCGTCTCGATCCACGGCCGCCCCCACATGACCGGGGTCATAGTGCGACCGGGTGTACACCGCGTCACTGGTGATGAACACGCCGCCACCCCCGGGAAACTGCACCATGAGCGACTGATGGCCGGGCGTATGTCCGGGCGTGGCCACCAGAGTGACGCCGGGGGCCACCGGGACGTCGCCGTCCACGAGACGGACGCCGGCTCCGGCCGGAGGTTGCCACCCCGCGTCGGGATAGTGGTGGGGGGTGGCCGCCACGGCCTCCCATTCGGCGCGCTGCACCCAAAATTCTGCGCCAGACCATGCGGGGTCCGCATTGGCACCGGCATGGTCAAAATGCATGTGCGACGTGGCGACGATGTCGATGCGCGAAGGGGCGATGCCCAGCGCGTCCAGGCGCGCCGTGATGTAGTCCCGCTCCGGGTGCATGACCGGGGTCAGTGAGGCGACGCCCGATCCCAAAATGTTTTTCGGGTCCATCATGAGCGCGCGCGAGCAACCGGTGTCAAACAAGAGCCAGCGCTCCCCCAGGTCCACGAGGTACGCGTAGACGGGGCAGTCGGTGCGCTGGCCTGAGCGGTCCTGCGGCGTGAGCGTGGCGACGTCGGCATCAAAGGTGCCGACGGGCAAGATCCAAAGCTTCATAAGGGCAGGCCCCTTCCCAAGTTCCTGTCTGCCTCAGACGGGGGCCACCAGCCAGGCGTCGCCGTAGGCGCGGAGCGCTTCGACCACGGGCAACAGCGCGCGTCCCTTGTCCGTGAGCGTATACTCCACGCGCGGGGGAATTTCCGCAAACATGTGCCGCACGACCAGTCCGTCCTGCTCCATGCGTCGGAGGCGGGCCGTCAAGGTCCGCGGGTTGACGCTGACCGAGTCGGACAGCGAACCAAAGCGCAACGTGCCATTGGCCAGGTCGCGCAGGATCAGCAGGATGTACGGGTCGCCAATGAGCCGCGCCGTCAGGGCCACGGGACAGTGCTCGTTGTCCGATGCCGCCTCGGCCGCGCGGCGTGGCTTGTCCTCCAGTGCCATCGCGATGCCTCCTCGTTGCGCGTTCCCCCCGAAACCCCGCTCATCATATCACCAGCGCATGGCGATTGCACGACGTGCATCAGTAGTGCATCGATAGGAAGGAGCAGAGAGGTCGGCCGCTGGTCCCCGGGGGTATAATGGGTCCGGCGCGGCCCGCGAAAAGCCGCCCGATGGATGGAGGGATACTATGGCCAACCTGGTCGAAACCGACATCAAGGTGACGGGGATGACGTGCCACCACTGCGTGATGAACGTCAGCGAGGCGCTCGAAGAGGTGCCCGGGGTCAAGACGGTCGCGGTGTCGCTCGAAGAGGCGCGGGCCCGCGTCGCCTACGACGCGGAAGCCACCACCCCGGATGCGCTGGCGCGGGCCATCGAGGACGCTGGCTACCACGTCGCCTAGCCTCACTGCCGCCCGTCCG
Source organism: Bacillota bacterium (assembly GCA_021795575.1). Taxonomy (GTDB): domain Bacteria; phylum Bacillota; class Sulfobacillia; order Sulfobacillales; family JAIMBI01; genus JAJZWV01. The sequence goes on from JAJYPH010000180.1 coordinate 4,720, forward strand.
GCTCGTATGTTTTTGCTTAAGCGGTGCAGTCTAGCCGCGTGCGACTACGAACCGGAAGGCGGCGAGACGATGACCAGACCCCGGACGATGGCGACGACGGACGCATCCCTGACTGAAGAAGTCGGTCACTGCTGTTGCACCAATTGCCGCGGCGACCAGTGCGATCACGACTGCAGTTGCGGCAGCACGTGCACTTGCGCCCACTGCGAGTGCAAGGACAACAGCACAGCCCCGTAGTTCACGTCACCGAGCCATGACCCCCACGCGACCACTGGCGGCGGAGCGCGCTCCGCCGCCTTGGCGTGCCCGGATGCCCGGACTGTTAGAATCGGCAGCAAAAGGGGGGTCGGGATGTCCAACCGCGTTGCCTGTGAGTGGGGACCTGCCGGCATCGCCGCTGTGGTCGCCGAGGCAGCCCCGGTGGCCGTGGTTGTGTTTGACGTGCTGATTTTTTCCACCGCTGTGGTGGCGGCCCTGGAGGGCGGGGTGTGGGTGCATCCATTTGCCTGGGGCCGTGCTCGGGCCGCCGCAGCGTATGCCACGGCGCGAGGTGCGCTCGTGGCCGGGCGCCGGGGCGAGACCGAGCCTAATGCCGCGCCGGCGTCGCTGGCGCGGCTGCCCGCGGGCACCCACGTGGTGGTGCCATCCCCAAACGGTGCCACGTGTGCGCTCGCAGCCCGCAGCGCGGGGGCGCCGGTGGTGCTGGGAGCGCTCGTGAATGCGGACGCTGTGGCGGCATACGTGCGGGCGGTCGACGGCACGGTGCTTCTGGTCCCGGCCGGCGAGCGCTGGCCGGACGGAAGCCTCCGCCCGGCGCTGGAGGATTGGCTGGGTGCGGGAGCGGTGGCCGCCGCATTGCCGTGGGACATCTTGAGCGCAGAGGCGCGCGCGGCGCGCCTGGCCTTTGAAGGCTGCCGCACACCTCTTGCCGACGTGCTAGCCGCAACGCGTTCGGGTCAGGAGCTTGTCGCGCGCGGCTACCGAGGGGATGTCGAGTGGGCCGGGGAGATGGACCGCTCCTTGGTGGTTCCCCGGTTGGGGTCGGAATCGGATGGCTCGGCAGCGTGGTTTGTCGACGCGCCCCATCCAGCCGTGTGAGTGCCGTGTTGCTCCACCATGCCGCGGGGGAGGTGCCGGGGAGTGGGCGTTGGACTGCTGAGTCACGTGGAGATCAATGTTTCGGACTTGGAACGGAGCCGCGCATTTTGGGGGTGGCTGCTCCCGGAATTAGGATGGGAGCCGTACCAGTCGTGGCCGACCGGGGTGAGCTGGCGCCTGGCCAGCCAATACCTGGTGTTCTGCCAGGTTGAGCCGCGCTTTCGCCTGCACGGGCCGTTCCATCGCCGACGCGTGGGGCTCAACCACCTGGCTTTCGCCGTAGGCTGCGAGGCGATCGTGGACCGCGTCGTGGAACAGCTGCCCCTTTGGGGCACGCAGTTGTTGTACCCGGAACGCCACCCCCACGCTGGGGGAGCGGGCTACTACGGGGCGTTCTTTGAGGACCCGGATCGCATCAAGGTCGAGGTCGTCGTGCAACGGTACGACGGTGCGACCGAGCGACGCCCTGGCGCCATCCCGGGTGCCGTTACACGCTGCCCCGACGCTCGATGACCAGAATCCGCGCCTCGGGCACCGGGATCGCCCGATGCTCATCGCCGGGCTCGCAGTAGCAGATGCGACCCGGAACCAAGTGTTCAACGTATTCGGCGCCCGCCTGGCGGTAGTGCATATCCACCGCACCGTCCAGGACGACAAACACTTCCGGTCCGTCGTTCACGTGCCAGGGATACGCGCTGTCCGTCCAATGCAGCCGGAGCGTGGCGTCGTCGATCGCGGCCATGTCCCGTGCGCCCCAGGGGCGGTCGGCCGTGAAGTCGTGGGCATCAATGAACCTCACATCCTGAACCTCCTCCGCGTCAGGCGTCTGGGCGCATGAAGGCTGGTACCCGAGACGCCGGCTCTGGATGAACCAGACGCCGGCGTCTGACGGCATGCGAGTCGACCATAAGCCGAGTTCTGTCGTGGACGACCATCTATCTAGGGCGCCAGTTGCCTGACGCCTCGAGCGACCAACCCGGGAAGTCGGCGGGCCGCGTCATCCTCCCCCTATTTGGTCTTGCTGCGGGTGGGGTTTGCCAAGCAAGCTTGTCACCAAGCTTCTGGTGCGCTCTTGCCG
>JAJYPH010000025.1 GCA_021795575.1 Bacillota bacterium
CGCAGGCCGCTTCCTCCGTGGGGCCATGTCCGCTCACCTCCGTCGTCTCGGTCGGGATCCCCGACGACTTCGCGACGGGCGGGGCAAAATCCTTTACGTCACGATTATTCTTTTAAAAGTTAGCGCACATGGGGGGGGGGCGCATGCGCCGCCGTCGCCCCTACCCTGCCCCAGGCCACCCCAGGTGGCCCCATTGCACGCGATGGGTGAGTGGACGGGGTCCAACCCCGTCCCTTCCCCCCGAGCCTGCTTTCTCTGGAGGCCTCGCGCCCCACGCGACTCGCAGAACCTTGGCTGCCGACTCCGACCCTGCGCCTATCCCCAGTCGGCGTCAACCGGAGGCACCGCCGTGCAGGTGAGGACGCCGGCCGCCCATGAAAATCCTGAGCCAAAGGCCACGGTCAACAGCCGCTGGCCCTGTTCAATCAGTCCTCGCTGGATCGCTTCGACCAGCGCGATGCCGATGGAGGCGGACCCCGTGTTCGCGAACCGCGCCACATTGCTGTACATTTTGCCCGCCTCCACCTTGAGGCGCTCCGCCACCGCGTCCAAGATGCGTTGGTTCGCCTGATGCGGCACGATCCAGGCAATGTCGGACAGCGTAAGGCCGGCCCGGGCCAGCGCCTCGTGGGCCGCTTCGGTCATGTGGACCACGGCATTGCGAAAAACATACTGACCATGCATGACAATCTTATGGTGGTGCCCTCCCGCCACCAGTTCCGGCGTGAGAGGATTCTTGGTGCCCCCGTACGGCTTGCCTAAAATGTCGGCGTCGCGTCCATCCGTCCCGGCGATGAGGCTGGTGACCGCCAGCCCCTCGGCCTCGTTACCCGGCAGCACGAGGGCTGCGCCCGCCCCGTCGCCAAACAGCACGGCGGTCGACCGGTCCGACCAGTCCATCGCCTTGCTCAACAGTTCGCACCCGATCAGCAACACCGGGTCCCCCATGCGCGCCCGCGCTTCCGCCAGCCCCAGCGCCGCGACAAAGCCGGCGCATCCCCCGGTGACGTCCAGCGCCACGGCATTCACGGCCCCGATGGCGCCCTGCACAAACGCCGCCGTCGCCGGATTCCACATCTCGGGCGTGTCGGTGGACACCAGCACCCAGCGGACCCGGTCGGCGGGGAACTTCCCCGCCGCCAGGCACCGCTCGGCGGCGCGGGTGGCCAGCGTGGCGGTGGACTCGTCGTCCGCTGCCACGCGTCGTTCCTCAATGCCCGTGCGCGACCGAATCCACTCATCTGACGTTTCGAAGTACTGCCCCCACTCGGCGTTGGTCATCCGGCGGCGGGGCACATAGGCACCCAGGGCCGCAATTACGGCGGGAGGCTCGGATCCCGCTCTGTGGGTCATGCGCCCCCCTCGGCTCCTTCCGCCCGCTTATCGGCCGCCAGCAGCACCGCGTCCACGATAAACTGGTACCCGGTACAGCGACACAGATTGCCCGCCAGCGTCTCGCGGATCGTCTCCTCGCTGGGATGGGGGTCGCGGTCCAACAGCGCCCGCGCCGTGAGCACCATGCCGGGCGTACAGAAGCCGCACTGCAGGCCATGGGCCTCCCAAAATGCCTGCTGGACCGGATCCAAGTGGTCGGCCGTCCCCAGCGCCTCCACCGTCGTCAGTTGGTGGCCCGCAGCTTGCACCGCAAACATGAGACAGCTGCGCACCGGCTCACCGTCCAACAGGACCGTGCACGCGCCACATACGCCATGTTCGCACCCCACGTGGACCCCTAAAAGCCCGCACTCGCGGCGCAACACATCGGACAACAGCCAGCGCGGCTCGACGGTCACCCGTTCATCGTGCCCGTTCACCGCGAGCGTGATCTCCACCCGTTCTTCCGTCACTACGCCACCCACCTTCACCGTCATACAACGTTCGTGCTTGTCTGCTCGCCAGAGGCGCTACCCCACCCGGAACGCCGCGCCCGGCCTCAGGCCGCCACCTGGCGCCACGCGCGGAGAGCCACCACCACCGCTACCTGCCGCCGCCACTCGGCTCCGCCATGCATGTCGCCGGTGACCTCCAGCGCCGCCACCCGATCCGTGAGCTGGCGCTTGAGACTCGCCTCGTCCCGCGCGTCGTCCGCCGAGAGGCGTACCGTCTCCGGGGGCCCCCCCAAGCCAAAGAACGTCCAGCGGGTGTCCTCCGTCGAAGCCACCACCACCGCCCCCGCGAGGGCAAAGTCGCCCGGCCGTCGCGCCACTTCTTCGATCGCCGTCCGAGCCGTGGGCACGCGGGGAATGTGAATCCGCGTCAAAATCTCGTCCATCCCGATGGCGGTCGTGAGCGGCCCCAGCACAAATTCCCCCGCCGGCACCCGGTGGGCGCCCTGGGGCCCGACCAACTCCAGCTCGGCCGACAGCGCCGTGAGCACAGCCGGCCACTCCGCGGACGGGTCCGCGTGCACGACGCTGCCTCCGACGGTCCCCCGGGTGCGAATGCCCCAGTGCCCGATGAGTCCGGCCGTCCGCGCCAACAGCGGCAACGCGTGCTGCAGGCGCTCGCTGTCGGCGATTGTCTGATGGCGGGTGAGCGCACCCAATTCCACATGATCACCGTCCACCGTGATGCCAGAGAGCTCGGCGACACCGTTTAAGTCCACCAGCACCGCCGGCCGCGCCAACCGAAAGTTCATCATCGGCACCAGGCTTTGGCCGCCCGCCAGCGCCTTGCCGTCGATCCCTGCCTCGGCCAGCTGCTGGACCGCTTCGGCGACCGTCGCCGGCGCCTGGTATTTGAATCGAACCGGCTTCATCGCGTCTCCCCTTTTCCTACCGCGCGTCTCCGCGCACTATGTACTTTGCTACTGGTCGCCCGCCGACTGGCTTGCTTCGCCAGTCGGGGCGGGAGTCCTGCCTATCGCCAGGCCGCCTCGGCCTGGCCGATGCGCGCCAAGTCCCGATACGTGGCGCCCGCCGTCATGCGGTCCACGTAGCGGAGCGCCACCCGAATCCCTCGCTGGATGGGTTCGTAGCCCGGGGTGGCCATCAGAGGGTTCAGCCACACCAGGCGGGCACACCGGTTCTTGAGGCGCGCCAAGGCACGCGCCAACTCCTCCGCCGGCGCGGCGTCCCAGCCGTCCGAAATCACCACCACGCGCGTGGAGGGCCGCAGCACGCTGGACGCCACCACCCCGGCCACCGCCTGCCCAATTGCCGTGCCCCCACCCCATTCTTCGAAGCGACTGAGCGGCCCCCAGACGTCGGCAGGGTCCGCCAACAGCGGGGTGACATCAGCCCAGGCCGCCCCGAACGCGTACACCGTGACATCCGTCCGCTGGCGCACCAAACCCGCCAGCCACATCCCATAGTACCGGATCTGCTCCGCCATCGATCCGGACACGTCCCACAGCACGACCAAGCCGGGCGTCCGGCGCCGCCCCGCCCGCCGCCGCACCTGCCACACCTGGCCGCCGGTCCGGCGCGCGGCCCGCAGCGTGGCCCCGAGGTCGACGTCCCGCCGCCGACCGGCGCGGTGCTGGTGCAGAGCCGGCACCGCGGGACGGGCCGTCCAGCTGGCCACCGCCAGCCCCAGTCCGTCGAGCCCCAGGCCTGCCGTGCGGGCTGCCAGCGTTCCCCCAGCCCCCAGGCTGGCTCCCCCAACCCCCTGCCGTCGGTCGGGCGGCGTCGGCGCCGCCTCGCCCCAACCCACGACGGGCCGTGCCTTCGGCACCGTGGGCCCGCGGGGCGGCTCGTCTCGTGGGGTGTCGGGGATCGCGTCCTGTCAGCCCGCCTCCCACAACTCCGGCAGCCGCGGCTCCACGGCCGCCCAGTCCAGTGCGTCTTTAACCACCGTTCCCAAAAGCGCCTGCAGACGGCTCACGGTGAGCTCACGCCACCCAACCCACCGGAGGGCCGCCGTCAAGTCCAGGGTTTCCGCCAATCCCGGCGGTTTGACCAGGTCCCACGTCCTGAGCCGGCGCACGACCCGCACCACGTCGTCCACCAGCGCCGCGTCGGCCTCGGGATGATGGAGCTGCACAATGTCGCGCTCCCGGGTGGCGCCCGGCCAGTCCAACAGCCCAAACAGGCACCGGCGCCGCAGCGCGTCGGACAGCGCCCGCGTGCGGTTGGAGGTGAGCACCACCGACACGGGCCCCGCGCGGCGCACCGTCCCCAGTTCGGGAATCGACACCTGGCCCTCGGCCAGCGTCTCCAGCAGGAACGCCTCAAACCCTTCATCGGCTCGGTCGATCTCATCCACCAGGAGCACCGCGCCCTGCTGGGCCTTCAGCGCCGCCAGCAGCGGCCGCGGCAACAGGTACTCCTCGGTGAACAGCGCCCCCGAGGTCGACCGGGCCGCCTCCGCCAACTGGCGCGCATAGTCCCAGTCGTAGAGCGCTTCCGCCCGATCGATCCCCTCGTAGCACTGCAGCCGAATCAGCGGCCGGTCCAGCACGGCGGCCAGCGCCGCCGCCAAGGCGGTCTTCCCCACCCCGGCCGGTCCTTCCAGCAGGAGCGGGCGTTCCAGACCGACCGCTACCGCGGCCAGCTGCGCCAGCTCGTCACTCGCCAGGTATCCGTGATTGGCCAACTCTCGCGCCAGTTGTTCCGCCACCTCGTCATGCCCCCTCGGCACCCAGCGGTGCCGCCCCCCATCGTACCCAAAAGGGGTGTTCGGGCGAAACCGTCAGGAGAGGCGCGGGCGCCGCTGGCGCCGCAGCCGCTGGCGCTCACGGCGGGCCAGAGTGAGCTGTCCGACGTCGGGCGGAAACAGGCGCACCAGCCACGGCTGGGGAATCTGGATGCCCAAATGCCCGCACAGCGTGCACTGGTCGCCCGACAAGTCCATGAGTTCGATATTAGGTCCCAAGACGGTCAGCGGGCCCACTTCCACCATTGATTCGGACCGGCACACGGGGCACTGCAGCTCGGACAGCATAGGAATCCCCCCGTTTGGTGTCGCGTGATGGTCGCGCCTGCCGCCAGGCGCGTGCCCCCACTATAGGCAAGGCGAGCCGGGCCGCCCATCGCGCGAAGTGCCATCAACCGGCAGGATCGGCGAGGGCCCGCACGAATCGACAGCCCATCCCGCAATTGCCGGCGAGTTTGGTCTAGCGGGCCCACATATCGACGAACGATTCTGTCGTCGCGGCTAGATAGGATGACAGCACCCGCCCTCACTAATCGCAAGTGTCGCGGGCTACACCACCGACGCACAAGAGCGCGAGGGCGGTGCAGAGCCGCATACGATGGGAGGCGGGTGCTGTCGTGCTGTCTAGTCGGGTTGGTTTACGCGGGCCGTCGCTGGCATTCGGCGACGTACGCCGCCTTGCGCAATCCGTCGGCCCCGGTGGCGACCTCTTGCCTGGTGCTCCCGACGGCGGCCGCCGGCTGGCTTGCGGGACCCCCCCTCGATCCGGCGCAGCCGCTTTGCTGCAGCTGGTGGATAGGGATAGGCGGCGGCGCCCGATGAATGCTGCCCCGCCGGATCTGGCCGGCCAGGTGCGGCCCCGGTGGCCTTCAACCGGCGGATTGTGTAGGATGTCGGGAGCTGGGTCAGACGAAGGCCCGCTGTCCTGCCACCTGGGGCGACGTGACCACAGGGGTCACGCGGAGCATCGGGCCGGAGGTGGCCAATGGATCAGCGGGCGACGACCGTGGAGCCGATGCCCCAGGATTGGCGCATTCAGGTGATGAACCTGCCCGTGGCGCTGCCCAACCGCGTCCACGCCGCTATCGACCGGCATTGGACCAGCGTGACAGCAGCCGGCCGCCCATACTGGAACGGGCCGGTGCTGGCGATTGCCCACGAGACGAAGTCGGCCTCTCGGTGGCGGGTGGAGCTGCACCGCACGGACTATGCACATTACCTGGCGACGCTCCACCGGCAAATCGCCGCCACCTACTGGTGCCGGGTGGTGGCGGTCGGGGGACTTCTCATCACGGCTGATGGCCAAGCGGTGCTGGGCGAAAATGCGGCGGCAACCGTCAATGCCGGGGAACTCCACTACATCGGCGGGGGAATCGAAGTGGGCCACGCTGACCAGAGCGGCCTCATTGATCCCCAACGTTGCCTGGCCGCATAACTGCGGGAGGAGACCGGGCTCGCCCTGGACCAGAGTGCCGTGAGCCACTGGCAGCTCCGATGGCTGGTGACCGAGGGCCCGTGGGGGTTTCGGTTTCCGCTCTACGCCGTGCATGCAGCTGACCGTGACGACCGCGGCACTGGCGGATTTCTTTGAGACTTTAATGAGGGCTTGCGCGCTGCGGGGCGCGCGCCGGAGATTCTTCGGCTGGTGGCCGTCCCTGCGGATTCCCAGGCCGTGGAGCGACTTTTGGACCATGACCCGCGCCCCCGGGCCGCGTATGTCGCACCGGTACTGCGGCTGTGGGCTTCCGAGGAGAGGGGAGCCCGCTAATGTCGAGGTGCCGCGCCGTCCGCCTTCTCATCCTTGGAGTGCCGCTAGGGTGCGCCCGCAGCTGGATTTCGTCGACATTACTGTCGCGCTGCCAACGTGGCAATCGTTCCGTCGCCCAAGTCACCCGTTGACGTGGTCACGGCCGGGCGGGTTTGTTAAGAATCGGTCTGTCCTACGCCCGCAACAGGCCCTTGAGGCGCGTGCGGTTCTCCCACGGTACCAGACAGGAGACATCCTCCAGGCGCCGGATCAAGATGCGTGGCAGACGTACGTGCGGGCCCACCACGGTGACGCGGGTGCTGTTCGAGCATTCCTCTCGGACGAGGTCCCATGTGCCCAGCATCGTCAGGCCAACAGGTTGGACGAACTTCGAGGGCGTCGCCAGCGTTTTGATGAAAGCGTGTGAGTCCTCCACGTAAAAGTCAAAGGTCAGCTGGGCGTCTTGGACGGTAAGCCTGTACTGCGTGCGAACAGAAGCGCCTACCTCATTCTTCAAGTAGGCCTTGACGGTCTCCCGAAAAATTGGCCGGGGTCGTACCGGGTTCATAGCCGCGTGCTCCCCTAACCGCAGGACGGACTGAACCAATTCCAACAAGAGCGCCGCCGAGGCCGGACCTTCCGTGACCAACGCTCCTCCGAGGAGGCGCACGCCCGTGATCTGGAGCGTAGCCTCGAACGCCGGTAACCAGTTGGTTTGCTCAATAGGAACACCACTGGCCAACAGCCAATGCATCGTCTCACCGAGGTCCGCGAATCGGTCGCGCTGACGGTCGTAGAAGATAGGCAGCGCGTCGCCATCCGGTAGCACAAGTGGCGTTTCAACTGCTGAAAAGTCCGTTCCGACGTTATAAGCGGGATTGTAGCGGAACGCATCAGGCAGAGCCCGCAGGATGGCGTCTACATTGTTGCTGTCACCCACGTCAGTCCCACGTCTCTTGAACTTTCAGGGAGCCTAATGGGTCCGCGGTGAACGAAGTTTGACACTCGTGCAAAAATGCCTCGAACGCGGCCATGAAATGGGTGTCCGGTATATCATCCGGATGATACGCTATCCGGTCCTTCCACTCATCATCCCACCGATGTTTATGAATCGGTCCCACCCAGGGAGGCTTCTGGCCTGGAGGATTGCGATGGCTGTTAGGGCTGTGCCAGCATCACCGGCGAATCGGGTTGACCCGCGCATACCGTAAGACAAACCGTCCGGTGGCGGATCGGCCGTTATAGCTCGCCAGGCGGTCGAGCGTGTCTCGGTCGCCGGTGTCCTCCAGCCGAATTCGACCGCGGGCTCGCCAAAGATGGGGGTGCGTTCCGGAGGCACTCCAGTGAAGGCGGCCTTCTAGACTCTTGGGGGCCATCAGAAAGGCATCAGCCTCCTCGGCTGACAACACGCCGACGCCACCTCCCGCTCAGAGGGTCTCGCCTAGGCTACACCTCGCGCTATAGTACCACCCAGCGCTCACTGTGGGGGAAACGTGAATACCTCACGAGCAGGCGCGATCCATGCGGACTATCGTAATCCGGTCGGCGGAACACCCGGACGTCGCGCCATCGAACGTCAGCGCGCGGCCGCTTCCCGGCCCGCGGCGCCGTCCTTGGTTTCGCTAGATAGCATGACAGCACCCGCCCTCACCAATCGCAAGTGTCGCGGGCTACACTAGCGACGCACAAGAACGCGAGAGCGGTGCAGAGCCGCATACGATGGGAGGCGGGTGCCGTCACGCTATCTAGGCCAAGTCGTGCTCCGCCAGGTACTCTTCGGCGTCCAGGGCGGCGATGCAGCCTGTGCCGGCGGCCGTGACCGCCTGCTGATAAATCCGGTCCGCCACATCGCCCGCCACGAATACGCCGGGAATCGACGTTTCGCTGGTGCCCGCCTCCGACAGCAGGTACCCGGCGTCGTCCGTGGGCAGCTGGCCTCCGAGCCATTCGGTGTTCGGGATGTGCCCGATGGCCAAAAACAGGCCGTCCAGCGGCAACTCGTGGGTCTCGTGAGTTTCCAGGTTGTCCAGCGTCAGTCCACTCACCAGGGAATTTTCCGTGTGGATAGCGGTCACCCGGGTGTTCCACAGAAACTCGATGGCGGACTTGGACCGGGCCCGGTCGGCCAGGATGCGGCTAGCGCGCAGTTCGCCGCGACGGTGGATGACGTAAACCTTTTTGGCGTAGCGCGTGAGAAACGTGGCTTCCTCCATGGCGGAATCGCCGCCGCCCACGACGGCCACCACTCGGTCCTTGAAGAAGGCCCCGTCGCAGGTGGCGCAGCTGGAGAGGCCGCGGCCAAACAATTCGGACTCCCCCGGCAGGCCCAACAGCCGGGCGCGGGCGCCCGACGCCACGATGAGGGCGTGGGTGCGCAGGGGACCGCCGCGCCCCAGCGTGATCGTGAAGGGACGCTGGCTCAAGTCCACGCTCACGACGTCGTCGGAACGGTACTGAGCTCCAAAGCGGGCGGCCTGCTTTTTCATGCGCTCCACCAGGTCGACGCCGAGAATCGGATCTTCAAAGCCGGGGTAGTTCTCCACCTCCGAGGTGAGGGTCAACTGCCCACCGGGCTCGGATCCCTCGATGACCAGGGGTGCCAGCTGGGCCCGTGCCGCATACACCGCCGCCGAGAGCCCCGAGATGCCGGATCCCACAATGACCAACGGCCGGACGCTGTCGGCCGGGTGTTGTTCTGCCATGACTTCACTCCTCTGGGCGCATCGTCCTGATTACGCCTCGTCCTTAGGGGGCGTCCAGTAGGGCCGCCGGGTCCACCGCCGTCCGCCGTGCCTGCCGCCACTGCCGCGCCAGGTCGTCCTGGTGCGGAAACGCCTTCTTGCGGGGGCACACGTCATACCGCGACCGCATCTCGGTGCAAATGCCCGTCATGACGCACGGCGCACCCACCCGATAAAAGACTTTCGGGGCCACCTTGCGGGCGGCCCGAAGCCACTCGACCATGAGGGCCCGCACTTCCCACTGCGCGCCGTAGCACTCCCGCTTTGTGGCCCAGTCAATTAAAGCCTCCCCGTTTACGGTCATCACCACGTGGGTCAGTTTACCCTCAGCCGACAGATACCGCGCATCCTCCGCCGGCACGCCGTAGTCGCGCTCCAGGCGGTCCGCGAGGCGCGCCCCCGCCTCGAGATGTTCGATGTATAGGGCCAGCGCGTCAGGGTTCGCCTGAATCGTCGGGGGAATGACAAAGCTTTTCCAGTGGCGGCCCCGCACGTACCGGCCCGATTTGACCGAAAACACCACGCCGGTGCGGCGGCGCGTGATTTGCTTGAGGGCCGCGATGGAACATGAATAGGCAAACGTGAACGTCAAGTGCCCCGCCACGGTCCAGTGTTTGGACGACACCGTCGTGCGGATGGCCGAGTCTTTCTCCCGATCGGTCATGGTGGTGCGCAGCAGCCCGGGCGCCTTGGGGGAGTAGCAATTGCGCGCCCCCAGCGCCGCTAGGTCGTCCACCGGGACGTCGTGCAGCGTGGCCAGCGTTTCGGGGTCCACCATGCGGTTGATGGCGATAAGTTCGCACGTGATCCCTTCGGGGAGTGGCATAGGGACTCCTTTCTTTGCTCAAGCGGCCCCTGCAGCGGCCGCGACCCGATGGGACGGGGCGCCCGTGCGCCGCCATCCACTTAAAACGCCCGGTATGCCCAGCGGCCGGCCACCACGGTGCCCACGACGGCCACCGGCTCGCGGTGGGCCAGGGCCGTCAAGGGATCCCGATCATACACCGTGAAGTCGGCCCAGTGGCCCGGCGCCAGCACCCCGCCCGCCCGCTGGTCGGCCGCCGCCGGCGCACGCGTGTACCCATCCAGTGCCTGCCATGGCGTGACGGCCTCCTGGGCCTCCCACGCCGGCTCGCCGGCGCGCGCCCGCCACACGGCCGCCTGCATGCCCACCACCGGGTCCGCCGTTTCGATGGGGGCGTCCGATCCCAGCAGGAGGGGCACCCCGACCGCTGCCAGGGACGCGAGCGGGAAGCTCCACGCGCGTCGGTCCGGCCACGCCTTATCCATCGCCCACCGATCTTCGAGGAGGTGCACTGGCTGCATGGACGCCACGACCCCAGGAAGGCGGGCCATGCGCGCCACCGCGGCGGGATCCATCAGTTGGGCATGCTCGACCCGATGAGCCACTCCGGACCGCGCGGTGGGAATGCGGGCCAAAGCGTCCAGCGCCGCCGCTACCGCCGCGTCCCCGATCGCATGCACGGCCAGCGCCGCCGCGCCGTCGTCGGCCGCTTCGGCCAGCAGCGTCGCGACGCGGTCGCGCGCGATGCGCCACACCCCGTCCCCGCTGCCGTCCGCATACGGCGCAGCCACCGCCGCGGTGCGCGTGCCCAAAGCCCCGTCCAGAAAACGCTTGGCGCCCACGACCCGAAACCACGCGGACGGGGGGCTTGTCCATCCTGGTTCCCCGTCGGTGAGAAACACCTGCCCGCGAAAGGTCTGGTGGTGAAGCAGCTGGGCCTCGAGCGCGCCCCGCACGCGGCCGGGTTCCATCCCCGTGGCCCCGACCAATCCCATCTGCAACAGCCGCTGCACCAGCGCCGGCAACGCCGCCGCGAAGGTCTCCCGCGGAATGACCGGCAGGCGCGCCGCCAGCTCGTTGGCCGCCGTCTCCCGGACGATGCCCGTGAGCACGCCGCCGCGGCGCTCGAAGCCCCCGCCCGGCGGATCGACCGGCTCCCCGGCGGGCCACAGCCGGCGAAACGTGGCCGAACTGGCCACCAACCCATGGTGGTCGCGCGCCCACAGCACCACCGAACGGCCGGGGGCCGCCCGGTCCAGCCCGGCGCGGTCCGGCCATTCGCCCCCCCACCGGTTCTGATTCCAGCCAGCGCCCATCAGCACGTGGTCCGGCGGCAGCTGGGCCGACGCCGCCTGGACCCGCTGATACAGATCGCGGAGGCTCGAGGCCCGGGTGAGGTCCAGGTGCGACGTCTCTTGCGCCAGCCCCAGCCAGTGCAGGTGGCTGTCCCAAAGTCCCGCGCTGGCGACACGATCCCCCAGCGACTCGACGTGCGCCGCGCTGGCCGTGAGCCCCTCGTCCCCGACGGCCACAATGCGGCCCTCGGGGTCCGTGAGCACGGTGGTGGCCCTTACGGTGGGGGCCACCAGCCACGACGCCGCTGTCCATGCCGTCAGACCGTCACGCATGGGCTGGCCTCCCCGCCTCCCCCGACTCAGAGGGGCGTCACCAGCATAGCGCCGCCCACCACCACGAGTGCGGCCCCGACCAACCCGTAAAACGAGGTGATCTGAAGCCATCCTTCTCCTGGCGTCCACCGCTCCACCAAGCAGACCGCCATCACCATCAGTCCCAGGAACACCAGAATCGTCCCAATCGACAGCCGGAGCGACATGCTCCCCAACGGTCCCGGCACCGCGCGTCCCTTCTTTCTGGTTGGTGGCGCCCCCTAGAACACCGGACGCTCGCGGTAGCTGCCGAAGACGCTCCGCAAGCTTTCCACGATCTCCCCTTCGCTGGCTCCCACCCGGACGGCCTCAATGATGGGCGGCATCAGGTTGTCGGTACCCGCCGCCGCCCTGCGGAGCGCGTCCAGCGCCAGCGCCACCCTGTCAGCGGCGCGACCCTGGCGCGCCCGCTCCAGTGTCGCCCTCTGCTCGGCCTCGACCCCCGGGTCGATGTGCAAAATCGGCATCGGCACGGTCTCTTCGTCGACAAACACGTTCACGCCCACCTGATACGCCTCGCGACGCTCCAATTCCTGCTGGTACCGAAAGGCCGCCTCGGCGATTTCGCGCTGGAAGAAGCCGTTCTCGATGCCCGCCAGGACGCCGCCCATCGCGTCGATCTCCTGGAAGTACGCTTCGGCCTCGGCCTCCAGCCGATCGGTGAGCGCCTCCACGAAATAGCTGCCCCCCAGTGGATCGGCGGTGTTGGTCACCCCGGTTTCATACGCCAGGATCTGTTGGGTGCGCAAGGCAATGGTCACGGCCTTCTCGGTGGGCAGCGACAGCACCTCGTCCATCGAGTTGGTGTGCAGGGACTGCGTGCCGCCGAGCACCCCCGCCAGCGCCTCGATGGCGGTGCGCACGATGTTGTTCTCCGGCTGCTGCGCCGTCAGCGAACACCCCGCGGTCTGCGTGTGGAATCTGAGCGTCCACGACCGGGGATTCTTGGCGCCGTAGCGCTCACGCAGGTGGCGCGCCCATATGCGGCGCGCCGCCCGAAACTTGGCGATTTCTTCAAAGAAGTCGATGTGCGAGTTGAAGAAGAACGACAGCCGGGGCGCAAACGCGTCCACGTCCAATCCCGCCGCGATGCCCGCCTCGACATACGCGAACCCGTCCGCCAGCGTAAAGGCCAGTTCCTGCGCGGCCGTGGACCCGGCCTCGCGAATGTGATACCCACTGACCGAGATCGAGTTCCACAGCGGTGTCTCCCGCGTCGCAAACACCAGCATGTCGGCGATGAGGCGCATGGAGGGTTCCGGTGGGAAGATCCACTCCTTCTGGGCGATGTATTCTTTTAAGATGTCCGCCTGCAGCGTGCCGCGCACGGCGGACCAGGGCACCCCCTGCCGCTCGGCCGTCACCAGGTACATGGCCCAGATGATGGGCGCCGGCCCATTGATGGTCATCGACGTGGACACCTGGTCCAAAGGAATCCCCTGAAAGAGGCGCTCCATGTCGCCCACCTGGTCCACGGCCACCCCTTCGCGACCCACTTCTCCCAGGCTCTTGGGGTGGTCGGAGTCGTACCCCATGAGGGTGGGCATGTCAAACGCCACCGACAGCCCGGTCTGCCCCTGCTTCAGCAAGTAGTGGAAGCGTTCGTTGGTTTCTTTGGGGGTGCCAAACCCAGCAAACTGCCGCATGGTCCAGAGCCGTCCGCGATACATGGTGGGGTGAATGCCGCGCGTATACGGGTACTGCCCGGGATCCCCCAGCTCGCGGTCGTAGTCCCGGCCGACGGCGCTGTCGGGGCCGTACACAGGGTCAATGGGCGTTCCGGAAATGGTGCGGCGCTCCGCCGCCTCGGTGGCGGTGGCCGCCGGCTTCACCTTCATCTGTGCCACGGGGCACCCCCTTCGGCTACTGAACCCTGTTTCTCTAGCTCAGTGATAACAAATTCGGGATCCCGGGGTCAAGCGAGGACACGCCCGAGGCTCCGGATCAGAAGACCGGAGGCATGCCCGGCTGCCAGCGAAACACCGCCGGCGGATACCCCAGCTCCGGGACGTCCTCGGGTGCCACCCATGCAAATCCCGCACACTCGCCGTCAAGGGCTTCCAGCTCCCCGCCGGTTATGTCGCACCACCACAGCGTCGACGTATATTCCACGCGGTCGCCGTTGGGGTATACGACGGGGTACGGCCCGATGACGGCCACCACGTGGCGCGGCACCACCTCGAGCCCGGTTTCCTCCCGCACTTCCCGGCGCACGGCGTCCGGCGGCCCCTCGCCCGGGTCGATGGCCCCACCGGGCAGCATCCACCCGCCGTTGTCACTCCGCACCTCCAGCAAGAGGCGGCCGTCGGCGTCGTGAATGAGCGCGCCGACGCTGGGCACCAGCAGCAGGTCGTGCCCCACCCAGTCGCGAAGTCCCTGGAGATAGGCGGATATCGCCACGTGTGTCCCCCCTTTTCCCCGGGATGTTACCGCGTGCGCGGCGGGGTCGTCACTGAGCGGCGTCACCGTCCGCCGCCTCGTCCAATCGAAGGAAGCGTATCGCCGTGCCGGCGGATCCCAAGACCGGGAGTCGGCGGCCACCGGGGTCGCGCTTGCCCCAACATGGGTAGCGCCAACCCGCGACGGCATCTCGTCGGTTTGCGGGGTGGCACGCCCACACGCTGGAGCTGCCGGGGCAGGTCGCCAAGCACCACGCGCCTTCAGTCCACCGTGTGGCCACGGACGGGTCGGCGTGGCGCACGGCCCACCGGCGGTCCCGCCGCACCAGCAGGAACGGCTGCGCTGCCCAGTCACCACCGTTGACACGCGGGTGAACTGTCGTGAGGCTGATCGGGCCCGCCCCGCAAGCCAGACATCTGTCGCAACCGCCCGACCGCCCGACCGCCCTGGATGGACGGATGACCCCTCGCGGGAGAACCGTGGGCAGATGCTGCGCATCCCCGCGATGTATGAGACCACGCATGGCGGCTGCCAGTCGGTCCGCCCATCATCCGACGGTGCGCGGTGTCATGCTTTCCGCCATGTGCAGTGCCGTCCGGACGTCCGGTTGGCTGCCCACGCTGAAGCTGCTGACTTGATAGACGGCCGCCTGCCGCATCCAGGTCACGGTGGTCCGAACCCCGAGCGGTCCTCCACCGGCATCCGCAGGCCGGAGGGTCACGACAACACTCCCCACCGTGACGGGATTCGGCCATGAGTGGCCTGCCAGATAGACCGCCACCTTGGCCGCCGTCGTGGTGGCCACGGCCGCGCCGACCTGACTCACCACGGCCGCATCCCATCCAGCTTCGCTCCACACCACCACCTGGGCGAGGTTCGACGAGGCCGCGTATGTCTCGGCGGTCACGGTGGGCGTCAGCGAGACGGCATGACCAGGTTGGTTGTTCCAGGTCCATGGCTGATAGTCGTCGATCGCGGCGTAGGCATTTTGCGCAGCCGACGGGGACGGTTCCGCATAACCCGCAAACGCCGCCAGTTCATGACCTGTCTGGAGAATCGCTTGGGTTGAGCTGTTGACCGGAAGAGGCGTGGGCGTCTGATACAGGTCCACGCTGTAGAGCGCGCCGGTCGCAGACACCGGCTCAAACGAAGTGCGCACCGCGAGATACGAACCAGACGCAGGGCTAGGCACCCACCTTGGAGCCTCGGCTCCCTTGGGGAACGACCCCCGAAAGTTCGGCAGGTCGCTGAGCGCCCCCATAGCCGACTGAACCACGGCTGGCCACGCACCCGCCCGGGAGCTCGGCGCCGCTGTGTGGCGGTGGTTGACAGTGGGGGTGGGCCTTGACCGAACAGCACCCGTCGCTTGGTGGTGCGGTGCGTGAGCGGCTCCCTCGCTTGACGGACCCGTAAAAGCGGGGGCCGCGCCACATCCAGCAAGCAGCAACAGACTCCCCAGCGTTCCCGCAAGCGTTGCCGTCCTCATGCCACCCGTCCTCCCCATCCATTCCATTCAATCCAAGCCTCCACGGGGAACGCGAGGGGAGCCCTCCGGGTTACAAGGAGACGTACGGGGCCGGACGAGAGACCTCTGGGCTCGCTAGCCATGCCCCGTCACCTCACAGGGGGAACAATCCGGCGGGTCGGCACTCCAGGCCTCACAGCACCGTACCGCTCCCCGGGCCGCGGTCGTACACGCCCCGACCGGCCTCATCCGTGCACCAAGCGCTGCCCTCAGCCCAAGCCTTCAGAACCATCCCGTGGGGATTCGGTGAGACGCGACTGCCCACGGCTTGGCGGACGGACGGCCCGTGGGTGAAGGACGGAAACCTCCTTCGGCCCGGCAGAACACGACCAGGGCATGATGCGCGGTTCGCCGGAGGGGCCCGGGCCCGGCTCGACGGCTCCACCGGGCAGCATCGACCCGCCGTGGTCGCTCCGCACCACCCGCCAGAGGCGGCCGGCGGCGTCGGCGATGAGGCCACCGACACTGAGCATCGGGAGCAGGTCATGCCACCCGGTTGCGCGGATCCCCTAAAGAGAGGCCGCTGTCCACCTGTGGTCCCCTGTTCGTCGGCGGCGGGCCGCGGCGGCCGGAACTTGCTACACTAGACACCAAACTTGTCGTCCTAGTCGAGCGCCAGGCGAAGGAGGCGCGGCCGTTGCCTCGGAGGATGCCAACCTATGCGCCCGTGGTGCGCTACCTGCGACACCTATCCGGTTTGTCGGCCGTCGAGTGGGGCCGTCGCCTGGGTGTGCCCGAGTACTACATTGGCTACCTGGAAAACGGCTATCGCTGGCCCCGGCCTCCCCAGGTGCGCATCATCGCGGGCATCGTCGGGTGGCACCCGTTTGAGCTGGCTCTCCTAGCGGACGTGGAGATCCCGTACCCCGACTGGCCCGCGCCGCAGAATCTGGACGGCTGGCGCGCGTTGGCGCGCGAGTGGGTGGGCATTGCCGATGCCATCGCGCGGTTCTCGCTCGCCTGTCAGCTGGCGGAGGAGCCCGACTGGCAAGCGGCGTTGGATGTCGATCTCCCCGCTGCCGTGGACACCTTTGGTCGTGCCGCCTGCTATGGCTGGCTGCGCCAGCGCTGGACGCCCTACGCGCCGCATCCGCTGCGGCTTGCAGCCGCCCGCACCGCCGCCGACGTCCGGGGCGCAGTCGAAGCCGGCGCGGGCGCGGGCCCCGCCGTGGTGGACCCGCCGTTTCTCCACGGTCTGTCGCCCCAGGACCGGGCCGCGGTGGAAGCGGTGGCCGAAAGCCTCAAGCGCCAGCACCCCCACGCCCCCTGAGCCGCCGGGGATCTCATCCGGCGGGGGTAGACACGCGGATGGCTTCCAAGTAGCCCTGGCGCGCGTCCACAGCCACTTCTTGAGACACCGGCACCCCGGGGACGCTGAAGATGGTGTAAACCCCGGACTCGAACCCGTGGTAGCTGACCACCGCCACGCGCCGTCCCAGCCGCGGCACCGTGTGGTGGGTCACCCGATACTGATGTCCACCCACCGTAAGCCCAAACACGTAGTACCAGCGCCCCGGTGGCGGCGCCGATGCCGGGCCACCGCAACCGGCCACTGCGGCTAAGGCTAGGCCCGCCACCAACCCGCGTGCGAGACGTTGGCCTTGGAACACGTCGTCCCCCTCTACCGCCGTTCAGCGGGTGTGGCTGACCCCGTCCGCCCAAATCCGGTGGATGCGGTGGTAGAGCGACAGCCGCTCCTCGACCAGCGTGAGTGCCAAGCGGTTGGTGGCCACCTGCCGCTCGTCCGACTCCCGATACAGCGTGAGCAAAAATTCAAAGATCCCTTCGATGCGGTGCTCCGCCCGCTCCGCCCGATAGCCCCGGCGCTCATCCGCCATCTGCAGCAGGCCGCCCGCGTTCGCAATGAAGTCGGGAGCGTAGAGAATACCCCGCGCCCGCAGCAAATCGCCCATAGCTTCCTCACTCAGCTGGTTGTTGGCCGACCCCGCGATGATCCGGCACTGAAACCGCCCGACGGTGTCCGGCGTCACCACATTCCCCAGGGCGCACGGCGAGAAGACATCGCAGGGGGTCTCCACCACGGACCACGGGTCCAGTGGCTCCACCCCGTACTGCGCCGTGACCGTGCCGACCGTCTGGGGGTCGATGTCCGCCACCAGCACCTCGGCCCCGGCCTCCACCAGGCGCCGCACGACATGACGCCCCACTTTGCCCAACCCCTGCACGACCACGCGGTGGCCGGCCGGGCTGGGGTCGCCAAACGCATGCTGGAACCCGGCCCGAATGGCCTGCACGACCCCCAGCGCGGTAAGGTCCCCGCTGTCGCCCGATCCCCCGTATCCCGGGGGCAGCCCCACCAAATAGTCGGTCTCGCGCGAGGCGTAGACGAAGTCGTCCCCGTCGGTGCCCACGTCCTCGCCCGTGACGAACCGACCTCCCAGCGTCTCCAGGAACCGGCCCAACGCGCGGAACATGCCTTCGCTCTTGTCGGTGGCCGGGTTGCCGATGATCACGGCCTTGCCCCCACCGTAGTCGAGGCCAGCCGCCGCCGACTTGTAGGTCATGCCCTGCGACAGGCGCAAGGCATCGAGCACCGCCTCATCCTCGGTGTCATACGCTCGCATCCGGCAACCACCGAGCGCCGGCCCCAGCGTGGTGTTGTGAATGGCAATGATCGCCTTTAAGCCGGTGGCCTCGTCGAAGTTGAAAATCACCTGCTCGTGTCCGTGCTGCCGCATGGCCTCAAAAATGTCCATAAATGCTGTCCCCGCTGCCGGGGATCACCTCCCGCCCGAGTCTTGCCGCCATTATAACCCGGCGGCGCTAACGGTCCGGCGCCGCCTGGAGCGCCGCGGCCACCGGCCGGTCGCGATCGGCGGCCCCCGCTGGCGGAGGGGCGGGCAGTCCGACGCTCCGCCGCCGCAACACCATCACGGGGGTGCGCTGCGCGCCTTGGCCCATGGGATTGTCGCGCAGCAGCTCCTGCACCACCCGCGCCTCCACCCCGGACGACACGGCCAGCACCTCACTGCCCAAGTCGTTGACGTCCACCACCGCAACCCCAGCGCCCACTCGCCGCGCCATCGCGGCACAAAACTCCGCGGCGCGGCAGGGGGCCAGCACAATGTACCGGTCGTAGGGGGCAATCGTCGTGGGACCGGGTCCGTCAATGGCCGCCACGCGGCGGCCGGCCACCCGGTAGAAGCCGCCCCGACGCCCCACCAGCCGCCCGGCGGCCCCCACGGCCGCGGCCAAGAGAATCCGCGGCCAGCCCGCCTCGCGGATGGCCATCTCCATCGTCTCGGGGCGGCGCAGGCCCAGCCCATGGCCCGGCTGACTCACCCGGCTCGCGAGCCATCGGGCAAGCCACCCCGGCGTAACCGCACGCAACAGAACGGCCCGCCCTTCCGCGATGGCCACAATTTTTTCGCCCACGGCCACCACGTCGTGGGATCCCACCCGTCCGGCCACGTACGGGGCCAGCGTCTGCGCCAGCCGCTCGCCCGGACGGACCAGATGCGTCACAACCGCATACCGCTCGTACCGCTCGGCCGCCACCTCCCGGCCCGGCTTTTTGATCCACTGTCCGTCCGCGGCGTTGCCCACGCGCATCCCTCCCGGACTCGCCAGGCTATTCAGCCGGCGGCCGAGGGGTCCCGCTAGGCGCCGAAGTCGGCCAGGACGGCGTGGATGTCGCGAGTGGCCGCCAGCGCCTCGGCCTTGGGCCGCTGCCAGACGTTCCGCCCGAAAATCAGGCCCGTGGCGCCCGCCTCCATGCAAGCGCGCGCCTTCTCCAGCATCGCTTCGTGGCTTCCCCGTTCCCCACCGGCAAAAATCACCAGGGCACGGCCGGCCGAGCCCACGACGTGCGCCAGCGCCTCCTGTTCGGTCCAGGGCCGCTGGTACGCTTTGGGCGCCTGCGCCAACTTTTCGGGGGTGATGCTGGGGGCGTTCAGCTTGATGATCTCGGCGCCCACCTCCAGGGCCACGCGGCTCGCGTAGGCGATGGCGTACACCGTATCCTTGCCGCCGCGGGCGTCGACCGCCTCGCCGCGTGGGTAGGACCACACCACGACCGGCAGACCGAATCGCTCGGCATCCTGGCGCACGCGCGCCATCTGCTGGAAGTCTCGGTCCTGCAGAGGTGAGCCCACATACAGCGTGTACCCCACCGCATCGGCGCCCAGGCGCACGGCGTCCTCCACGCTCGCCAGCAGGGGCGAGAGCGGCTGGTGGTCGCTGGGAATCTCGGTCTTGCCATTCAGCTTGAGGATCAGGGGCACCTGGCCCGCATAGCGGGGGTAGTACTTGGCTGCGAGACCAATCTGGCAGGCAATGGCCGAGTAGCGGCCTTCAACTGCCAGGCGAAACTGAAACTCGGGGTCGGCGCTGTCGGGGGCGTCCAAAAAGTCGCGCGGGCCGTGCTCCAGCCCCTGGTCAATGGGCAGCACCATCAAGGTGCCGTTGGCGGGTCCCGCCTGATACAGCAGACGGTAGAGGCGCGTCTTCTTGCCGGGAGCCATGTCCAGTTGAGCCAATGTGGTCCGCTGGGTGTTCGTGGTCGCCACAATCTCTCTCCTCTCGTGCTGCCGCGGCAGCCGCGGTCGTCGGGTCAAGTCTAGCACGCCCCGGTGACGGTGGGTCCGCGCTCGCGTGCTATGCTGACCGCACCGCGCGGCCGCCGGCGCCCGTGCCGCGTCGCGCGGCCAGCCACGCGCCGAACCATACGACAACGCAACCAGGACAGGGGGCCCCAAGACTCATGCACCTTCATTACGCGGTGTCGATTCCTGACCCGGCCACCCACTTGTTTCACGTAAGCCTCACCTGCGACCCGGTGCCACCGGGGGAATGGTGCTGGCAGATGCCCAGCTGGACGCCGGGCTCGTATCTGATGCGCGAGTACGCCCGCCAGGTGGATGACGTGGCGGCGACCGACGGGGCCGGCCACGCGCTCACCGTCACCAAGTCGGACAAGCTCACGTGGCGCGTGACGGTGCCGACCGGGGGACCGGTGGTGCTGCACTACACGGTCTACGCCCATGAGCTCACGGTGCGCACCAGCCACCTGGACACGCAGCAGGGGCTCCTGAACGGCACCAGCGTGTTCATGTACGCCGTCGGCCACCAGCACGAGCCCGGGACCCTCCACCTCACGCTGCCAGCCGGCTGGCGGGCGTATACGGGCCTCGTCCCGGCAAGTGAGTCGGCATCTCCCTCCGGGCCGCGGTTCCGGTTCGCGGACTACGACGAGCTGGTGGACTGCCCCATCGTGCTGGGGACCCCGACCGTGCAGCCGTTTGACGTGGACGGGGTGCCCCACGACGTGGTGGTCACGGGCCCGAGTCTGTTGGACCTGCCGACGTTGGCGGCAGACCTGGCCCGCCTGGTTCCGCACGCGGCGGCCGTGTTCGGGGGCCTGCCTTATGCACGCTACCTGTTCCTGCTGATGCAGACGGATCGGGGAGGCGGGGGGCTGGAGCACAAAAACTCCGCCGTCATGATGCTGCCCCGCTTCCTGCCGGCGGCCGAGCGCCGGCAGCGCGTCCTGCATCTGTTTGCCCACGAGTATTTTCACGCGTGGAACATTAAGCGGCTGCATCCCTCGGTGCTGGGCCCGTTTGACTACACGCGCGAGGCTTACACCGAAAACCTCTGGCTGGCCGAGGGCGGGACGGATTACTATGCGGCCCTGCTGCCGGCGCGCGCCGGATTGACGCCCGCGATAGACCTGTTGAAGCACTTGGGGCGCCAAGTTCACCAGGACCGATGGCGGCCCGGTCGGCTGCACCAGTCGCTGGCCGAGGCCTCCCGGGATGCCTGGATCAAGCTGTATCGGGCGGACGCGCATTCGCCCAACGCGACGGTGTCCTACTACGCGCGGGGTGCGCTGGTGAGCTGGCTCTTGGACCTCACGCTGCGCGACGCCACGGGCGGCCGCGCCTCCCTGGACAGCCTCTTGTCCGCGCTGTGGCAGCGGTACCCGAACGGCTACCCCGAAGACGCGCCCGAGGCGCTTGCGGTGGAGATCGGCGGTCCCACGCTCACCACGTTCTTCCGCGACCACGTGCACCGGCCCGGCGACCTGGCACTGACGGTCCTGGCCACTGTGGGCCTCCAGTACGAAGAGCCCGCCCCGGCCGCCGACGCCCCGCCGTTCACCGGCCTCACCACCGCCATCCAGGACGGCCGCCTGGTCGTCACCCGGGTGGAAGCGGCGAGCCCCGGGGAGCAGGCCGGCCTGGCACCGGGAGACGAACTGGTGGGGTGGGACCGGTTTCGCGTCGATCCGGCGCACTTCGGGGATCAGATGGCGGCATGGCAACCCGGCCAGTGTGTGGCGGTTCACTGCGCGCGGCGGGGTGTGCTGGAGCGCACCACCCTGGAGCTTCAGGCCCCGCGCCCGGACAGCGGACGACTCACGCCGGATAAAAACGCGGGGGATACGGCCCAGCGGCGGTTTCAGGAGTGGTGCGGGCAGCCGTGGCCCTTTCCGCCGGTCCCCGCTCTGTCCGCTACCTGAGGCTGGCGGCCGCGTGGTACACGGCGGTGGCCACCTCGCCAAACCCCGTGGCAATGAGCTTGACCTTGCCGGGATACGTGGCGATGTCGCCCGCCGCGTACACGCCCGGCAGGCCGCTTTCCCCCGTCGACTTTACGGGGACTTCGCCCCCTTGGAGCTCGAGGCCCAGGTGTGCCAGGGGGCCTAAATCGCTCACCAGGCCAATGGCCACAATGATGTCGTCGGTCGGAACCCAGTGATCGGCGCCGGTGTTCACGTCGTGCAGGCGGGCCGCCGCCACGCGGTTCTCCTCCATCCGCACCCCGACGAGCTCTTGGTGCCAATACAGGTCGAACGCGCCCGGCCGCAGAATCTGCCGCGCAGACTCGCGATGGCACTGCAGATCCCCACGCCGGTGCACGACCGCCACGCGCTCCGCGCGATCCCGTACGTTCAGCGCCCAGTCGGCGGCGGAGTTGCCCCCGCCCACCACCAGCACCCGTCGCCCCTCAAAATTCTTGAGGGGCCCCACGACGTAGTGCACCCCGTGTCCCTCGGCCGCGTCCAACGCCGGCACCGGCAGCCGGCGGGGAGAAAATTGGCCGATGCCCGCCGTCACCACGACGCGCCGCGTCGCGTAGCGCCCGCGGGGCGTCTCCACCCACCAGCCATCCCGGTCGGGGTCCCGCACCAGGCCCGTCAGTTCCTCCGCCAGATGATAGTCATGACCGAAGGAGTCCGCCTGGCGGCTCAGTCGTTCCACCAGCTGCGCGGCCGTCACGCGGGGAAATCCCGCCACGTCATAAATCTGCTTCTCGGGGTACAGGGCCGCCAGCTGCCCCCCCTCCACGGGCAGGCGGTCAAAGATGCGGGCGGTGAGTCCATGCAGACCCGCCGAATACATGCCGTACAGGCCCACCGGGCCCGCACCCACCATGGTGATGTCCACCGCATCGTCGTGTCCCACCGCCATCTCCCTCTGCAACGTCTGCATCCCTCGTCCCTTGGGGCCCCTCCCCGAGGGCCGCCAGCCCACCGGCGACATTGCGCCCAGTCTACCGGGCTCCGAAGCCCGGGTCAAAGCGGCGCCCGCCCGCACCGCGCCTTGGCCAGACGCGGGCGCCTCTGTTAAGATCCCGACAGGGGAGCACGGCTGCCCGACAACGGGGACCCACCGGGAGGAGGCTCGCGATGAGTACGGATGCGACGGGGTGTTCGCTGCCCAGCCGCGAGGCCGCGTGGTCGCTGTTGACCCGCTACACCGAGAGTCCCGCGCTGCGGGCGCACGGGCTGGCAGTGGAGGCGGTAATGCGCGCGCTGGCGTCGCGGCATGGGGAAGATCCGGATTTGTACGGGTTGGTCGGGCTGTTGCATGACTTTGACTATGAACGCTAT
The DNA here is from genome assembly GCA_021795575.1 of Bacillota bacterium. Classification (GTDB taxonomy): domain Bacteria; phylum Bacillota; class Sulfobacillia; order Sulfobacillales; family JAIMBI01; genus JAJZWV01. Next base: position 23,340 of record JAJYPH010000025.1, read on the forward strand.
CCCGAGGTGGGCACGCACACCATTGCCGGGGGTCGCATTCTGGCTGACGCTGGCTTCCCCCCGCTGGTCATTGAGGCCATACAGTCCCACGTCACGGAAAACGGCCTCTTGCGCGACACCCTGCTGAAGAAGTCGATTTACGCGGCCGACGAGCTGACCGGACTGGTGGTGGCCGTGGCGCTTGTCAAGGGCCGGGACCTCTCCCAGGTGACCGCGGCCTCGGTCATGAAAAAGGTGAAGGACAAAAGTTTTGCTCGCGGGGTGAACCGGGAAGACGTGTATGGCGGGGCGCACGGCCTGGCCCTGGAGGTGCCGGAGCTGGTCGAGGTCATCCTGGAGGCGCTCGGTCCCATCGCGGACCGCTTGGGCTTGGCCGGCCCTTAGAGCGGCCGCCGGTGGGCGAAGCCCTCGCCGCGCCGGTGATAGTAGGCGACTCGCGGCTCCCCGAGCCGCCAGCACAGGTACACAGGCTCGCCCGCGACGTGAGCGGGGAAGTCCACCAGGCCAAGATCCACGTCCGTCAGTCGACAGCCCAGACCGTTCAGTTCAGCCAAGACCGCCTTGGCTTCGTCCACGCGCGCCTTGAAGTCTCCCCGCGCCAGCTGGAAATCCGCCTCCATCACGAGACGCCCGTCCGGTCCCACGCCCACCGCCCGGATGGAGCCCATCTCTTCATAGCGGCGCCGGGCCTCGGCCTGCAGATGCTGCAGATGGGTCAGCATCGTGGCCAGGCGCGGCAACAGCGCGTCGGCCCTGGCGGGCGTGAAGGGCGCGGCTTCGGGCGGTTCCCGGTCCCCCATCCTCAAAACACCGCCGGCACGTCGCCGCGCCCACGCTCGTGGTTCACCACCCGGGCCAGCGTGAACAGCAGGTCCGACAACCGGTTCAGATAGCGTACGTGCACCGCAGGACCGGGCTCGAGGCGATACAGCGCCACGACCCGCCGCTCCGCCCGCCGCACGACGGTCCGCGCCACGTGCAGCGAGGCGGACGCGGGCGCACCCGCCGGCAGCACGAACTGCCTTAAGGCCGGGAGCTGGGCGTCATACGCGTCAATGGCCTGCTCCAACGCCACGACGTCGGCCTCTTCCACGTGATGCTGCCGGCGTGGATTTTCCGTGGCCAAGTCCGATCCGAGGCTGAACAGGCGGTGCTGAATCGTCTCCAGGAGCCCGTCCAGCGGCCCGCCATCCAACTGGGACCGCGCCAGCCCCAGAGCCGCGTTCGCTTCATCTACTGTGCCATAGGCTTCGACCCGGGCGCTGTCCTTGGCGACCCGCTTCTCGCCCGCCACGCCCCAGAGGCTTGTGTCCCCCTGGTCGCCGGTGCGTGTGTAAATTTTCATCGTGACGCTCCTCTCGCGGTCGGTGGACGTGCGCCCTCATCTCAGTTTATCGCTTTTCGCCGCGCCGCCTTGGGTCCCCCTCGGGCACGGGAGGCGGCGGGGCGCACTCCACGGGCCCCGGTTCATCTGCCCCCCGTCTACCACCAGGACGCCGGGCCTCACACACCGCGCTGGACGCGACGCGCAGGCGGTGACTCTTCTCCCGGGCTGCCAGGGGGGACCTTCACGGTCGCGGCCACTGCGCCGGCTTTACGTGTCAAGCCTGCGGGCGTGCGCCGTGCCGGCGCCACGGCACACCCCCAGACGCCCGTGGGAAGCAGGGGGGGCTGCGGCCGCTGCGGCAGGAGACCTTCGCTGCGGTGGCGAGTGGACGCCCACACCCGGTCGCTCGACGGCTCCGGGGTCTCGGGGGCGGGCGACCCCCGCATTCAACGGGACGAGTCGCAAGATCGTGAGACGCTGGATCGCCTGGCCGGCTACCGGGACCCATTAGCCGCCTCTGCTGGCGAAGTCATCATCGTCACCGTCATCGTCACCGTCATCGTCACCGTCATCGTCACCGTCAACGTCACCGTCATCGGAATCCTCCCGACACTGGCGGCGAAGCGGTTGGGCCCATTCACAAGCATCAGTGGGATGACGAGTGGCGCGACCAAATTGCCTACGTCCAGGGCGAGATGCCGGACACTTTTTGGCGATGCCCTACCCGCCTTTCTCGACGAGAGCCGCGTGCTGTTCGAGCGGGACATGCTGGGCACACCCACGATTCAAGGCAACTTTGAGGCGTGAGCGAATGCGCGAGCGTGGATGCGTGGCTCGCCCAGCTGCCCGACAGCCTTCGGTGCGTACCGAGCCCAGGGCTGGGACGGGGCGTCGTGGGCATCGAGACACCCTTCGCGTTGAGTGATGGGGATGAGCTTCCCGTCTTTTTCGATACCCGGCGCGCGTGCCTCACCGACATGGCGGAGACCGTCCATCGTCTGATAGCGGGGGGTGTTCACTTGGGTGCATCCCCGTGGCTCACGCCGTTCGAGATTGGTCTGCAGGACACCGACGTCCAATTCACGGACGGCGAGTTGCTCGTCTCGGCGCCGCGGAGTGCGACCCACTTGATAAACCGGCTTCAGGCCATTCTCCGCCTGTCCGAGCGTGGTGCGGCCGCCCCGTGGCGCCGCCGGCCCATTTTACGTGAGATGGTTAAAGGCTTTTTGCACGAGGAAGTTCACGTGGCCTCCCGCGCAGCACCGTGTGACCACTGCCGATGCCCAACTCACGTTCGACTTCTCTGTGCCTCGCGCCCAGGCGTTCATCAAGACCGTCTCGACGCCAGCTCGATGGGCCCAGAGCGCGGCGCTGGCCACCGTGGGCACCTGGAGTTCAGTCCGGTTCGGTTGGCCCGAGAGTCAGCGCATCACGCTCCTGCGCCCCCACATGCAGCTGCCCTCCGTTGTCCGGGGACAGTTGGACGGAGTGTCCCGCGTCATTCCCTGGGAACGCCGAAGCGACCTCGTCGGCGTCCTGAGCGCGCAAGCCGCGCTGCGGCCCCCTCATGCGGCGAGGCGCGGATCCCCCGTTCAGGCCGACGCCGTGCCTACTGGGACTGCGGCGAGCGTCCCTGGTGCTCATCCAGGCCAAGTGCCGAGTACCCACCCGTGGCGGGCACAGCCAGTCTGCACGGTTCCGTCAGCGGACCGCGCCCGAGACGGGCGGCGGGCAGCGCCAGCCCCCGGGGCTCTCCCGCGTGGGACGGTGCGGGGGAGCTCTGACCGCATCGTCACGGCGAGCACCCAGGAGACCCACCTCCCACCGGGCCCGTCCGCCCGTCGACGACGCCCTTGCGCACGGGCCACCGACGCGCCACCCCTGGACCCGCTCGGCGACGCTCCGCCGGGCTCAACCGGGTCCGACTATCCAGCGCGGCTGGAGGACGGTTCGTCACCCCGTCGGAGCCCCGGCCACGTTGCTTGGCGGTCCTCCGCGCGCCCATTCAGCGGGCCCCGGGGCCTCACCGGCCGCATGCCCTTGGCCCCGCGGCGGCCACGGTGTACAACAGCATCATGAGCAGGGTGAACGACCGACAGGGCATCGGAGCATCGGGCGCCCGGCGCCCGGCCGATCCGTCATGATGCGCGTGGGCACGTGTGCCTTCACCGACCACCAGGGGCTCTATCCCAAAGGCGTCAAGCCCGCCGAGCGGCTTGCCTATTACGCGGGGCAGTTCAACCTGGTCGAAGTGGACGCGCCCTTCTACGGACCGCTGTCCCTTTCGCTGGCGGACCGGTGGCTGGCCGCCGTCCCGGAAGACTTCCGGTTCGACCTGAAGGCGCCGGGCAGCACCACCGGCCATCGCGCGGCCAACCCCGCCGAAGAACAGCAGTTCACCGCCCTGGCGGAGCGGATCCGCCAGGCGGGCCGGCTCGGGGCCGTCCTCCTGCAGTGGCCCCCGTGGCACCGGCGCACTACGGCCAACGAGGCCAAGACGACGGCGGCCGTCGCTCGCCTGGCTCCCCTGACCACCGCCGTGGAGTTTCGCCACGTCAGCTGGTACGAGGACGCCGCCGCCCTGACGGCGTGGCTCAACGCCCTGGGCGCGGCCGAAGTCGTGGTGGACGCCCCCGTGGGGCCCGAGACGGCTCCCCCGTGGCACCCGACCGTGGCTCTGCCGGCACTGGCCTATGTGCGGTTTCACGGCCGCAATGCCCAGACGTGGTCGGCGCCGGGGCTGGCCACCAGTCAGGAGCGCTTTCGCTACTGGTACACTCCCGACGAGTTGGCCGCCCGGGTTCCCGATTTGACGCGCCTCGCCCAGCAGGCGTCGGAGGTGCACGTGCTCATGAACAACAACTACGGGAGCTACGCCGTCGACGGCGCCCGCTGGTTTCGCGACCATCTGGCGCCGCGGCCGGGCACCCAGACGCAGTTTGACTGGTAGTCCGCCGCTACCAATACCGCTCCTCCCGCCACGGGTCGCCGCGCATGTGGTATCCCCGGTCTTCCCAGAACCCTGGCCGATCGGCGGTGATGAGCTCGATGCCCGACACCCACTTGGCACTTTTCCAAAAGTAGCGGTGCGTCACCACCAGCCGCATCGGTCCGCCATGCACCGGCTCCAGGGGCGCGCCGCCAAACCGATGCGCAAACATGCTGGTGGGCGCCAAAAAATCCTCCAGGGTCAGATTCGTCGTAAAGTCCGGGTGGGCGTGCACCAGGACGTGGGTGACCCCGTCCTGGGGCTTGATGCGCTCCCAGAGCGCACGCGTGGGGATGCCTTCCCAGTCCGTGTCCAGCTTGCTCCAGCCGGTCACGCAGTGAATGTCGGTGTGCAGGGCTTGGCTGGGCAGCCCCAGCATGTCCTCCCAGGTGAGTTCCAGCGGCGTCTCCACATGGCCAAACACCCGAAAGCGCCAGGTCGCGAGCGGCACGTCCGGCACCGTGCCCGCATGCAGCACCGGAAACAACTTGGTCACGGTTTGCCCCGGCGGAATGCGTTCGACGTGGGGGGTCGGGTTGGCGTTGGATGCGGTCGTCGGGGCCACCTCCCTCGAAAAGCTCCGTCTATTGTACCGGAAGCGGTGTGGTGTGGAGCGCCAGCATCACCAACACCGCCGCACCGCCGGCCACCAGCGCCGCGCCCGCCAGCCGGCGCGCGCCGTCCGCCTCGTGGAACCACAGAACGCCCAGCAGGGCGGTCAGCACGCCGGCTATGCCCGACAACGCCTCGATGAGATACGGGGGCCAATGGACCAGCAGCGCCACCAGCGTCACGTAGGCGGCACCGTTCGAGAGCCCTGCCAGGGCAGACCAGCCCGGCCGCTGCGCCAGCCGCTGCCACACCAGCCCCCCGCCCCCCACCACCCACACCAGCCCCGCCAGCAATAGGGCCACCACCGTATAGACGCTGGCGGCGTACGCCAGCACGGACCCTTGGGGCGCGGCCGCGTCCAGGTGGCGACCCAAAGCCAGGGCCACGTCGCTCGCCAGCATCAGAGCAATGGGACCGAGGTGCCGGACGCCGCCCGGGCCCGCCGACAGGATGGCGCCCAGCACCATCGCCGCGACGGCCGCGAGCGCGGCCACGCCACCGGC
>JAJYPH010000181.1 GCA_021795575.1 Bacillota bacterium
CCCCATCACGCAATCCAACGCGGTGATACGTCCGGGTTGCTTCCGGACGACACCCTCGTTGAACGTGGGACCCTTCAGCAGGTGAAAGCCCGGCTCCACACGGGTTTGGCCCGACACTCCCGCACGAGGGCCGCCGCATCATCCAGGGCGTCCCGACAAGTCGCGAGGTCACCGCCCGCTCACGGCCCGCAGAGCCGCCAGGATCGCGGACACCGGTACGTGCATCGTCTGGAACGCTGTGCGCTTCCAGCGTACGTGGCCCCGGCGCCCGAGGATGAAGACCGAATGGCCGTCGACAGGCCCCATCGTGCCAAACACGCCAAACGCGGAACCCAGTCGCCCCGCCCCGTCGCTGAGGATGGGAAAGGCAAGATGCAACCGTTGGGCCAACGCCCGAGAGACGGCCACGGGATCTGTACTGACGGCGACCACGCGGCCCCCCAGGGCACGGATCGCCCCCGAAGATTGCTGCAACTGCACGAGTTGCTGCTGACAGGCCGTTCAGGTCGCCGCTTCATAGAAGAAGAGCACGACCGGGTGGCTCCGGTAGGTTGTGAGACCAAGCTGGTGGCCATTGGTCGCGGGCAGTGCCAGCGCGGGGGCGCTGGCACCCACGTGCAGCCCCGGCGTGGCCGCCACCGGGGTGCCCGTGGTGGCCGTCCGCAGGACGCCCACTCCCATGCCGAGCAGTGCCAGCCCCATAAACACCGCCAGGAACAGAGCGACCCGCCGCGATCGGTGTTGAGATGTCATGACTGTGAACCCTCCTCCTGATTCCGAGAACCTCTCGGGGCCACGACCGCTGCCGGCGTCAACCTCCGGGACTTGTCGCCCGGCCCCGGATGACGGGCAGGAGCCCCCCACGGTGGACCGGTTCGAGCCAATCGGGCTGCAGGGCGGACTCGGCAAGCGCGAGCGCCACATCGCGGGTCAAATGGCATCCCCCGCCCATCCGATGCCACAGCGGGTCCACCGCGCGCTGCACCGCGCTCGCCAGCCAGCGGGGGTTGGCCACGTGTTCCATAAATAGGTATTGACCCCCAGGGCGCAGCACGCGGAGAATCTCATCCAAAACTTGGCGCAGATCCGAGACGCTGCACAGCACCAAGCTGCTGATGACCGTGTCCATGCTGCCCGGCTCCAAGCGCATCGCTTCGGCGGGTTCCCCGACGAGGCGCAAGGCCGGGTAGCGCTGCGCCAGGATCTCCCGCATCGTGGCGTCTGGCTCCAACAGCACGACATCCGTCGCGCCGGGACCCAGGGCAGGCACATCCAACCCGGTCCCCGCCCCAACAATCAAGGTCCTGCCCAGGGCGGCTGCGTTTTGGGCTCGACGGGCGTCGCCGACCGCGCGTTCCACGGCCTGCTCCGTTCGGACATACCACCGGCTGAACCACGGATGGTCCACCGTCATCCGGTGCGGGGTCGCATCGCCCCGACTGTCGGGCATCCTACGAGACCCTCAGGGTGCCGGCCATCCCCATGGCCGCGTGGCCGGGCACGGGGCAGATGTACGAATAGGTGCCGGCCGCTGCCGCGGTAAAGACCGTCTGCGCGTGCGGGGCCCCGCCGTGCGACTCCGGGGGAATCGGCAGGATGAGCCCGCCGGGAAACGGTACGGTTCCCTGCATCATCGCCATTTCGCCGAAGGGCGGGCGCGCGGTGGTCACCTCGAAGCCGTGCAGATAGCCTTGGTCCGCGTTGACGAGGTCGACAGTCACCCGCGCCCCGGTCGGCACCACAACGGTCGGGTTGATGAGCCCATCAATCTCCCACTGCATGCCCTTTAAGTGCAGCGCGGCGGGCGCCGCCAAGGGCACCAGCAGATCGTGACGCCCCTGATAGGTGATGGTGTTGGTCGCCCGGTTGATGGTCACCCCCTGTTCGCTGGCGCGCACCGCGCTCTGAACCTGAGAGGGCGTCCAGGTTGCCCGATCGGCCGACGGGCCGCCGCCCATCATGTTTGAACCGCCCGAACCGACACGGCCCATGGCGACCACCGCGCCACTCCCCATCATCCCGCCGACACCCGGGCCGATTCCCCCAGGCGTCCCGCCGGTACCCGAGGCACCGGGCACCGCGCCTTGGGTGACCGCGACGATTCCTGCCAGCACCCCGGCCGCCAGCAATCCCACGCCCACAAGCCATCCGCTCTGTCCGCTCTGTCCCGTCATCCCGTGTTCCTCCCTTCGCCGGCGGCCGCTTCGGCGTGCCGCCTCCCCCCACAACCGCGTACCGCCTCAGCGGCCCATGCGGGCGCGCACGCTCTCATATTCGTCCAGCGTGATCTCGCCACGCGCCAACCGCAACTGCAGGGCCGTCAGCGGGTCCGTCGGGGCGGCCTGTACGCCTGGCCCACTCCGCCTGACGATCGCCTGCACCACCCAAATCGTCAGCACGACGACGCCGGCCACAATCAAGAGCCACGCGAGCCCCATGAGCCCGCCGCCGAGAAAAAAGCTTCCGTTGCCACCATATCCCATCATGCACAACCCCTCCTTGTGTTGTAGACGCCTGCTGTCGAGCGCCCGAGGGTTCCGACCGCTGGGCTGACGATGCGACCGCGGACCGACGACGCACCCCTCACGACGGATCCAACGGCTACCCCGAGAGAACCCGGCACATCTCCTCGTACTGTTCCCGTGTCAGCTCGCCCCGCGCATACCGAATCTGCGCGATCGCCAGCGGGTCGTCTTCGTCGGGCGATGCCCGGGCGGGTCCGCTCAACGACCGCACCACCACGTAGAGAAGAATCCCGGCGCCGGCCAGAATCACGAGCCAGAGCAGGGCCCCCACCACCATCATCCCGTACATGGAGCCAAACATTGGGACCCGCCCCCTCGTAGTCATCGTAACGGACGCACGTAACGGCCCGGCCACACGGCGGTAAACCTTGCGTAAACTGTCGGTAACGGTTGGGGTGGGCCGGACGACGCCCGCGCCCACCGCGAAGGAGGCTAAGGATTTGGCCACGCTTCTGGTCATCGACGATGACGAGACGTTGCGGGACTTGGTGGCGGCGTATGGCGAGGCGCTCGGATGGTCGGTCGTCGTGGGCACCGACGCCCAAACGGGCTTGGACCAGTTTTATGCGCACCACCCCGATGTGGTGGTGCTGGACTTAATGCTGCCCGACGCGAGCGGCTGGACCGTCTTGGATGCGATTCGGCAGGCCGGTGATGCCTACGTGGTGCTGCTCACCGCCAGGGACGCGGAAGCGGACCGCATTGCCGGCCTGACCCGCGGGGCTGACGACTACGTGGTCAAACCCTTTAGCCCCGGGGAGCTGCTGGCGCGGTGCCAGGCGCTCTTGCGTCGCCCGCGCGGCCACAAGCAACCCAGCGAACCATCGACGAGCATTGCCTCTAACGGCCTCGCGATCGACGTGGACACGCACGAGGCGTGGCTGGACGGTCAGCGGCTCGAACTCTCGGCCCTGGAGTTCCAGCTGCTGCACACCCTGTTGCGCCGGCCCGGCCGCGTCTTCACCCGCGACCAGCTGGCGGACCTGGTGTGGGGGGCCGCCGATGCCGCCGCCGGCCGGGTGGTGGACGTGCACATCGGCCGCTTGCGTCGGAAATTGGGCGACGTGGCCGAAAAGCCGCGCTTTATTGAAACGGTGCGTGGCGTGGGGTATCGCCTGCGCGCACGGTCCGGCCCGGCGTGAGCGGCATGCACCCGGTACGGCGGCTCATCTGGTCCGCCACCCTTGGGGTGGGCGCCCTGACGGTCCTCGGCACCCTCATCGGGGTGGCATTGATCCTGCGCACGGTGGGGCCGGTGGCGCTGTCCTGGGCAAGATTCGCTCCATTGGCGGGGATCACCACGGTCGCGGCCGGATCCGCGGTGCTGCTCGCTGGTTCGGTCGCCACTCACGGCGTGTCCCGGTGGTCGGCGCAACTCACGCGGCTGCGGGACTTTACGCGCCAGGTGGGCCGCGGGGAAACGCCCCCCGACCCGGTCGTGTCCGCATCGGACGATTGGGGTGAGTTGGCCTACGCTCTGCGTCAGATGGCTCAGGATCTCCAGCAGGCGGCCACACAGCGCGAAACCTTTCTGGCCGCCGTGGCACACGACCTGCGGACTCCGCTCGCAGCCCTCATCGCCCAGGTGGAGGGGATGCTCGCGGGTGTGGTGCCGGTGGATGCCGAGCGGCTGGGCGCCCTCCAGACCGATTTGTCCCGCCTGCATCGCCTGGTGGAAGACGTGCTGCTGCTGGCTGGGGCCACCCTGGGTCGAACCCCCGCGACGCGTCAAGAGCCCGTCGACGTCGGGCAGCTCGCACGCCGCGTCGTGGACCGCTTTGCGCCCCTGGCCAACGTGTCCGGCATGACGCTCGCCGTGCGGGCAGCCTCCGGGATGATCGCGACGGTCGACCCCGATCGGATGGACACGGTGCTGGGCAACCTGCTGCACAACGCCATCCGCTATGGCGAGGTGGGCCGGGAGATTACGGTCAGCGTGGCCGCCGACGGGCCGAGCCTGCTCATCCACGTGGCCAACCACGGTCCCGATGTTCCGCCGTCTCAACTGCGCCGCCTGACCGAACCGTTTGTGGAGCGGGATCCTGCCCGCGGGGGCAGCGGATTGGGCCTGGCCATTGCGCAGTTTTGGGTGCGCCAGCATGGTGGCGAGCTTTCGCTGCGGAGTGGGGGGAGGCTCACCATCGCCACCGTCACCCTGCCCCAGTGGTCCGGGCCGGCCGGGGAGGGTGCCGAGCCGGACTGAGGGTGCCCATCCCTGCGTCGATCACCATGCGGCGGGCACCTCCGGCCTAACCACGATGGGATGGTGTCGGCAAGGTCCGGCGGCGTCCGCGACCGCGGGCTCCTCATGGACCCGCGCAGACCGCGCCGGATTCCGCGCGGGGCTGCCGGCCGATTCCATCCATCGTCATCCCTGGTGTCCGCCTGAAGGCCGTCGTTCGCACACATCCCGACGCGCACCCCGCCGCCCACGGCCACGCCGCGCTGGGTCGGCGGCATTCTCGACGGCAGGGCCCCGGTGGCCACAGTCGCGCCATGGGCGCCCGACAGGTCGACCGCCATGCTAAGATCGGGTCAGCTGACACCAAACGACACCGGGGAGGCACATCATGGCCAAAGAAACCGTTTGGCGGGCCTGGTATCGCGATGCCCACGGCGAATCGTTGGAGCAGCTGACGGAACACCGTGCCGAAGCACCCCGCCGCTACCGGGGCGTGGTCCTCAGCACGGGGACCCGGGACACCGTCCCCTTTCGGTTCGACTACGACGTCCTGCTGCACCCGGCCGGCACCATTCGGCGTGCCGACATCCAAGCCGTCACGACCGATGGAGCTACAGAACTCACGCTCACCGCCGATGGATTTGGCCACTGGTTCCGTCACGGCGTCCCGGTGATGGAGCTCACGGGTTGCCGGGATCTTTCGTTCTGGTGCTCTCCACAGGCCGCCGTGTGGCCGCTGTCGCGCTTGGGTTTGGACTTCGGCACGCGCGCTACCCTGCCGCTCGTGCGCATCAGCGGGTTGGCGTTGGCGCTCGAGGTTCAGCACCTCGCGTACCAGAGCGACTCGGGCGACGCGGCCGGCACTCGCTACAGCGTCGCGCGGGGTGAATTGGCGCCCGACGAGGTGCGCCTCGACCCCGATGGCCGCCTCGTGGCATGGTCCACCCGATGGCACCGGGTGTAACTCCCTCTGGGGTCAGTGGGGTCAGCGCTCACCGTCGGCGTGCGACGGGACGGGACGGGACGGGCGGATGCCATCTTCCCGGCTTCCGAGGGTCCCGCGCGGTGGCCCGACTCCGAATCGGCGTTGGGTCCGTGGCGCCCGGGGTGTCCGGCATGCAAACGGGGCAGCGCGACTCTCCCTCAGGGGACGGGCCGCGGCCCGACCAGCACCGGACTGGCAGCCAGGTCGGCCGGGCTGGGCAGCGGTCGCCACGTGAAGGGAACACCCGCACCGCGAGAATACGCCCGCTCAACAAAACCGCTGCACGTCACCCAGCGCGGTCGACACCACCGGGCCGGCGGATGGACGTGAGCCACGTCCATCAGGGCATCCGCCAGGATGGCCCCCACGCCGTACGGGTTGCCACGGTGTGCCATGGCCCACTGGACCGCGCGGGCACATGCCCGACTCGGGGCGTCGACGTGGAACACCCAGCCATCCGCCGCGTAAGCGTCGAGCGGACCGGTCTGGACCGTGGCCAGTGACTGGATCAAGACGCCCTCTCCTACTAACGCCGCGTGATGAAACGGGCTCACCGTTGCCCACTGGATGGCCGCATCCAACAATCCCGCCACGAGGCCGTGGCTCCAATGCACACCGGCCACGAGAATGACGTCACCTGGCTCGAGGGTGTGTGGGTCGTACATGGCGTTCCCCTTTCGACTTGCCCTTCACGCTCCACCACCCACGCCCGGGCGGTGTGCGACGCGGCCGACCCTGGTCATAGCCCCATGCCTCCCCCGGGGGGCTTCGGCTCAAGCCACACCAACAGACTACGTCCGATGGCTTGACCCAGTGCGACGTCTCGTCCTTCACCAACGAGGGGTGTACCTCGCGATTGTGAGGTACGTTTTGGGATACAATAGAACATACATACGCACAGGAATTTGGTTCCGCACAGACGAAAGCAGCTCCTCGGAATGGTGTCGAGTCCCACACTGTTTGGCCACGCAAGTCCCACGCTCGCTGGCCGCGGCGTAGGCCGCAAAGAGCGGGGGCGACCCGGCGTCGCCCCCGCTCCCTCGGGTCTCGGGACCCTCCGGGTTACACGGTGCCCGCCCACTGCAGTTCGGT
>JAJYPH010000182.1 GCA_021795575.1 Bacillota bacterium
AGAGCGGGGCCGTGGTGTTCGGCGTAGGCCAGGCCTCCGCCGTGACGAGGGTCGCGTCGAGGGGAACGGTGGGCCATCGGCCTTGCGTTTTCTTTCTCGCCGCCATCGGCCGGGCCACCCAATGCGCAAGTCGATGCCGCACCACCCCCCAAAAGGTGCCGCGGGGCCGCTGTAGGGTCGGGCCGTCCAGCGCCAGCGGGGCGGCGCGCCCGATAGGGGGCCCCCGCCGTGCTCAGCGCGTCGGGGCCGACCGCCATGCGCATGCGCTGCCGTTGGGTGGGGGTGATCCGCGGCGCCGGCGAGCACCGCGACGGCCCGCGGCAGGGGGTTGGGGTCCACCTGCGGGCCGCAGGCCCAGAGCGCGGTCGTGAAAAATGCTGGGCGCAGCAGTGCGCAGGCCTGGTGCCGCCCCGGTGGCAGGGACCACCCGCTGCGGCGGGTCCTGGCGAAAGCCGGCGGAGTCCCCCCAATACGTAAACCCGGCACGGGCATAGGCGGTCTCGAGACAGGGGGCCGGGTCCCCGAAGGTCTAACACGCCCATAACGGGCGGACAGGCACCGCCTGCCCGTCCGAGCGGACGGCGCAGCGTCAGCCCGAGCCCTGGGGGAGCCCGGTTCGCGTTGTGGAAGCGCGGGAGAATCACGAACCGCGCGTTATCGACCACATAGCGGAACCGGTCGGCGGGTTGATCCGGCCGACTAGCCGCGAGCGCCCCCACTCATGATAACGGGCCAGCAACCGGTCCCCCGCGGCCCTCCACCCGATGAATCGCGACCCGGCGAACTGTCTCGGGCGCCGTGCGCGGCCGGGGCGCGCGTCGTGCATGGGTGTCATCGGCCTAGCTGACCACCGCCGCCGCGGATACGGCAGCCCCGCAGCGTCCATGGCTCCGTCCGCCACCTGCCGCCCGACTTTGGGTTAGTCCTGGTCCGCTCACGCGCCCAGTCGACGGTGAGGAGGTCGTGAGCGGTTGCGCCCCCGTGCGCGCATCCAGGGTGAGCGCTACCGCCAGGCACGGTCCACGACCGCGAATCCACCGCCAGGGTCGGACAGCGCCTGGCGACGGCCGCGCCGGTTCGTCAACCGGGGGTGGGGGTCGTCCCCTGGGTATGACGCCGCGTGCCCGATCGGGTCCCGCGCGGCCAGCCGTCGCCATCACGAGGTATCCGCGCTGCGCGCCATGGTCTTGACAGCGGGGGGCCGCGCCGGTACGTTGTACAGTGACTTAGCACTCTCAGAGAGAGAGTGCTAACCGGCGTATCCCATGCAGAGAGCGGGGGTGGCGTGGTGGACGGTCGGAAGTCGCGGGTGCTCGCGGCAGTCATCAACCAGTACCTCGAGTCGGCAGAGCCGGTGGGCTCGCGCACGCTGGCGCGGCGCAATGCCTTTGGCCTGTCGGCGGCGACGCTGCGCAATGAGCTGGCGGACCTGGAAGAGTGGGGGTACCTCGACAAGCCGCACACCTCGGCGGGCCGCGTGCCCTCCGACAAAGGGTATCGGTATTATGTGGATCGGCTGTTGGTGCGGCGCGCCCTGTCGGCCCAGGAGGCGGACCGGATTCGCGCGGCATACCGTGCCCATGTGCGCGAAGCCACGTGGTTCCTCCAGCAGACCGCGCGCCTGCTGTCCGGGGTGACCGGGTACCCGGCGGTGGTCATCATGCCGCCGCCGCCCGCCGCCCGACTTTTGAGCCTGCAGCTGCTGCCGATGGGCGAGGGTGGCGCGGCCCTGCTGGCGGAAACGGACACCGGCTTGGTGGCGCACCGCGTGCTGTCCATCCCGGCCGACGTGGCGCCGACGGATTTGGCGCGCATGACGGCGGTGCTGTCGCGGGAGCTTTCCGGCATGCCGCTGGCCGACGTGGCCCACGTGCATCTGGCGAATTTGGAGCGGGCGCTGGGCCGCCACGCGGCGCTGGTGGAGGAGTTGCTGTCGGTACTGCCTGGGGGAGATACTGAGCAGGCACCCGTGGCCACGGTCGAAGGATTTGACACGCTGTTTGGGTTCCCGGAGTTTCACGAAGTGGAGCGCATTCGCGCGGTGTGGGAGCTGTTGACGCGGCACACGTTCGTAGGCCGGCTGCTGACGGGGTTGGGCGACGAGGCGCTGGCGGTGCGAATCGGGGAAGAGCTGGCGGAGGCGGCGGGCCATGACCTGTCCGTGGTCGGGGCGACGTTGCGATCGGGGGGCCACGTGCTGGGCCATGTGGCGGTGGTGGGCCCACGCCGCATGGATTACGGGCACGTGCTGGCGGCCGTCGAGCAGGTGGCGGCGGAATGGAATCGGGCGCTCGGTTGACCGGGCGGATGAGGAGTGAGGGGACGAGTGAGTGAACGGACAGCCGACGAGGCCCAGCGGGACTCCAAGCGATCCGACGACATCATCGAAGAGACCGTGGCGGAGATCGGCGACGAGAGTCTCGGGGAGGCTGCCACGGCCGAGGGGGAGGGGGACGCGCCCGCGGGGGACGAGGGTGCGCGGAGGCTCCAGGCGGCCGAGTCTCTGGCGGAGGAGCGCCATCACCAGTTCCTGCGGCTCTCCGCCGACTTCGACAATTTTCGGCGGCGGGTGGAGCGGGAGCGCGAGGAACTCAGGGCCTCAGTGGCTCGCGAGCTGTTGACGTCGCTGTTGCCCGCGTACGACAACCTGGAGCGGGCGCTGAAGGCGGTGACCGGCGACGTCGACGCGGGGTTGGTGAAGGGACTGGAGATGACGCGGAAAAGCTTCCTGGACGGATTGGCTGGCCAGGGGGTGGAGCGGGTGCTGACGACGGGCCAGCCGTTTGACCCGGCGATTCATGAGGCGATCCAGAGCACTCCGGACGCATCGGCCGAGGGCACGGTGTTAGACGAGTATCAGGCCGGGTTCCGGTGGCGGGACCGCGTGCTGCGCGCCGCCTTGGTCAAGGTGTCGTCGGGCCCGGCCGCCGCCGACAATTAGAGGGCCCCGTGGCCCGCGCAAGGAGGGTGAGCATGGCAGTCAGTGACCCGTATGACGTGCTGGGGGTGCCGCGCGATGCGTCGGCCGATGCTATCAAGCAGGCGTATCGGCGGCTGGCCCGCCAGCATCATCCAGACGCCAACCGGGGCAATCCCGCCTCCGAAGAGAAGTTCAAGGAAATCAACGCGGCCTACGAGGTGTTGAGCGACCCCGAGAAGCGGGCCCGCTTCGATCGGTTCGGGCAGGCGGAGCCGGGCACCGGCGGATTCAACTTTGGCAACATGGGCGGCCCGGGTGCCGGGGGCGCCGGCGGAATCGAAGACCTGTTTGAAATGTTTGGGTTTGGCGGCGCTGGTCAGACGCGGCAGGGGCCGCAGCGGGGCGACGATCTGCGCGCCGACGTCGTCTTGGACCTGGACGACGTGATGACCGGCACCACGCGCACGCTCAAGGTGGAGCGGACCGAGACCTGTGCCACCTGCCACGGCGAGGGCGGCGAGGGCAAGGGTTCCACGGAAACGTGCCGCCAGTGCCGGGGCACCGGACAGGTGCGGCAGGTGCACAACAGCTTTTTGGGCCAGGTCGTGCGCACCGGCCCGTGCCCGCAGTGTCAGGGGCGGGGGCGGGTGATTCTGCGCCCATGCCACACCTGCCACGGCCGCGGGGCGGTGCGCGCTGTGCGGGACGTGGGTGTGCGAATCCCCCCGGGCGTTGAGCAGGGCACCCGCATTCGGGTGCAGCGCGAAGGGGCCGCCGGGGTGATGGGCGGACCGTCGGGCGATCTCTTTGTGTTTGTGCACGTGAAGGAGCATCCGCGCTTCCGCCGGGAGCACGCAGACCTCCTGGGGACGCTCAAGTTGGGATTTGCCCAGGCCAGCCTCGGAGCCGAGGTGGAGTTTCAGGGATTGGATGGGGCCGTCGCGGTCAAGGTGCCCCCGGGAACCCAGCCCGGGGATGTGCTGACCCTGCCCGAGCGCGGCCTGCCGCGGCTGGGGCGGCAAGGCCGGGGTGCTCTCAAAGTGCACGTGGCGCTGGATGTGCCGAAAAAATTGTCGCACGAGGAGCAGGAAGTCTTGCGCCGCTGGGCGGAGCTGCGCGGCGAGCCGGTGGCGTCGGGCGGACGGGGCTTGTTTCATCGGGTGCGCGATGCCCTCGGATCCTAACGGGGGCTCGGGTGGACACCAGGGCGCGTGGTGGGCCGTGACCGCCCACTGCCCGTCGGCCGCGCTGGAGGGCGGCGCCGGGGCCCTGGCCGCGTGGCTGGATGACGTGAGCACGCGCTTTTACACGCTGGGGGCACAGGGCCTGGAGTACGAAGATGGCGTGGCCGTGCGGGCCGACTGGGTGGACGAGGGCCTCCCGCCAGGGCGCCCATTTGTGCGGGCCTACTTCCCGGGGGGTGTGGAGTGGGAAGCGCGCCACCGGCGGGTCGCGGCCGCGCTGGAAGGCGTCGGCGGGGAGTTGGCGTTCCACCCCGTGCAGGATGCTGACTGGGCCCATGCCTGGCAGAAATTTTTTCACGCGGTGCGGCCCGGCCAACGGGTCTGGATCGTGCCGGTCTGGGAAGCCGCCCCGGACCCCGACGGACTCATCGTGCGCCTCGACCCGGGCATGGCGTTCGGGACGGGGACGCACGCCACCACAGCTCTCATGATCGGGCTGCTGGAAGAGAGCGTTCGGCCCGGGCAGCGGTGGCTGGACGTCGGGACGGGGTCGGGGATTTTGGCGCTGGCCGCCTGGCGCTTGGGCGCGCACGTCAGTGCCGTGGACATTGACCCGGTCGCGGTGGACGCCGCCCGCCGCAACGTGGCGGCGCATGAGGCCCCGATTGCCGTGTGGCGGGGGACCGTCCGAGACGTGCCGACCCGTGAACGGGCGCTGGACGGGGTGGCCGCCAACCTGACGGCGGACATTCTGCTCGGCGAGTGGCGCGGATTGGCCGACCGTGTGCGGGCCCGAGGGCGGTTGTTGGTGTCCGGCATCATCGAGGAGCGCTGGCCGGAGGTGGGGCGGGCGCTGGGGGCGGGCGGGCTGGTGCCGACGGCGGTGCGACGGCGCGAGGGCTGGGTGGCGGCCGCGCTCGCGGTCCCATGATTCGCCTGGTGGTGGCGCCCGACCAGCGCGAGGCCGACCGCGTCCACCTGTCGGATGCGCAGGTCCATTATCTGGGACGGGTGATGCGCCGGGAGCCGGGGGATGTCGTGCAGGTCGTGCTGGATGGCCACGCCTGCCAGGCCGTGCTGGAGGATTCCGCCACCCTGCGGCTGCAGGCATCGGCGCCTGCCGCGCCCCCGCCCGCGGTGGCCGTGTCGCTGGTGCAGGCGCTGCTGAAGGGTGACCAGATGGCGGGCCTCATTCAGCGCGCCACGGAGGCAGGCGTGGACGCCGTGCAGCCGGTGGTGTCGGCGCGCAGCATAGCGCGCACCGTCAGTGCAGCCCGGCTCCAGCGCTGGCGGGCGGTGGCGGCCGAAGCCACCGAACAGTCCGGCCGGGGCCAGGTGCCGGCGATTGCCGAGCCCGTCTCGTGGGCCCGGTGGTGCCCTCTGGCGCCCAGCATCGCGCTGGTGCCCACCGAGGATCCGCTGCCGGGGGTATGGGCCCAGCTGGGGCGCCCGGAGCGGGTGCATCTCGTGGTGGGCCCCGAGGGCGGCCTGGCGGGCTCAGAGATCGCGCGCTGCGACGCGGTCGCCGGACTGGGGCCGCGCGTGCTGCGCGCCGAGCACGCCGGTGCGTTCGCGATTTTTTGGCTGCTGGGGTCCATTTGGCAGGAGAACGCCGCGGGGGCGAAATCCTGCTAGGATAGGGCGTCTGGTACGCAGTCATGCTAACCCCACGAGGGGGTTGGCCGTGGGCAAGCTGATCGAGCTGAAGTTTTGCGACATCTGCCGCCGGCCCGTGGTGAAGCGGGAGCTGGCGCAAGCGGCCGGCGGCTTCTTGGAAAGCACCCTGTGCAAGGAATGCCTCACGAAGTACGGCCACCTGTACCGCCCCTGGTAGCCGGCAGGATCGGCCGGCTGGCGCGGCGAATCCCACCTCGAGGAGCGTGACAAGTGGACTGCCTGTTTTGCCAAATTGTTGCCGGCAAGTTGCCGGCGGAGCGGCTGTACGAGGACGACGACACGCTGGCGTTTCCCGACCTGCATCCCCGGGCCCCGCATCACCTGCTGGTGATTCCCAAACGCCACGTCGAAAGCCTGGCCAGCACCAACGACGACGACTGGGCGGCCGTGGCGGCCTGCCTGCACACGGTCCAGCGGGTGGCCCGGGACCGCGGCTTGGACACGGCGGGATACCGGGTCGTGTCCAACATTGGCTCGGACGGCGGGCAGACCGTGAATCATCTGCACTGGCATGTGCTGGGTGGACGCCTGATGACCTGGCCGCCGGGATAGGCCGGCGGCCGACTACAGCGTGAGGATGCCCTCGCCGGCCGCGGCTTCGGCCAAGCGGTGGTCATAGACCGCGAACGTCAATTCCGGAAGATCCGTCCAGAGGGTCTTGGCGAGCGCGAGGTGCCAGAGATCGGCTCCCCGAAGGCCCCAGCGCCGCGCGAGGGACTGGCAGACGTCCTGGCGGGGCGCCGTGTTCACATAGTGCCACGGGCCCGCGACCACGGCAGCCTGCATCGCGTCGACCCTGGCCTCCGGAAGCGACCGCGTGCGCCGCGCGCGTGCGAGCACGGCGTGCAGCTCCGCCCACGCGAGGCTCGACATCAGATGTACCCCGGCGGAACCAGCAAGGGCCCGGGCTTCTGCACTGTGCGCCTCCACAAACACGGTGGCCACGAGCGCGGAGGTATCCCAGTATGTGACCCTAGGTGGCATGATCGCGGTCTTCCT
>JAJYPH010000183.1 GCA_021795575.1 Bacillota bacterium
GTACGTGCCAGGAATCACCACGGTGTCAGGGCTGGCCAGGGACGGCCGTCCGTAGTACCGTGTCATCGCGTGCAAATTAGCCGTCCGCGGCCTCAGGGGAGAATGTCATGTACCGCCTCTACATCGTGTTGGTGATCATTGTGGCGCTGTTGGCTGTTCAGTGGCTGCGTCCGGTGCCGGCGCTGGCCGTGCAGTCCACCACCGCCACCACGTATCGCGTGCCCGGGTCGCTCGCGAGCTTCCCGTGGCCCACTCAGGGCCAGTCGGCGCTGGGCGTCGAGGGCATCGGCGTGGTGGGACACGCCGGCTCCACCCGTCCGCAGGCCATCGCCAGCCTGGCCAAGCTGATGACCGCGTTCTTGGTCTTGAAAGCCCATCCGCTGTCGACGGGCCAAAGTGGCCCGTCGATCACCGTCAGCGCGGCCGACGTGGCGCTGTACCAGCAGGACAAAGCCAACGGAGACTCCGTGGTGCCGGTCACGCAGGGGGAAGTGCTGACCGAACGCCAGATGCTGCAGGCGCTGCTGCTGCCATCGGGGGACAACATCGCCACCATGCTGGCGCAGTGGGTGGCGGGCAGCAATTCCGCCTTTCTGACGCAAATGAACGCCATGGCCAAGAAGCTGGGCATGAACCACACGTACTACGCCGATGCCAGCGGGGTGTCGCCCGCCACGGTGTCGACCGCCGTCGATCAGACGGTGCTGGCGGAACGCGACATGGCCATTCCCGTGTTTCGACACATCGTGGCCATGCCGCAGGTGACGCTGCCGGTCGGGGGCGTCCAGTACAACGTGAACTACGATCTGGGTCAGTCGGGCATCATCGGGGTCAAAACCGGCAGCACGACCCAGGCAGGGGGGTGCTATGTCGCCGCTGCCTATCGGCAGGTGGGGACGCATCGGCTGTTGATTATCGCGACGGTGCTGGGCCAGGGCGGCGTGCAGATCCTGCAAAGCGCGCTGAACGCCGGCAAGAGCATGCTCAACGCCAGCACCTCCGTGCTCACGACCACCACGGTGGTCGCGGCCGGTCATCAAACCGCCCGGGTCACCTCCGCCTGGCACCCGTCCGTGGCCGCCACCGTGCGGCACAGCGTCTCGTTCATATCGTGGCCCGGCATGGTGGTGCACCTGAAGTTCAGCCCGCTGCCCGTCCCGAAGACGGTCTCCGCGGGCACGCGGATTGGCACGCTCACCGTCAGCGCCGGATCCCAGAGCCAGCAGCTCGGCGTGCGCACCACCGGCGCCGTGCCGCCGCCGGCGCTCAAGTGGCGCCTCACGCGGGCCTAAGCGCGGCTTCAACCGTTCTTTAGCTAATCTTTGGGGTTTCTTGAAGCCTCCCATCCGGTCGGGCGGTTATCCTAGCAGGGTAATGCCGACGGACCAGATGGGAGGTGCCTCATGCCAGCAGACGAGACCATGGGAGCCACGGGTGGCGTGGGCGCGGTAGGCGCGGCGCCTGAGGCGCGCTTGGCCGCCTGGGCGGCCATCGAGCCCGACCGTCTGTTTCTTTGGGATGCGCGGCACGGGCAGCGCGTCACCTATCAGGAGGCGGCACGGCTCGTGGCGGGATGGCGCCAGGCGCTGGTCCGCTCCGGCGTGCGCCCGGGCGACCGGGTGCTGTTGTCCCTGCCCAACGGGCTCAACTTCTCGCTACTCTACTTGAGCATTCTGTCAGCCGGGGCCACCGCCGTGCCCATGAACCCAGATGCGCCGGACGGTGAGCGGGCGCGGGTGGCCCAAAAAGCCGACCCGCGCCTCGCCATCGTCGCCGGCGAGGCCCCCTGGAGCGGTCCGGTGCCGGTCTGGCCGCTCGAGGCCGCGGCGTGGGCTCAACCGCAACGGCGCCGGCCCCGTGCCGGTGCGCCCGCACCGCGCGACCCGGTGCACGGAGCGGTGCTGTTGTTCACGTCGGGCACCACCGGCGACTCCAAGGGAGTGCGGCTGTCCACGGCACGGCTGGCGCATACGGCAACCCACATCGCGCAGCACCACCGCCTCGAGCGCGGCCAGGTGGGGCTGTCCACCCTGCCGCAGTTTCATATCAACGCGCAGGTGGTGGGCCTCTTGGCCACCCTGTACGCCGGCAGCACGCTGGCGCTGGACGACCGGTTTCACGCGCGGGACTTTTGGGACGTGGCGGCCGCGGTCCACCCCACGTGGATCAATGCGGTACCCGCCGTGATTGGCATTTTGGGACGCCAGCCCGGACCCGCCTCCCTGCCGGGCGTGCGGTTTGTCCGCTCGGCCTCAGCCCCGCTGCCTCTGCCCGACCTGAACCGCTTTCAGTCGCGGTTTGGCGTCCCCATCGTGGAAACCTACGGCCTGACGGAGGCGGGCAGCCAGGTGGCGGCCAATCCGCTGCCGCCCGGACGCCGCAAGCCGGGGTCCGTAGGGCTCCCGGTGGGCGTGCGCCTGGAAGTGGTGGATCCTGATGGGGTCCGGGTGCGCGCGGGCGACCCCGGTGAGGTGCGCATCGGGGGTCCGGGGGTGGTGGACCGGTATGTGATCGCCGGCGAGGGCGTGCAAAGTTTTCGCGACGGCTGGTTCTACACCGGCGACCACGGGTATCAGGACCGCGAGGGGTACCTGTACCTGACCGGGCGGACGCGAGAGCTCATCAACCGGGGGGGCCAAAAGGTGCCGCCCCGGGAAGTCGAAGATGTGCTGCTGCAGCACCCGTCGGTCACTCAGGCGGCTGTCATTGGCATTCCGCACGGCCTGCTGGGCGAGGAAGTGGCGGCCTACGTCGTCGTAGACGGCCCTTCCGCCGGAGTGCTGGAGGCGTTGGACGCGCTGGCGCGCCGCGAGCTGTCTGCCTATAAGCGGCCGGTGGCCATTCATGCCGTGGACCGGCTGCCGGTGGGCCCCACGGGCAAGATTCAGCGGCTCCGCCTGAAGGCCGAGGTGCTGGCGGCGAAGGGAGCCTCCTGATGGCACTGGCAGGGGCCCCGGCGGCGCCCAAGCGCCGACACGTCAGCGAGTTGGACCTGCTGCGCGCCCTCACGGTGTTGGGCGTGATCTCGGTGCACAGCATCTGGTTCACGAACACGTCCACCAACCTGTCGGCGAACCTGGGCATGGACATGTTGCACTACACGCGCAATGTGTTTATGTTCATGACCGCCTTCGTGCTGTTTTATGTGTACTACCGGCGGTCGTATCCCCTGTCGAGCTTCTGGGCCAAGCGCTTCAAGCTGGTGGGCATCCCCTACGTGCTGTGGAGCATGTACTACGTGTACTACGGCGGGGCGCTCAAGTTCGGCATCGGGTACTACCTGTCCAAGCTGGGGCCGGATCTGCTCCAGGGGACGGCGTGGTTCCACCTGTACTACCTGCTGGTGACGATGCAGTTCTACCTGGTGTTCCCGCTGTTTGTCTGGCTG
The DNA here is from genome assembly GCA_021795575.1 of Bacillota bacterium. Classification (GTDB taxonomy): domain Bacteria; phylum Bacillota; class Sulfobacillia; order Sulfobacillales; family JAIMBI01; genus JAJZWV01. The sequence goes on from JAJYPH010000183.1 coordinate 3,389, forward strand.
GTGAAGAAAACCGCCGGGTACCATCGGTGGCTGCTCGCGGCGAGTCTCGGCCTCGAACTCCTGATGATGGTCGTGTTCCAGTACGCGCCCAGCTGGATGACAACCGGCGTCGGGCAGCCGCTGTTGTGGATGGTGCTGAACCGCCATCAGGTGGTGTTCACCTATCAGTTCTACCTGGTATTTGGGGCGCTGGCGGCGGTGCATTTGGACCAAATCGAGGCGTACATTCGGAGTCATGGACGTACGCTGGTCAAGGGTCTGGTCGCCACCGCCCTCGCGATGGCGGCGTACTACGGGCTCGCGGTCAGTGTCTGGCACGAACCGGTGACATTTGCCGCCAACGTGTTTCAGCCGCTGATGCCGATTTACAGCCTGTTTGTGATTTTGACCCTTTATCGGCTCGGTCAGCGGTGGGTGGGAGCCAAGAGCCAGAACCGGTGGCGGAAAGCCACCTGGGCGATCACCTGGGTCGCTGATCTCTCGTTCGGGATCTACTTGATTCACCCGGCCGTACTGGAGGAAATCACCACGCGTTTCGTGTGGATGGTGGGACCGTTTACCCGCGTGATCGTCACGCCGTTGACAGCGCTGGCGACCCTCGCCGTGTCGGCGCTCATCGTTCGCGGCATCGCCGCCACTCCGTGGGCGGTGTACGCGATTGGCCGCGAGCAGATCCCGATCCCCTGGGATCGGTGGCGGCGGCACTGGCCCCACCGGCGGCGGCCCGTGGCACCGGCCGACCATGTTGCCCTCGATGTTGCCGAAGCTCCCGCCGTCGCAGAAGGAGGTGCACGATAAATGGCTTCGTCAAACGGTTCGTCGACCGGATCGCTGCAGCACAGCGTGGTGGCCCGCCTAGAGCGGCTGCCCATGACCCCTTATCTGTGGATGCTGGTGCTGGTGGCCGGCGGCGCGTGGTTCGTCGAGTCCCTGTCGATTGGCGCCACCGGCGTCATCCTGCCGGTCTTGAAGCCCCTGTGGCACCTCACGGCCGCCGAGGTGGGCTTTTTGGCCGTCTCGTCGACGGTGGGCGTCGTGGTGGGGCTGATTCCCGCGGGACGCATTGGCGACCGCATCGGGCGCGTGCGCCTGTTGACCTACGGCATCCTGGTGTACAGCGGGCTCACGCTGCTGTCGAGCCTGTCGCCGAACTACGACACGCTCGTGGTCCTGCGCCTCTTGGCGGGGCTCGGCATGGGCGCCGTGTTCCCGCTGCCCTATTCGATTGTGAGTGAGTTTGTGAGCCGCACCCGTCGCACATGGCTGTCCGGCGTGCTGGATGCCTGCCTCTCGGTGGGTTATTTCATCGCGCCCCTGTTGGGGCTCCTGATTCTGCCGCATGTGGCGCCCACTCTCTCGTGGCGCCTGTTCCTGGTGGCGGCCGGCCTCCCGCTGCTGTACGCGCTGGTGGTGCGCCGGGTGATGCCCGAGTCGCCGCGCTGGCTCTGGCACATGGGCCGCCAGCACGAGGCGTTGGTCGCGGTGGACCGCATCGAAGAGCGAAGCCGGGCCTACGGCCCCCTGCCGCCGGCGGACCTTTCGGCGGCGGACGCGCCGGATCCGCCCCGGTACTCCGCACGCGACACCGTGCGTCGCTACGCCGGCGCCACGGTCGTCAGCGCCGTGGGCGCCACCGGTACGTTCTTCATGTTTTACGTGGTCATGACGTACATGCCGACGGTGTTCAATCAGTTGGGCCTGTCGTTTGCCACCTCGCTGGCGTTTGCGGCGCTGGTGACCGCGGCGGCGATTCCCGGCAAGCTGTTGAACGGCTATCTCTCGGAGCGTTGGGGCCGCAAGCTGGTGTTTGCTCTGTTCATGGGGCTGGCGGCCGCCTCGGCGGTGCTGTTTGCCACCGCGCCGTCCATCGGCTGGCGGCTCGCGGACGGCATGGGCATGTCGTTCTTTGGCACCGGGGCCTTCCCCGGCCTCAAGATGTACTACGCCGAGCAGTACCCCACCGGCTACCGGGTCACCGGCGCGTCGACGGTGGAGGCGGTGTCGCGCACCCTGGGGGGCATTGTGGGTGCGGCGCTGGTGCCGATCGCCTGGCACACGATGGGGCTCGGGTCTTCGTTTCTGATCATCGCGGCCGTGGCCATCGTGTCGCTGACGGTGGTCGCTTTCTGGGGCCGCGAGACCCGCGGCATGACCCTCGAGCGCATCGAGCAGCAGTATCTCGGGCGATCGGTCGCGAGGCCGCGGTCGGCCGCGGCCAACTCCTGACGGTCGTCCACGGGCGGGAGGCGAGACGGTCGCCCCCCGCCCCTTGGGTTGCCTCGTCGACGCTGACGCTCGGTCTGCCGACCGCACGCCGGCCAGCGGCACCGGAGGGGCGTCCCGCCGCCGGCCTGGCCCGGCGGCGGCGCGTCATGCTGGCCGATGCGTGGATCCCAGGCGCCCAGTCCACGTGCCCGTGACCGCCGGACCACCCCCCGCTTTAGGTGCCACGGCCACCTCCACCACCACGATCTCATCATCCGCGGACACGACGCGCCCGGTGATCACGAGGGGTACGCCCGGCCGCACCGGCGCGCGAAAGCGCACGCGAAACGACGTGGGGGCGCTCCCCCCAAGCGCCGCCTGGACATAAGTGGCGATCCGGCCCATCACCAGCATGCCGTGGGCAATGACCCCGTCCGCCAGGCCAAACTGGCGGGCCACGTCGTCGTCCAAATGAATCGGATTGTGGTCGCCTGACGCGTCCGCATAACGACGCAGGTCCTCCCGCGTCAGGGTGAGCGCCTGGGGCGCCAGGCTCTGTCCGGGCTCAGGGCGACTGGGACACCCCTGCTGGCCGATCATGGGGGGCCGCCTCCCTCCGGCAGGGTCACCATGACGGTCGTCCGCGTTTCCACCAGCAGCGCCGCGTCGCCGTCGTCGTCGTCCAGGGTCGCCCCGGACGCCGTCATCTGGTTCACTACCACCACGATGGCCAAGCGCGCCCGCTGGCGCACGCTCTCAAGCCAACCCACCACCTGCACTCGCTCACCAACCTGGAGGGGGCGCCCGGCGGGGAACAAAAACTCCTGCGACGCGTGAATCACCCCCGCCGCCGGCAGCGTGAGGCCCGGCACGTCCAGGGTTTGCAGCCGCACGGGCAGCGTGGGCGGGCACGGATCCGCCTCGCCGGCCGGGTCCACCGCGGCACGAAAGGCGGCGACGACCTCGGCGGACACCTCATCCACGATGGGGCGCGACCGCTCCCCCACCCGCTCTGGGTCCCACTGAAAGCCCCGGGCCGTCATCGCGATCCCTCACACAGGACGTACCGGCCATCCGACAGCTCCGCCACGACGCCGTCGTGCT